>CALMKX010000050.1 GCA_937867335.1 uncultured Acidobacteriota bacterium
GAACCCGCGACCCCAACCTTGGCAAGGTTGTGCTCTACCACTGAGCTATTCCCGCTCGCTCAGAGGGGCAAAGGATATTCAGGCCCCGTTCGGCTGTCAAGGGTGGGCCGGGCCCTTCGCGATCGGAAAAGACGCCGCCTCCAGACCCGCCTTCCGAGCCTCGGCGCCGGCCTCTCTGAGCCGCTGCCGGCCGGAGCCTCGGAAGGCGCCGAAGAGGCAGCACGGGTTACTCCCCCTTTGCCGGAAGCACGACCGTCGTTATACTGAGCTGGCCATGCCGACCCGCGAAGGCGATCCTCCGACGACCTTCTCTTCGCTCTACTTCTTTCCTGAAGCGGACGTCAGCGCCGAGGAGCTCCGCCGGATCTTGAGGGACGGCCCCTCCGAACAGCGCGCCTGGGCGATCTCGAACATGCTGCGCTACGCCCAGTGGGACGACATCTGGACCTACGTCAGCCGCGATGAGGTCCGCGAGATCTTCCCGCTGCTCGACCTACCGGAGAACCTCAGAAACGCCTGGGGACGGATGCTCAAGGTCGAGACGGTGGTGGGCTGATCGCCCGAATTTCTAGTCGCCGTCCAGCAGATTGCCCAAGCCACCGAGGATCGACCCCTCCTCCCGCCGACCGCCGACCGGGTTCTGGGGCGCCGCCGCCCACACTCGACCGGCCAGGCGCGAGAACGGCAAGGACTGCACCCAGACCTTCCCCGGGCCGGTCAGCGTGGCGAAGAACAAGCCCTCCCCGCCGAAGAGCGCGGTCTTGACTCCCGGGACGAACTGCACGTCGTAGTTCACTCCGGGCTCGAAAGCCACCAGGCAGCCGGTGTCCAGCCTGAGGGTCTCGCCGGGGCCGAGCACCTTCTCCACGACCACGCCGCTCGCGTGGATGAAGGCCAGGCCGTCTCCTTCGAGCTTCTCCAGGATGAAGCCTTCGCCGCCGAAGAGGCCGGCTCCGAGCTTCTTCTGGAAGGCGATCCCCAGAGCCACGCCCTTGGCGGCGCAGAGGAAAGCGTCCTTCTGGCAAAGCAGAGTCCCACCGTGAGTCTTGAGATCCACGGCTACGATCTTGCCGGGATAGGGCGAAGCGAAGGCCACCTTGCGGCGACCCTGGCCAGCGTTGGAAAAGACCGTGGTGAACAGCGACTCGCCGGTGAGCAGGCGCTTGCCGGCCCCGAGGAGCTTGTCGAAGAAGCGGCCGCCGTCCTTGCCTGAGCCGTCGCCGAAGACGGTTTCCATCTCGATGCCGTTCTCCATGAAAAGAAAGGCACCTGCCTCGGCGATGCAAGCCTCGCCCGGGTCGAGCGTGATCTCGACGAACTGCATCTCCTCGCCGAAGATCTCGTAGTCGATCTCGTGGGCCCGCCCGAAGCCTCCTGGCGCGGGAGGGGGCAGAGGCGGCGCGGAGCCCAGCCAGCCCGCGAACGGCGCCTGCGACTCGATCTGCGCCCACGCACCCATGCCCTGGGTGAAGACGTGAGCTCCTCGCCCCAGCCGGCCGCTGCGAATGCGCCCGAGAAGCTCCTCTTCCGGCAGCGGTCCCTCTTGCTGGCCGTTGATCGCCACGTACCACATCGTGCTCATGACCAGAATCTCCTCGACCCGGCGCAGCTCGCTTCTGAGGCGGCGGTCAGCCCGGCCGGCTCCCGGGCTTCTCGGGGGGGCCCCAATCGGGCTCCGGGGCCCCGGATGCCGGGTCGTAAGTGGGAATCGTTAGGGCGAGCAGGGAGAAGAACGGCACTTCGAAGGAGGCGACGCCTCCCGAACGATCGAGAATGGCGCCCACCGCCACGGGCTCCGCTCCGAGCTGCCGCGCCACCTCGAGAGTCTCCCGGGTGGACTTGCCGGTGGTGATCACGTCCTCCACCACCACCACCCGCTCCCGCGGCTTGAGTTCGAAGCTCCGGCGCAGGGTCATTTCTCCAGACTGCCGCTCGGTGAATCGGAAGGGCACACGGAGGGCGCGTGCCACCTCGTGGCCGATGATCAGGCCGCCGAGGGCCGGCGACAGCACCGAAGCCGGGCGCAGCGAAGCCAGGCGCCGCGCCAAGGCCCGGCCCACCCGCTCCGCATGCTGGGGATGCTGGAGCAGCAGAGCGCATTGAACATAGGTGGGAGAGTGGAGCCCGGACGAGAGGATGAAATGGCCGTGGCGCACCGCGCCGGTCTGGGCGAGCAGGCGTTCGAGCTCGGCGGTGTCGAAGTCTTGTTGGCTCACGGGCTGTCCTTGCGACGGATGTCGTACTGCTCCATCTTCTTGTAGAGATTGCTCCTGGGCGTGTCCACGGCCTGGGCCGTCTGGGTCACGTTCCAGTCGTTCTCCTCGAGCTTGTGTACCAGGAACACCCGCTCCGCCTGTTCCCGGAAGTCGCGCAGGGTCGGCACGGCGAGCAAGCCGGAGAGCACGTCCGGCTTGGTGTTGCCGCCCGCCGAGGCCACGTCCTCCCGCGTGATGGTCTCGCCCGAGGCGAGGATCAGCAGCCGCTCCACCAGGTTCTTGAGCTCCCGCACGTTGCCCTTCCAAGGCAGACTCTTGAGGTGGGCGAGAGCCTCGGGGGCGAAATTTTTCGGCCGGTAGTTGTTGGCGGTGGCGTAGCGGCGAACGAAGTAGTCCACCAGCAGGGGGATATCCTCGGTTCGCTCTCTCAGAGCTGGCGTGTGGATCGGGATGACGTTCAAACGGTAGAACAGGTCTTCCCGGAACCTCCCCTCGGCGATCTCCTTCTCGAGGTCCCGGTGGGTCGCCGCCACCACCCGCACGTCGACGCGGTCGATATGCTCCGAGCCCACGGGCTCGACCTCCCCGCTCTGCAGCACGCGGAGTACCTTCGCCTGGGTACGAGCGGACATATCGCCGATCTCGTCGAGGAAGATGGTACCGCCGTGGGCGGCCACGAACTTGCCGAGCTGCTTGCGGATGGCCCCGGTGAAGCTGCCCTTCTCGTGGCCGAACAGCTCGGACTCGATCAGCTCCTCGGGAATGGCGGCGCAGTTCACTTGTACGTAGGCGCGGTCGCGACGGGGGCTCAGGCGGTGGACAGCCCGGGCCACCAACTCCTTGCCGGTGCCGCTCTCGCCCGTGACCAGCACCGTCGCCGGAGTGGGAGCGGCCTTCTCGATCGTGCTGCGCAGCCTGGCGATGCTCGCCGAGGCACCGATCAGCTCGTCGGCCTCGAGGCGCAGCGAGCGGTTCTCGCGCTGCAGACGGTAGCTCTCGATGCCGTTGGCGAGGGAGAGCAGCACCCGCTCCCGCTGCAGGGGCTTCTCGAAGAAGTCGAACGCTCCCCGGCGAGTGGCTTCCACCGCGGTCTGCACATCGCCGTGGCCGGTGATGATCAAGACCGGCATGTCGTAGCCTCGGCTGCGCAGGGCCGTGAGCACCTCGAGGCCATCCATCTCGGGCATTTTGACGTCGAGGAGAACCGCGTCGGGCGGCCGCTCGGAAACTCGCGCCAGCCCCTCGGGGCCGTTGGCGGCTTCCTCCACCCGATAGCCTTCGTACTCGAGGATCATGCGCAGGCTCTCGCGGATGGCCCGCTCGTCGTCCACCACCAGGACCGAGGCTCGCACCGACTTGCTCAAGCAACCACCTCCCAGGACACGCCCAACAAGCGGTGCAGTCTACCAGCCCCGCCTTGGAGCTGGCCCAGAAACGAAAACAGCTGCCAACCCCTGGGGGGGCTGGCAGCCGCTCGGGAGATCCGGGCCGAAGGGCTACGGCACGCTGGGATACGCGAGGATCGGACCGCTTTCCTCGCCTCGGCCGGAGAACGTGCGGATGTAGAGACGCAGCCTTGAACCGGAACTCGCCTTCTTCACCACCTTCTCGAACTCGGCCACGCTCGAGACCGGCTGGCCGTTGACGGCCGTGATCACGTAGATGCTGTCGTTGTTGCGCAGGCCTTCCTCATACAGCGGGCTAGTCGCGGCAACGTTGGTGACCAGCACTCCTTTGAGATCGTCGGGCAGGCCGTGTCCTTCGCGCGAACTCGGGCTGAGATCCTGGTAGCGCAGGCCGAGCCAGTCGATGCCGCCTTCCTCGCCTTCCTTGGCCGGCGTGGTGTCGCCCTCGTTGGGTGCCTCGCGCTCCTCGAGCTTCACCTTGAGGGTCATCTTCTTGCCCTCGCGGAGGACCTCGAGGTTCACCGTCGCGGTGGGGCCTTGCGAGGAGACGTAGTCGATCAGGTCGCGAGTGGTCTTCACCTTGCGGTCGTCGACCTTGAGAATGATGTCCTCGGCGTGGATGCCGGCCTTGTCCGCTGGCTTGCCCGGCAGCACCTGAGCCACCACGGCCCCTTCGGTGGTAGGCAGACCGTAGGCCTGGGCGGCCTTCCAGTCGAGGTTGCGGATGTTGATCCCGAGGTAGCCACGGCGCACCTTGCCGGTGTCGCGCAGCTGCGGCAGGATCGACTTCAGGGTGTTGGCCGGCACCGCGAAGCCGATGTTCTCGGCCTCGTAGTTGATCGCGGTGTTGATACCCACGACTTCGCCCCGTACGTTGAGCAGGGGGCCGCCCGAGTTGCCGAAGTTGATCGCGGCGTCGGTCTGGATGAAGTTCTCGAACGAGATGTCGTTGATCCCGATCGCCCGGCCCTTGGCACTCACTACGCCCACGGTCACTGAGTGGGAGAGATCGAGCGGGCTACCCACCGCGATCACCCACTCCCCCACTCGCAGGGCGTCGCTGTCGCCCAGGCGCAGATAGGTCAACGGATGGCCGGCATTGATCTTCAGGAGGGCGAGGTCGGTGGAGGGGTCGGTGCCGCGAACTTCGGCCTTGAATTCACGCTCTTCGAGGGTGACAGTGATCTCGCTGGCGCCACGGATCACGTGGAAATTGGTGACGATCAGACCGTCTTCGCTGACCACGAAGCCGCTGCCACCGGCTTCGGAGCGTCGCGGCTCGGACGGCTCCTCCTCTTGCGGAGCACCGCGTTTGGGGCGGGGCTGCAGGAAGAAGTCGAAGGGATTGCCGCTCCGAGGACCGCCTTCCTTGTCGAATTTGGTGGATCGAATGGAGACCACGGCAGGGTCCACGGCCGCCGCCAGGTCGGCAAAGTCCGGGAAGGAGCTCCCGCTGTAATTCAGAGGAGCCGACACCGAAGCGGGCCCACCTTGAGCGGTGGGCGTCATCTGCATGCCACCGGCGAGGACCATGCCGAACACCACCGCACCGCAGACAAGCAGGAAGGTAAAGAACTGGCGACTCCGCGACAAGCTCATAGGAAGAACGGCTCCTTTCTGTTCGGGCGCTGCGCCCAGCATCAAGCGGTAGCAAGCCTGTTGCCAGCGACGAGGGCCCGATCCTGAGCCACCCGGCGAGGCTCTAGCGCCATTTTGGCGCTCGCCTTGGGGGCTTGGGATCGGCCAATCCCGGACCGTTCTGGCCTCCGACCGTGAAGCTCGCCGACCTCGATGGCTGCCTGCAGAATACTGCAAGCAGCGGCACTCGGAGCCCTGACTCCCTGGACTTGGCTTCCTGGCCTCGGTTGTCCTATACTCGGGCAGCCAGTTTGGCTTCGCCCGAGAAAGTGGGCATCTGCCCACTTTTTTTGTTGTCTGCGTTTTTTCTTGGCGGGGCCGAAGCGGCAAAAGCTGCGGCGCCTTGTTTCCCGACCCAAGCACGGAGCTCCAAGCTGGAGAGCTTCCCGGCCAGGGGTCGGCCGTTTCCCGGGGCGTGGGAGCGGCGGGCCTGGGGTAAGGTACCGCTCAAGCGGAGAGAATGGCTACGACGAGCCGGAACCAAAATCTTCCTCCCGAGCTGGTTGCAGAGCTCGAGAGCATCGCGGCGGACCAAGGCTGTGAGCTTGCTCACATCGAGTTCGCTGGCGCTGTGCTGCGCCTGGTTCTGGACCGGCCGGATGAAGGCATCACCCTCGCCGACTGCGAGGCGGTGTCGCGTCAAGCCTCGGCCGTCCTCGACGTGGCGGACTTCGGTCGCGCCCGTTACACCCTCGAAGTCAGCTCGCCTGGGCTCGACCGCGAGCTTTACGGCCCGAAGGACTATGCCCGATTCGTCGGCCGGCTGGCGCGAGTGACCTTCCAGGCGCCGGAGGCCAAGACCAAGCGAACGATCACCGGCCGTCTCGAGTCCTTCCGCGAAGAGGGCGGATGCGAGATCGAAGTCCGGATTGCCGACACCGGGGAGAGGCTGGTGCTCCCCCTTTCGCAGATCCAGAAAGCAAGGCTCGAGATCGAGCTCTAGTAGGAACTCAAAGAGCATGCCCCAAGCACAAGCTGCCGACATCAACATCACGGAAGTCATCCGCCAGGTCGCCCGCGAGAAGGACATCGACATCGAGCGTTGGATCGCTGCGCTCGAGGATGCGATGGCCTCCGCCGCGAAGAAGCAGCACCGCATCAAGGAGCCGGTGCGGGCCAAGCTCGACCCGGCCACAGGACGCTTCGAGGCCTTCATCGTCAAGAAAGTGGTGGACGAGGTGGTCGACCCGCTCGCCGAGTGGAGCGTGGACGAGGCTCGGGAGACCAATCCGAAGGCTCAGGCGGGGGACGAGATCCACCTCCCCATCCCGACCGACGGACTGGGCCGGATCGCCGCCCAATCGGCCAAGCAGGTGCTCTATCAGCGGGTACGGGAAGCCGAGCGCGACAACATCTACAACGAATTCGCACCGCGCATCGGCGAGATCCTGAACGGTACCGTCAAGCGCTTCGAGCGCGGCGACATCATCGTCGACCTCGGGCGGACCGAGGCCGTGGTTCCCCGCTCCGAACAGGCTCGTCACGAGCGT
>CALMKX010000051.1 GCA_937867335.1 uncultured Acidobacteriota bacterium
TTGCGCTCCTTTCTCTCCTTACCCAACCTCTCCTTGCTGTTTCTCATGGCGGTTTTGTTTAGCGCCGTCACTTGGGGGCTTGGCCCGTCTGTGTTCGCCTCGATCCTCAGCGTCTTTATCTATGATTTTTTCTTTGTCGACCCCATCCTAACACTAACCATCGCCAGCCCACAGGATGTCCTGGCGCGGATCGGTCTGGAGACGCGGCTCCGGAGGCTCCTTCAAGCCGTAGCTCGCCGCGAGCAAGAGCGCGTTCTGGCGCTTGTGCGAGAGAAACCAGTACGGCGCCAGCACCCCCGCAGCCAACGCTTCACTTCCGATGAAGGGCGTGCGCATAACGGGAGTCTGCCGTCGACCACCGACACCTCACCGAACGTGCGCTCACTGCGAGAATCCGGCCCGATCTTCGCAGTGGACGCACACTCGGCGACGGGAAGGGAGCCGAAAGGCCTAGCGCATCTTGAACTGGGGGGCGCGCTTCTCGACGTAGGCCGCGAGACCTTCCTTGGCGTCGTCGCTCTGGAACAGCTGCTGCTGGAGCTCGCGTTCCAGGGCCAGGGCGTACTCGAAGGGAATCTCGGCACCGGACTGCACGCTGCGCTTGATCCGCCCCACAGCGCGGGCGGCCTTGCCCGGCGGGCAGAACTGGCGGGCGTAGGCCTGCACCTGGCCGAGGAAGTCCTCGCCCTCGAACACCAGGTCGACCAGGCCGAGCTGGCGGGCTTCGTCGAGGCCGAAGAGGCGGCCGGTCACCATCAGCTCGATCGCCCGGCTCTTGCCCACGATGCGCACCAGCCGTTGGGTGCCGCCGGTGCCCGGCAGCACGCCGAGGGAGACTTCCGGCAGGCCGAACTTGGCGCCACCGTTCTTCGCGATGCGCAGGTCCGCCGCCATGGCGATCTCGAGGCCGCCGCCCACGGTGTTGCCGTTGAGGGCGGCGATCACCAGCTTGGGGGTCTGCTCGAGGCGCGAGAGCGTTTCGTTGGCGTGGAGACAGAAGAAGTACTTGAAGGTGGGGTCGGAGGTCTTCAGCATGTTGATGTTGGCACCGGCGCAGAACATCTTCTCGCCCGAGCCGGTGAGCACCAGCACATGCACGTTGACGTCGAATCGGGCTTTCAAGATGGCTTCGTCGAGCTGGCGCATCATCTCGTGGGTGTAGGTGTTGGCCGGCGGATCGTCGAGCGTGAGCCAGGCCACACCATCCTTGACCTCGTAGTGAACCAGCGTGCAGTTTTCCTGGGACATGGTGGTTTTTCCTCCTCGAGCAGCGTGCAGGCTTTCCGCGAGCGAGGGCCGGGAAAGCGGCTCTTCTAGTGGGATGGTACGGGGGCGAGCCAGGACAGGCAACGACCCGCGAGGTCTCTCAGTCGAGCCAGGATTCTGTCACACTTGGCTCGAGGTCGCCCACTCTCGAAACACGGGCCGAAGGTCGCGCAAACTCCGGACTTTTCTCCTAGGATGGGGAAATGTGCCCGAGATACCCTTCCGGCTGGCCGGGTGTGTTTTAGAATAGGGCTTCGTCGGAGCCAAAACTATTTGTTGATAGTTCGAAGATGATACCCGGCTACAATACGGATGTCCGTCACGGGGATGTGGTGTTCCACGTCCAGACCGAAGACAAGGGCACCGAGAACCCCTACATCGAGACGCTGGTCTACGTCGGCGGGCGGGTGGTGGCGGCCAAGAGGGGGAGCTACTCCCAGCTCCTGGCCGAGGGCAAGGGGCCGCCGGAGATCAGCGCGATGATGGAGACCCAGCACCGGGCGATCATCGCCGCCATCAAACAGGGCCGCTTCGACGCCAAGCTCGAGGGCCTGCTCTCCGGCAGCTCGGCCGCCGTGAAGAAGCCGGGCACCACTACCTCCTCGGTACCCACCGCGCAACCGGCCGCCGCACCAGCCCCTCCCCGCGCCGCGGTCCCGGCGCCCGAGCTGGTGGAGACCTCGTTCCGCGAGCCCGAGCTGCGCGACGACCTGCTTTCCGCCACCAAGATCACCGAAAACGAGCGCACGCTCGACCAGGTGATCCTCGAATACCTCTTGAACGAGGCCGAGCAGGAGCATCTGCTCTTGGCCGTGGAGAGCGACCGGGATCTGAGCCTCGGCCAGGGAGCGGACTTGATGCTGCTCGCTTCCTCCTCGAAGAGCGGCGCCGGGGTGCAGAACGTTTCGGTGGAAGTGCGGCTGATCTCCACCGTGGCTGAAGCCCGTACCCTGGCGAGTGGCCGCACCGACTTCGAAGGTCGCCTGCGCCTGGCCTTCGCCATTCCGGAAGTGCGGGGTGGCGCCGCGGCGTTGATCATCAACGCCGAAAGCCAGCTCGGCTCGGCCGAGCTCAAGCACCTGCTGGCATGACCGCCGTCGAGGTCAACGGCGAGCCGCGCGAGGTGCCGCCCGGCTCCACGGTGGCCGACCTCCTCGCCGCCGCCGGCCGCGATCCCCGCACCGTGGCCGTGGAGCACAACGGCCGGATCCTCCCCCGCGCGAGCTACGCCACCACCCCCCTCGCCCCCGGCGACCACCTGGAGATCGTCCACTTCGTGCAGGGCGGGTAGGAGAGGGCCGGGAGGGGAAAACCATGGCGGAAGCGCATGGGAATCGAACCCACCCTCCATGCCGCAACCGGCACGGAGCAAACGGTTTTGAAGACCGCGAGAGGCACCAGCCCCCGAGCGCTTCCGAGTGGGGATGTTAGCAGGGTCGAGACCTGGCCAAGCTCCCTCCCGCCCTAGACCTCGGGGCCGGCTTTGCGCTACAACAGGGCGCCGTGAGCGCATCGAGTCATCGCAATCCCTGGGTGGCCTACGTTCGCCCCCATCCCGAGGCCCGGCTGCGGCTGTTCTGTTTTCCTTTCGCCGGCGGTGCGGCCATGGCTTACCGCGGCTGGGCGAAGGGGCTGCCGCCGGAGGTGGAGGTGGTGCCGGTGGAGCTCCCGGGCCGGGCGAGCCGCTTCCACGAGCCGGCCTTCCGTCACATGGACGAGCTGATCGAGCCCCTGGCGGCCGGCCTGGCGCCGCTGCTGGACCGGCCGGCGGTGTTCTTCGGCCATTCGATGGGGGCGCTGATCGCCTTCGAGTTCGCCCGCTGGCTGCGCCGGGAAGGGCGGGAAGGGCCGCGGCTGGTGTTCGCCTCGGCCAAGGAGGCACCGCATATTCCAGACGACGAGCCGCCGATCCACAAGCTGCCGGACCCGGAGCTGACCGAGCGCCTCCGCAGCTTCAACGGCACGCCGGAGGAGGTGCTGCAGCATCCGGAGCTGATGGCCATGCTGCTGCCGCTGATCCGCGCCGACTTCGAGCTCAACGAGACCTACGTCTGTCGGCCGGAGGCGCCGCTCGCCTGCCCGATCACGGCACTCGGCGGCCTCGAGGACCCGGACGTCTCGCAAGAAGAGCTCGCAGCCTGGAAGGAGCACACCACTTGCGCCTTCCAGGTGCGGATGTTCGCGGGCGACCATTTCTATCTGCTGCACAACACCCATCAGCTCTTCCGCGCCTTGATGCTGGACTTGGCTCCGCTCCTGTAGAAGAGGGCAGGCACGGGGGCCTGCCCCTACAAGATCGGATCTCGCCGGCCGCGTTTTGGCAGGGCTCGGTTTCGGCGTGCGCCCCCGGCCGTTGATGGGTCCGGGGGCTTCTGCTAGGGTGCCGGCCGGCCTGCCGCGGGCGGGCCGGGAAAGGCGGTGGCCATGGCCAATCTGGTGGTGATCGGCATGCAATGGGGGGATGAGGGCAAGGGCAAGATCGTCGATCTGCTCTGCCCGGCGTTCGACGCCGTGGTGCGCTATCAGGGTGGTCACAACGCCGGCCATACGGTGAAATTCGGCGACCGCCACTTCTCCCTGCACCTGATCCCCTCGGGCATCCTCCATCCCGGTGTGGACTGCGTGCTGGGCAATGGCATGGTGCTCGCTCCGGACGCCTTCTTCGCCGAGCTCGATCGCCTGCGCCAGGGCGGGGTGGTGCCGGAGGGGCGTTTGTGGGTCTCCACCCGGGTACCTATCCTGGTGCCGGACCACGCCCGGCTCGACCGCGCCCGCGAGGAAGCCCGCGGCAGCCGCTCGATCGGCACCACTTCCCGGGGCATCGGCCCGGCCTACGAAAGCAAAGTGGCGCGACTGGCCGTGCGGGCCGGCGAGCTTGGAGCGAGCAACCTCGGCCAGCGGCTGGCGGATCTCTCCGGGCCGGCGGCGGGCTTGCCCGGCGGCCCCACCGAGCCCAGCGCGCTCTTGGCTCAATGCCGTGAGTGGGGCGAGAGGCTGGCGCCGTTCCTGGCCGATACCGCGCAGCTCCTCGTCGGTTGGCTCGAAGAGGGCAAGAGCCTGCTCTTCGAGGGAGCCCAGGGAGCTCTCCTCGACGTGGACCACGGCACGTTTCCCTTCGTCACCAGCTCGAACACCACCGCCGGTGCGGCGGCCACCGGCTCGGGCGTGCCGCCGATGGCGCTCGACGGTGTGCTGGGGGTGGTCAAGGCCTACACCACGCGGGTGGGCGGAGGCCCGTTCACGGTGGAGCTCCACGACGAAGCTGGCGCCCATCTGCGCCGGCGCGGCAACGAATTCGGCACCACCACCGGCCGGCCTCGCCGCTGCGGCTGGTTCGACGCCGTGGCTGCCCGCTACGCCCGGCGGATCAACGGCGCTCGTGCCCTGGCGCTGACCAAGCTCGACGTGCTCGACGAGTTCGAGGAGATCCGGATCTGCACGGCTTATCGCCTCGATGGTCGCGAGATCGACGCCATGCCCGCTTCGCTCGAAGAACTCGAGCGGGCCGCGCCGGTGTACCGCTCGGTGCCGGGGTGGCGGCAGGAGACGGCAGGCATCCTCGAGTTCGAGCGTCTGCCCGAGCGCGCCCGGGCTTATGTGGAGTGCCTGGAGCAGGAAGTGGGAGCGCCGATCTCGCTGGTCTCGACCGGGCCCCGCCGCGAGGAGACGTTGCTGCGCGAGAGTTCCGGGCCGCTTGCCGGCTGGCTCGGCTCCAGGCTCGCCGCGGTGCTCCAAGCGCGAGGCTGAGCGATCCGGTAGGCTTGCGGCAGCGGGAGGGAACCCGGTGCAATTGGCCCTTTCAGGATTCTTGCTGGCCGCGCTGGCGTTCGTCGTCGGCGTGCTCTTGATCCAGAGCCGCCGAGTGCGACGGCAGGCCGAGGAGCTGATGGCGCTCCACCAGGCGGCGCTCGCCATCAGCCAGGGCCTGGAGCTCGAGACCATCCTCGAGAAGGTGGTCTCGGAAGCTTGCCGCCTCCTCGACGCCCGCTTCGGCGCGCTTTCCGTGGTGGAGGGCGAAGGGCGGATCGTGGCCTTCGTCACCGCCGGCATCTCGCCCGACGTGAGCGCAGCCATGGGGCCGCCGCCGGTGGGCAAGGGGCTCTTGGGAGTCCCGCTGCTCGAAGGCGAGCGCTTGCGCCTGGCGGATCTCTCCCGGCATCCTCGCTCGGCAGGTTTCCCGGCCGGCCATCCGAAAATGCGCTCGCTCCTGGCGGTGCCGGTCCTCGCCGAGAAGCCGCACCGGGGCAATCTCTACCTCTGCGAAAAGGCGAGCGGCGCGGCCTTCACGGCCCAGGACGAAGAGACCCTGGTCCGCTTCGCCGCCCAGGCCGCGCTGATGATCGACAACAGCTACCTGCACCAACGGCTGTCCTCCCTGGCGGTCGAAGAGGAGCGCATGCACCTCGCGCGGGAGATCCACGATGGCGTGGCCCAGGTGCTGGCCTACGTGAACACCAAGGCCCAGGCCGCGGAACAGTACCTGGAGGCCGGCCGCCCGGAGGAGACCCGCACCCAGCTCGCGCAGCTCTCGGCGGCGGCCCGCGAGGTGTATTCGGACGTACGCGAGGGCATTCTCGGCCTGCGGACCGGCCTCGGCGAAGAGCGCAGCCTGGCCGAGGCGCTCGAGGACTACGCTCGCGACTGGGCCGAGCGCACCGGCATCGAGCTGGCGGTAGAGATCGAGCCCATCGTGGGCCTGCCGGGGCATGTCGAGTTGCAGGTTCTGCGCGTGGTGCAAGAAGCCCTGGCCAACGTGCGCAAGCACGCAGCAGCCCGCTGGGCGCGCCTGCGCCTGCAGCTCGACGGCTCGGTGCTGGTGGCGGCAGTCGAGGACCAAGGCCAGGGCTTCGACCCCGGGGCCCTCGGTCGCAGCGAGTTTCCCCGCTTCGGCCTGGCGACCATGCGCGAGCGGGCGCAATCGGTGGGAGGTAGCTTCCAGGTGGACAGCTCTCCCGGCGAAGGCACCCTGGTGCGAGTTGAGATACCCTTGCGCAGATCTGCCTAGTTCGACCGAGGAGGCCCGAGAATGCGTGTCTTGATCGCCGACGACCACGCGCTGTTCCGCGACAGCCTGAGGAGCCTGCTCGAGGCTCGGGGCTATGCCGTGATCGGCGAGGCCAGGAACGGCCGCGAGGCCGTGGAGCTGGCGCGGCGACTCAAGCCCACCGTGGTCCTGATGGATCTCGCCATGCCCGAGATGGACGGCCTAGCCGCTACCAAGATCCTCTCGGCCGAGCTACCGGAAGTGAAAGTGGCCGTGCTCACCGCTTCGGACGACGACGCCAAGCTCTTCGAGGCGATCAAATGCGGCGCCCAGGGTTATCTCTTGAAGAACCTCGAGGCGGCGAGCTTTTTCGCGCTGCTCGAGGGCCTGGAACGTGGCGAGCCGGCGCTCACTCCGGGCCTCGCCCGCCGCCTGCTGCGCGAATTCGCCCAGCCTTCACCCCGCGACAAGAGCGGCGACGATCTCGACGCTCTGACCGATCGGGAGCGCGAAGTCCTGGAGCTGATGGTGCGCGGCGTGACTTCCAACCGCCAACTCGCCCGCGAACTCGCGGTGTCCGAGAACACCGTGAAGTTCCACGTGCGCAATATCCTCGACAAGCTCCACGTGCACAACCGCGCCGAAGTGGTGAGCTTCGCCCTTCGCCACAAGATCGTCGACATGCCCGGAGGTAGCTAGCTCCTCCTGCGTTCAGTTGCCCTGGGCGAGCAGGCGCACGAAGTCGGCCTCGGTCAGGATCCCCACCAGTCGTCGTCCCTCCACCACCGGCAAGCAGCCGTACTTGTTCTCGAGCATGATCTGGGCGGCCTCGCGCAGGTCGGTCTCGGGTGCCACGGCTTCCACCGACGTCACCATCACGTCTCGAGCGTGCAGGCGAGTGAGCACGGCGTTCTCCACGTAGCTCGGCAGCTCTCCTTGCTCGATCAGCGAGTTGCGCAGCAGGTCGCGGTGCGAGATCAAGCCGATCAGATCTCCCTGGTGGTCGACCACCGGCACGTGGCGGATGTGCCGCTCCTGCATCAAGTCGTCGACTTCCTGGAGGGTGCTGTTCGGCCCCAGGGCCAGAACCTGCTCGGTCATCAGGTCGCGAACCAGCATGAAGCGGGCTCCTTCTCCGGCGTCGAGCTCTGCTCGGGCTCTGGCTCGGAGGCTTCGAATGAGCTCAAGGTAGCAACCCGGGTGAAACGCTTCGCCGTCCGGCGGGGTAGCTCGCCGATCCTCCTTCGGGTGAGAGCTTCCACCCGCCGACGGGGCGCGGGTGCTGGGCGCCAGGTCTAGCTTGGAGACAAGATCTCGGGTCCGGTCGTTCGTGTCCCTTGCCGGGCCAGAGGTTTCTGGCGAACAAGGAGGCACCCATGGACCGCATCACGCACCGCGACATCGCGGAGCTTTCCACCGAGCGTCAAGGCCAACACCTGTCGATGTTCTTTCCCCATTCGGCCTCGGGCAACGACGCCCAGGCCGGGCCGATTCGCCTGAAGAATCTCCTTCGCGACGCCCACCACCAACTGGTTGAAGGCGGCCTCAGCGCCGAAGCCGCGGACGAAATGTTGACTCCCATCGCGCGCATGCTGCAGGAGCCCAAGCTCTGGCGTACTCCGGGCCGCAGCTTCGCCCTCTTTCTCGCTCCGGGCTATTTCCGTCGCCTTCGTCTGGCTCTGGGCCTCGAGGAGCATTTGATGGTGGGGCCCCAGTTCGCCGTGCGTCCGCTCTTGCCGCTGGTTCTGGAGTACGGCCCGGCCTACGTGCTGGCGTTGTCGATCAACGAGGTCCGCGTGCTCGAAGCGAATCGGGCCGGAACGCGGCGTCTCGAGGTTCCCGGGCTTCCGCAGAGCATGAAGGAAGCGCTCGGCTACACCGAGTTCTACTCCGAGCTCCAGCAGCACACCTCGGCGCCGGCTTCCCAGGGCCGCAGCCGCGGAGGCGTGGTGCACGGCCACGGCGACCGTGACGAGGAGCGCTTCCGGGTCGATCTGGCCAACTACTTCCGGCGCGTGCTGCGCGCGCTCAAGGGCGTGGCCAACAACGGGGCGCCGCTGGTGCTGGCGTGTGTGGAGTCCTACGCGCCGATCGTCCGCGAGGTGGCCTCGGGGCTCAATGTGCTCTCCGAGATCGTGCGCGGCAACCCGGAGCTCGCTTCGGACGACGAGCTCGGCAGCCGGGCCTGGCAGCTGGTGGAAGCCGAGCGGGAGCGGGAAGTGCTGGGCGAGCTCGACCGCTACCGCGAGCTGGGCGGTACCCATCGCGCGGCCGGAGACCTCGGGCAGATTCTGCCGGCGGCCGCGGCAGGTCGGGTGGAGGTCCTTTTCGTGCACAAGAACGCGGAGCGTTGGGGTCGCTTCGAGCATCAGGAGGAGCGGGTGGAAATCCACCTCGCCCACCGCCCGGGCGATGAGGAGCTGCTCGAGGACGCGGTGTGGCTCACCCTCGAAACCGGCGGCCGGGTGCACGTACTGGACGGGCAGACCATGCCGGAGGGCCGGAGCGCCGCCGCGATCCTGCGCTACTGAGCCGCTCGCCCGTGCCGGCGGCGCGCTACCGGCCGCCGGCTAGCCGCCGCCGAAGGCGACGCCGGCCTCCCTCAAGAACGGAAAAGGCGGCTCGCCGCCGATCAGGACGAAAACGTAGTCGTTGGCCAAGGCGAGCTCGCCGCTCGAGGTGGCGAGCCGTACCTTCTCGGCCTCGATCTCCCTCACTTCGGAGCGCAGGATCGGCCGGATGCGTCCCCTCTCGATCGAGGTCTCGAGCAGGTCGAGGTTCTTGCGCTTGATGCGGTAGAAGCCATCCTGGCGGTAGGAGAGGCTCACCTCGTTGCCGGGCTGGCGGGCGAGCCCCAGGGCCGCTTCCACCGCGCTGTCGCCGCCGCCCACGCAGAGGATCTTCTTGTGGCGGTACTGGTCGGCGTCGCGCACCTGGTACATCACCTTCGAGAGGTTCTCGCCGGGCACACCGAGCCGGCGTGGGGTGCCGCGGCGGCCCATCGCCAGGAGCACCCGCCGCGCCAGGTAGAGCCCCTTCGCGGTGCGCAGCAGGAAGCGGTCTTCATCGCGGAGCAGCTGCTGTACCCGCTCGCCGAAGCGGATCGCCAGGCGGTGCCGGGAGACCAGCTCGCCGAACAGCTCGAGCAGCTCCTCCTTGGTGTACTCGTCCTTGCGCAGCAGGCCGTAGAGCGGCAGCTCCACTGGCTGGGTATGGGTGAGCTTGCGCCGGGGGAAGTTGTAGATGGTGCCGCCGAGGTCCGCCTGCTGTTCGAAGACGGCGTAGGAGAGCCCGCATTCCACGGCGGAGAGGGCGGCCGAGAGCCCGGCCGGGCCGGCGCCGACGATCGCCAGCTCGAGCAGCTCCGGGTCCTTCGGCCCTGGGTGGATGGCGAGGTCTCGGGCGACCCAGCGCACGGTGTCCCGGCCCTGCTGGACGGCGTTGCGGATCAGCGCCAGGCCGCCGAGCTCCCCGGCCACGTAGAGGCCGGGCACGTTGGTCTGGTTCTGGTGGTCCAGGGCGGGCACGTCGGCGCGGCTTTTCAAGTCGCCCAGGGCGAGCTCGATGGCGCCCACCGGGCAGGCCCGAGCGCATTGGCCGATGCCCATGCAGCGGGCGCCGTTGATCACCATGGCGAGTCCGCTCACCACGCCCAGCACGTCCTTCTCCGGACAGGCGCGCACGCAGGCACCGCAGCCGATGCAGATCGCCGGGTCGATGAACGGGTATTGGCCCATCGGCCGGGAGAGGCCGAGCTTCACGGCCTCGTCGGCGCGCTCGCGATTCTGCCGCTCGCGACGCCGGAACGCCAGCCAGTAGGCGAGGACGATGCCGCCGGCCACAGTGGCGGCGGCGGCCCAGATCAGCGTGGAGAGGAAGCTCATGGCTTCACCTCGGCTCCGTGGCAGTCCGTGCAGGAGCTGCCGAGCGGTCGATAGCGAACGAAGCTCTTGCCGCCGAGCGACTCGCGGGCGTGGCAACCCACGCAGGCCACGGCGCGATGGGCTCCTTCGAGCTTGAAGGCGGCATCGCGGTCGTGGTCGAAATGGCTGGGTGCCCAGGCCTCGAGGCCGTGGCATTCGGTGCAGGGGCGAGGGGTGCCGCCGCGGTCGAATTGCGCGAAGTGGGGATCCACGTGGCAACCCAGGCATTCTCGCGGGGCGCCGGCGAGGCGGATCTCCCGCCCCGCCTTGCCGGCCTCCGACGGCCGATGGCAGTCGATGCAGCCCTTCTTGGCATGGGCCCCTTCGAGGGCGAAGTGGGTGCGACGGTGGTCGAAACGCACCTCCCGCCACCGCTCGAGGCCGTGGCAGCTCCGGCAGCCGTCCGCCCCGAGGTAGGCGCGGGCGTCCCCCCGGTGGGGGTCGGCGTGGCAATCCGGACAGGTTGTAGCGGCGAAGCGGAAGCGCTCCAGGGTGGCCGGGCGAGGGCCGGCGAACGCCAGCACGGCTCCGGCCTGCTCGATCGTGGCCGGAGTCGCCTCGCCGTGGCAGCCAGCGCAGCGAGCCCGGGCATGGGCACCCTCGAGCGGGTAGCGGGTGGCCTGGTGCTGGGCGAGGGTGAAGCGGGAGGGCACGAAGCCCGCCACCGTATGGCATTCGCCGCACTCGCCGGCCGCGGCCCGGGCCTGGAACTGGCCGCCGTGGGGATCGGCATGGCAGCTGGCACAGCGCTCGGCGCCGGCGATCTTCATCGGCCGGCCCGGGCGGTGGCAATCTTCGCAGGCCACTCGCGCGTGGCGACCTTCAAGCGGATAGCCCGTGCGGCGATGGTCGAAGCCGCTGCGGTTGATCTCGCTCCAGGCCGCTACCGTGTGGCAGGAAGCGCAGGCGTGGCCGAAGCGGCCCTGGTGGGGGTCCTGATGGCAGCTCGCGCAGTCGCTCGAAAGCCCCCGGTAGCGCACCGCTCCCGAGCTCACGGGCCGATGGCAGCCCGCGCAGGGCACCGCACTGTGCTCGCCGGCGAGGACGAAGGCCGTCTTCTGATGATCGAACCCGCTCGTCGGCTTGAAGCTCTCCTGGCCGTGGCAGCTCGCGCAGCCGGTGGTGGCGAACTGACCGGCGTGGGGGTCGGCATGGCAGGCCGCACAGGTCGTTCCCAGGCCGAGAAAGGTCTTGTCGAGGTTCACCTTGCCCGCCTTGAGCCTGGCGGTCTCCTGGAGCTTCGCGGGCTGATGGCATTGCCGGCACTCGAGACGGGCGTGGCGGCCTTCCAGGCGCCAGCCGGTGAGAGCGTGGTTGAACGCGGCCTGGCCGGCCTTGCCCCAGTACACCAGCTCGAAGCCGCGGCCCTGGTGCTCGATGTGGCAGCGCTCGCAGGCGCGGTAATCGGCCCGGGCGTGGAGCCCCTGGCCGGCCTTCACGCGCTGGGAGAGCGGGCCGTGGCAGGAGAAGCAGCGCGCCGGGTCCACGCCGCGGCCGGAGCTGTGGCAGGAGAGACAGCTGTCGCTGCCGTCGAGCCCGGCATGGGCGTGGGACATCGGCCCGGGCGAGATCTGCGCCGAGGCACCTCGGCCGGCCATGACCAGCGCCACGGCCATGACGGCGGCGGCCAGAGCCTGCGAGCGACTCAGTGGCTCACCCATCCGTACCCCGTGAGCACGGCCACGCCGACGTGCACCAGGAGAAAGAGGTACATCACCACGGCGAAGGGTTTGTGGAACACGTGCCAGTAGTGGAAGAGCTGCCGTAGCCGCTGCCAGAAGGCCATGCGCCGGAGCAGCACGGCCTTCTTGAACAGGCGCCGCTCGAAAGCCCGCCGCCGCACGCGATCGAGCTGCGGATAGTCCCGGCCGAAGCGCCGCAGGCGCAGCCTCAACAGCGAGAGGTCGAAGGGCAGGCGGAAGACCAGAGCCGCCAGCGAGCGGCCCGGGTCCGTGCCCTCGAGGGCCAGGGCGTCGAGGCGGCGCAGGGCTTCCGGGGGTAGCCGGAACTCCTCGCTGAGCTCTCTGCCGAGCTCGGCATCCTGCCGCTCGAGCTCGGCCAGGGAAAGCTCGTCGCCGGCCGAGTTGTGGGGAATCTGCCGGTAGAGGTAGCGGCCGGCGATGCCGGAGAGTGCGACCGCCACCATCGACCAGAACGACAGCGCCACCAGTCCCTGGACCTTGAAGGAGCTGTGCAGCAGGATGAACAGTGGCCCGCAGAGGCCCAGGAAGATGTGGTAGTCCAACCAGAGGGAGACCGGACCCCAGGAGGAGAGCCAGGGCAGCCGCTTGCGCAGCGAGTAGGCGAGCATCACCACCATCATGGTGGCGCCGGTGATGCCGAAGACGAGGCCCAGCTCGCCCCCCGGCTTGAGCTGCCAGTAGAGGGGATGGCGGGGCCGCTCGGCGAGCGGCGTCAGATAGTAGCCCTGGCCCTTCCAGGCGAAGATGGCCACGGTGCCGAGCCCCAGCAGGTAGAGGGCGCTGAGCACCAGGCGGTGGACGATCCTCACGACCCCACTCCTGCCGAGCTGCGGGCCGAAGCCAGCAGCTGCTCGAGCTCGGCGTGGTGGCCCCCGGCCGCGGCCAGGCCGCGCTCCCAGCTGGCCACGGCGGCGGCCTTCTGGCCCAGCTGGGATTGGGCTCGGCCCAGGCCCAGGAGCGCCGACACGTGATCCGGATGCTGGGCGATCACGCGTTCGAAGAGGTCCGCCGCGCGGCCCCACTGGCCCATCTCGAGGCGCACCTGGGCCGAGACGAAAAGCCCGTCCGCGTCCTCGGGGGCCTTCTTGAGCAGCTCGTCCGCCACCTCGAAGGCTTCCACCGGGCGGCCGGCCGACAGCAGTAGCACGGCGAGCTGCTTCGCCGGCCCGAGCTCGCCGGGTGAGGACTGGATCTTCGCCCGCAGGCTGTCGATCTGGGCCGCGACGGCCGGCGGCAGCTCCTCGTCGCTGCCGTGGGCGCTGGCCACCGCGGCCGGCGAAGCGGCCGGCCCTGGCGCTGCCATCGGCGCCGCCTGGGGCGCGGGCATCGAGATCCCCTCGCCGCGCGAAGGCGGCAGAGTGGGGGCGACGGCCCAGATGCCCATGCCGGCGAGCAGCACGACGATGGCACCGCCGAGCAGCCAGCCGAGGGGCCGAGACCGCCCTGCCGGTGCGCTCGGCTCTGCGCCGGGCTGGGCCGGCGGCCGCCGGAGGCGAACCAGGACGACGCCGACCAGAAGACCCAGGGCGAGCCCTCCCAGGGCGCCCAGAAGCGTTGGAAACCAGAAGCTCGAGCTCATCTTCGTCCTTTCCTAGCGGGCTCGCGAAAGCGGGGAACGGGCAGGCGGCGGTGCCGACGAGTCGGTTCTAGAGGCGGTAGCCCAGCTGCAGGAACACCCGCTGGCCTTCGAAGTCGTCGCCGGAATCGATCTCGTATTCGCCCAGCAGGAAGAACCGCCGGCCCAGCTGGGCCGTGCCCGAGAGGCGCACCCACTGGTTCTTGCGCTGGCTCTTGAGCGCCAGAAGGGTGGTGGCCGAGGTGCCCAGGTTGAGCTCCAGGTCGTGCCCGGCCCCGAAGTACTTCTGCACCCGGAAGCCCGCGCGGTAGCCCTCCGAGGTGTCACCGGAGAAGCCCGAGTAGTCGCTGCCCACCAGCAGATTCCAGCCGAAGACGTTGCCGTGGTACACCGAGGCGCTGTAGGTCAGGTTCTTCTCCGGGCTGCCCTGGCGATGGCGCTCGCCCACCGAGAGGTTGGCCCGCAGCCCCCGAGCCGAGCCGAAGTAGGCGTTCACCCGCAGACCCTCGCGCAGGGCGTCGTCGAACAGCTGCTCGGGGGTGTTGCGGTCCTCGAGAGTGCGGTACTGCTGGCGCTCGTCGTAGGTGATGCCGAAGCGCACGTTCTTGCCCGGGCTGTAGGTGGCCGAGACCAGCAAGTTGGACAGCTGGTAGGTCGAGGCGCCGTTGGCCCGCCGATAGCCGCGATTGAAGTCGAGCTCGGCCCGTTCGTAGAGGGACCAGCGGCTGCCCGAGCCCTGCCGGCCGTAGACCGACAGATACTCGCGGTTCACTTCGCCGCCCTGATACTCGCCGATGCCTCCCACCAGCAGTTCGTTGTACCAGGGGGAGTCGTTGCTCTGGTTCAGGTAGTGGTAGAACGCGCCGTAGGCCTGGCCGGTACCGCGCCAGGTGACCTCGTCGGCGTTCGAGCGGGTGCCGTAGAAGCCGCCCACTCCCGAGCGCCCGTTCCAGTGGTACTCGCCCATCACTCCGTCCAGGTAGTCGAAGCCCACCTGAGGTCCGGAGATCAGCCGGCCCACCTGGTAGGTGAAGGCGTCTCCCGGCGTCTCATGGAGCAGGGTGAGCTCGTAGATGTGGTCGTTGCGCCTGTTCTCGGTGGCGCCGTTCGGCCGGCCGACCTGGTCCTGGCCGACGCGGGCCCGAAGGCGCAGCTCGAGGGCCGAGCCGGCCAGGCCGCGGGCGCTCAGGTTGATCAACGCGGCGGTCTGCGCGAAGTCGCTGCCGTCGCGAAAGGCCTTCAGCCATCGCTTGGCTTCGGTTCTGAGGGTCGCCAGTTGGGTCTTGGGCGTCAGTTGGCGCATGGAATCCTACCTTCCGATGTTCGCCTGGCGTCCGCTTAGACAGGCCGGAAGAAGGGTTCGGAGATTGGTCGATCAGCCGAATGGGTGGAGGCTAGGCCCCCTTGCCGCGGACAGGTGGCGCCCCAGTGCGCACTGGTTCCAGGCTGGATCAGCCCCGGCCACCTGTCAACGGCGAGGCCTAGACCGTGCGCTTGGCCCGGTCGGCCTGATTGGTGGCCTGGATGGAGCCCCTGGCCTCTGCCCACTGTTCGTCCGTCCATGAGCGCAGGGCCGAGAAACCGCCGCCGCCGGCGTTCCACGCCCCGCCGTCGATAGCGATGGTCTGGCCATTCACATACTCGCTGAGCGGATGCAGGAAATAG
>CALMKX010000052.1 GCA_937867335.1 uncultured Acidobacteriota bacterium
GCCGACGCCCCGCCGCCGGCCAAGCCGGCGCCTGAGTCGGAGAAACCGGCCAAGGAGGCGCCGAAACAGGGCGGCGCCGCTGCCGAGGCGCCTGCCGCAGCTGAGGCGCCGTCCCAGCCTGGGGCCAGCAAGGGCGCCATGACGGTGGAGCAGCTGCCCGAGGGCATGAAGCGCACGGTGGTGACCGGCTCGGCTCCGAACACCGAGATCCGGCGCACCGCCGGGGTCGAGCCGCCGGACGGTGTTTGGCTGGAGGACGAGTTCGGCAACCAGTTCTACATCGAGAAGATGCGCCGGTACGAGGGCAAGTACCAGTGGATCAACGAACACCGGATCAACTATCTGGGGGTCGAGGTCGACATCGTCGATTCCGACGAAGACTGGTTCTACGTGAAGGTCTACCGGGTTCGCAACGAGACCGCCTACCGGAAGCCCGCGGCTCCGACCGATGAGGAGAAGGCCGCTGTGGCAGCCACTTACCGGGCGGACCTCAAGACCTCGGATCGTCTCAACTACCAACCCTTCGATCGAGGGCTGCCGGCTACCGGGATGTGGCGCAACGGCTTCGTGTTGGCCGACATGAACGAGGACGGCTTCCTCGACATCGTGCACAGCGCGCCCCGTAAGTCCGGTTCGGTGCCCGTGATCTTCCTGGGCGACGGTCGCGGTAACTGGACTCCCTGGCAGACGCACTTCCCCCGGGCCTACGACTACGGCGATGTGGCGGTGGGCGACTTCAACGGCGATAAGCATCTCGACCTGGCCCTGGGCATCCACCTGCGCGGACTGCGGGTGTTGGTGGGCGACGGCAAGGGCAATTTCAGCGAGTGGTCGGAAGGGATCGACTACGAAGTGCCGGGCCAGGGCTCCGACGCCCAGGGCTTCTCCTCGCGCGCTATCCAGGTCGTGGACTGGAACGGCGACGGCAAGCCGGATCTGCTGGCCCTCGGAGAGGGACCCCGCCAAGCGCCTGCGCAGAACAACGAACAGCGCAGGAAGGGGCTCTCGCCGATGTCGTTCGTCGCCGACGGCGCGGTGCTCTTCCTCAATCAGGGTAACGGCAAGTGGCTGCGCAAGGCCAGGCCGCCGGGAACCGAGGAGATCTTCGGCGACTACCTCACGGTGGGTGATTTCAACCACGATGGCAAGGTCGACTTCGCCACCGGCTCGGGCCGGATGATGCGCCGCGACATCGTCGACGTCCACGACGCGGCCGACGATTGGACGGCGGTGGATGTCCCCGAAGTGCGGCCCGCCGCCTACATCCGGGCCGTGGCCTCGGCGGACTTCAACGGCGATGGCCGCGACGATCTGGCCGTCGCCTATGTCAACTACGAGATGTCGACCTGGCGCAACGGCGTCGACATCCTGTTCTCGACCCCGGCCGGGACCTGGGAGCGCAAGCCCCTGGTGTCCCGCGACGACCGAACCGCCATCTACGCCCTGGGGACGGGAGACCTCGACGGCAACGGCAGCGCCGACGTGGTGGCCACGGACAACGACGGTGCCATGCTGGTGTTCCTGGGCGATGGCAAGGGTGGTTTCCAGGCGGAGGAGTCGCCGGAGCTACAGAGGCCCCGGGGGCTGTGCCGTGGCTATCGGGTGGTGCTCCAAGATCTAGACGGCGACGGCCGGGCGGAGATCATCGCCAACTACGCGGACGAACCGGATGCCGTCTTCGATCCGGATCGCTGCCCGGAAGGCGGTGGCCTGACCGCATTCCACCTGGGCGCCAAGCGCCGCTAGCTGCACTCGGGAAGCTGCGGGCGCTGCCCGAGAGACCCTGCCGCCGAGGAGCCGGCCTGCCGCCTCCTCGGCGTTCTCCTCCAAGGTTGACAGCCGACATCCGCTGACTTATAGTGTTACGACATAAACCGGGCCACCCTCCCGACGGCTGCTGACGGGCGACGCTCGTTCGCGGAACGCAGGGGTGACAACCTGGACGGACTCAGATATAGTCCCGCGGATCGGAAAGATACGAAATCTTTGCTTGGAGGTGATGTTCTCAACACGCGGATCGCAGGGATGAGATTTGGCGGGGTGGTGGGTGAGTGACATGCGTTTCCATGCATTTGTAGGACAAAACTCTGTGTTTTGAGGAGATTGTCTCATCATGAAGAAGACTGTGCTTGGTATTGCCTTGCTGGGCCTCCTGGCTCTTGGCGGGCAGGCCATCGCGGAGATTGGGACGATCGACGATGTGCCGGCCGCAACGCTGTTGCTGCCGTACTTCGAGGTCGACCTCGATAACGCGAACGGCGTTACGACTCTGTTCTCCATCAACAACGCGTCGGCGGCGCCGGCGATCGCCCACGTCACTCTGTGGACCGATCTGTCCGTACCGACCCTCGACTTCAACGTGTTCCTGACCGGCTATGACGTGGTCACCTTCAACCTGCGTGACCTCTTCACCAACGGTACGGTTCCGCGCACCTCGCACAACCAGACTTCGATCAGCCCGCGGGGTATCTACTCGCTGACCACCAACCCGATCTCGGGTGTCGGTCCGGGCTCGACGAGCTGCAACGACCAGCTGCCGCTGCCGGCCCTGCCGGCGACCCTGCTGGATCACATCCGCTCGGCCCACACCGGTCAGCCTTCGCCGGTGGTCTTCGGTGGTCTGAAGTCCGCTTTCGACCACGATGACAACGTCGCTCGCGGTTACATCACGATCGACAACGCCAACTTCTGCACCCTGCGCTTCCCCGACAGCTGCTCGACCGGCTACTTCATCGCCGGCGGCAACGGTGATGCCAACAACATCAACCAGCTGTGGGGCGACTACTTCTACGTCGACTCCGACCAGAACTTCGCCCAGGGCGAGACGCTGGTGCACATCGAGGCCAGCAACACCCTCGGTGCCGGCAACTACACGTTCTACCGTCGCTACTGCGCCAACGGCGAGGACCAGCGCGAGGGCCTGAGCTCCACCTTCGCGGTGCGCTTCCTCAACGGCGGTGCTTTCGATGGCGGTACCTCGCTGCTCTGCTGGCGCGACTCGAAGCGCTCGATCAACCCGTTCAGCCCGGCTCTGCCGTACCCGAACCCGTTCCCGCTCTCGCAGAACCAGATCGTGATCTTCGACGAGGCCGAGAACCCGGACGTGCCGGCTTCGAGCCCGTTCTCTCCGCCGGTCCCGGGCACTTCGGTGATCCCGTGCCCGTGGGAGGCCACGCGGGTTCACGTTGGCGGCGACGACTTCCCGGTGCCGTTCAACTTCGGCTGGCTCTACCTCAACCTGAACAACGCGGTTGCCGGTAGCCAGGTGCCCTTCGAGCCGATCATGCAGAACTGGGTGTCGGTGGTGATGGATGCCAACGGCCGCTTCAGCGTCGGCTTCGACGCCATCCAGCTCGACGACGTGACGGATCCCGCTGCGGCTTCGGACGTGTCGCTGCCGGTTTGCGACGGCGCTCCCGATCCGCCGGCCTGCAGCTAGTCTTTCGTTCTGACGAGGAGGGCTCGGTTCGCCGAGCCCTCCTTTTCTTCCCTCGGCAGTTGCAGCCTGCGCCTAGTGCGAGAGCAGGGCGCAAGCTGGAAAGGCTGAGGCAAAGCACCCGCCTCGGAGTGCGCTCCGAGGGTCCGGCGCCAGCAGAGCCTGAGTTCACGACGACATCGTGCCAAGAACCTCAGCCATCGCCCCGCGAACGCCTTTCGAAGCCCTTCTCCTACCCTGAAGACGCCTGAGGAGCCTTTGACGATGCCCTGGAGCCTCCCCCGTCGAATCGCATGCTGCATCAGCTTTTTTGGTCTGATCGGTCTGATTTCCGCTTCTTCTGCGCAGGCTCAGACCTGTGCTGAGGACTTGACCTGTCAGTACTTGAACTGCCGGACGCCGGCGTCGGGCGCGCCGGCCCAGCTCTGGGGCGAGCTCAAGCCGGTGGACCTCGGGCAGCTGCCGGCCGCGCGGGACAACTCCAACTTCAACGAGTTCGGGGACCCGTTCAACGAGACCGAGCCGCTCTGGATGTCCCTCGATATCGAGAACGGCTGGATCTTCACCGCGATCAACGCCGGCCTCCAGGTCTGGAACTCGAACGGCTCCCCGACCAACCCGACTCGCTCTTCGGTCGTCGGGCGGTCCGGATTTCCCGTCTGGACTCCGGACCCCCACGAGTTCTACCCCGTCCGTGACGTCGATGCCCCTCCCGGCAACGACAATGTCGTGGCAGTCGCGGTGACCCATGAAGCTGGCGTGGTGATCTTCAACACCGCCGTCAAGACTTCGCCCACCGCGCGCTATGCGGATACCGGCAAGTGGGCCGAGCAGGTCTACGCCGCCCACATCAACGGCGTCGACTATGCCTTCGCGGCCACGAAGTTCACCGGTCTGCTCTCCTACAACATGACCGCTGCCCAGGCGCGAACTACGCTGTGCACCGAGAGCACTCCAGGCAGTACCTGCGGTGTCTACGTCAGCAAGCTGGGCAGCCACGACGGTTTCTCCTATGTCGATGGCGTCGGCAACGCGAATGGCACGGCCCACTGGGTCGTGGGCGCGTTCTCGGGAGCCGACCGTGGCCTCGAGATCTTCAACGTCAGCAACCCTTCGACCCCTCAGTCGGTGGTAACTGGCCTGACCACCGAGCTGGGTGTCCATGGCGTGGCCATGTGGCGCCGCGGTTCGAGCTACTACTTGGCCACTCGAGTCATCGTGAGCGGCGGCACCCAGGCTCGGATCTACGACGTCAGCTGCATCGCCGGCAACAGCTGCTCGTCCCTCGGCTCGCCGATCTGGACCGCCAACCTGCCGGACGGCGGAGCCGGCCTCTTCTTGACCTATTCGGAGTCCGCCTCGGGCCGCCCCTTCGTGTATTTCGGCGACGTGAACAAATGCGGCAGCGGCCTGCAGCATGAGTGGCTCTACGATGTGAGCAACCCGGCCGCTCCGCAAGACATCACGCCTCCCCCGGCCGACGTGAATGGCCAGCTCACTGGCTATTGGGGCTGGTACTACCGCCGCAACCCCACCGGTTTCAACAGCGTGATGCCCCGGGTCGGCAAGTTCAACGGCAACTACTTCTATCGCGCTGCCTTCGGCATCTTCGACATCCACGAGCTCACCAGCGGTGGGCCGCCAGTCGCCGCTTTCACCTATTCGCCGAACCCTCCCTACGCTGGCCAGCCGGTGAACTTCACGGATAGTTCGACGGGCGTGCCCAACGGGTGGAACTGGACCTTCACCGGCGGCACACCCGGAACCTCGACCCAGCAGAACCCCACGGGGGTAGTGTTCGCCTCCAACGGAACCCACGCAGTGACGCTCCGGGTGACCAACAACTTCGGCAACAACTCGACCACCCAGAACATCAACGTCCTCGACCCGACGCCTTCTGTGGCCTCGGTAGGTGTGAGTCCGAATCCCGCTTTGGTTTGCCAGCCGATCACCTTCACCGCCAACACGGTCACCGGCTTCCCGGCGCCGGCGCTTTCCTGGGTCGTCAAGGATGGCAGCGGCGGCACCGTCACCACCGGCGGCAATGTGAACCCCTTCGTCTGGACCACCACCGGTGCCCTGGCCGGCAACTACACTGCGACCGTAACGGCGACCAACACAGCCGGCTCCGATAGCGCTACCAGTTCTACCCTGGTGCTCAACCAGCTGCCGCAGCTGCCGGGCGCCGGCACCTTCACGCCCACGAACGATGCCTTCACCAACGGCACCGTGCAGTTCCACGTAGTGGCCGCGGGGGCCACAGAGTGGAACTGGAGCTTCGGCGATGACACCACCACGGGCTGGATCAACGATCCCGTGAACGGCCCCAACCCGGTCCATACCTACCAGTCCGTAGGTACCTACCAGGTGACCGTCCAGGTTCGCAACTGCGTGGAGGCTGCCCGCACCAGCGCTGCGCTCTCGGTGCACATCACCCAGATCACCCCACTCGTCGCATCGTTCCAAGCGTCCGGCATCTTCTGCACCGGCAACGGCTGCTTCGCCAACGTCGGACCGATCAGCTTCGTGGACACCTCGCTCGGTAACCCGCAGTTCTGGGATTACGACTGGGCCGGAGACGGAACCTACGAAGACGCCAACCACACCTCGCCGGTGACCTCTCATAGCTACTCGGCCGCCGGAACCTACACCCCCAAGCTACGCGTACGCCGCGGGGCCGAGCTGGACGAGTTCACTCACATCCAGATCATCGTCAGCACCGGTGGGGGCGGCGGTGGCACGCCCTCGGCCAGCATCACTGGGCCTTCGAGCGGCCAGACGAGCCAGGCTCTCAGCTACTCGGCAACTGTCAGCAACTGCGCCAACCAGCCCACTACCTGGAGCTGGACCGTACCTGCCGACGGCACCATCAACGGAGCGAACAACGGCGCCACGATCTCGGTGACCTTTAGCTCGGCCGGATCGAAGACGATTTCGGCTACGGCGGGCACTGGAGGCTGCACCGGTAGCGCAGGCCTCTCTGCCACGAAGGGCGTGACCATCAGCCAGGGCGGCGGAGGAGGCGGGGGTGGCAACCTCAACGCTGCCTTCACCTTCACACCGACCAGCCCCAACGTGGGCCAGCAGGTGAGCTTCGATGCCGCAACCTCGACCGGGAGTCCCACCGGCTACACCTGGCACTTCGGGGACGGTGGCATGGGCAACGGGGTGCAGATCAACCACACCTACGCTCAAGCGGGCACTTACACCGTGACGCTGGAGATCAGCCGACCGGATACCGGCGGCGGCGCCGGTTGCTCCTTCGGCTTCTGTACCGACAGCGAGTCCCACATGGTCGTGGTAGGCGGTGGCGGCGGTGGCGGAGTGATCGCCAGCTTCACCACTAGCGCCACCTGTGACGCTTTCGTCTGCCGAGCGCAACGAGGGCAACAGCTTTCGTTCACGGCCACTTCGCAGGGCGCCACCACGCACGAGTGGAACTTCGGCGACGGCGGCGCGGCAGCCGGATCGCCGGTGAACCACACCTTCAACCAGGTTGGCAGCTTCAATGTGGTGCTCACTTCGCGCAACGCCGAGAACGTGTCTGCCACTGCTTCGAAGGTGTTCGAGATCAGTCAGCCGGCGACCACGGATCGCATGGTGGTGGTGCCTTGGGCGGCGGATACCAGCGGGGCGATCGACCAGGTGACCGACCTCTTCGTCACCAACCCGGGCACCGCTCCTATGGAGGTGGAGATCACCTTCCGCAAGCGAGGCATCATCGCGGAAGACAACCCGCCCCATGCCACGCGGACCATTCCGGCCAAGGGCACGCTCCTGGTGCCGAGCGTCCTCGCGACCTTGTTCAGTCGTACCAACACCTACGGCTACCTCGTGATCGTGGCGCACGACGCGACCGTGAATCCGGTGGCCGTGGCCTACAACCGGACTTTCCAGGACGACGGCTCCACCTTTGGCCAGGCGATCCAGGGCTACTCGACGGACGATCTCGCCCAGTTGACCGCGAACAGCAGCGGCAAGATGACCATCCTCGGCCTCCACGACACCAACGAGCGGGTCTCGCTGTTCGGCATCACCAACCCGTCGTCGGAGCCACTGGTCTACCGCCTGCGCTTCGTCGACAAGCTCGGCGCGGAGATCAGCTCCTCGGCTACCGACCTCGCCATCGGTGGTTGGGGCCAGAAGCAATTCCAGCCGGCCGAGCTGCGCAGCCTGTTCGGCATCCAGGGGATGGAAGACTTCCGAATGGAGCTCACCAAGGTCTCGGGCGGTGATGCCTTCCCCTATGTGGACCTGATCCGCGAGGGCACGCAGGATCCTTCCTTCGTTCGGGTGGTCACCGGTGAAACCCAGCGCAGCTACATGGTCTGCGGCTCGAGTACTCCAGGCGTCAACAACAGCCTCTTCCAGACCGATGTGCTGCTGTCGAACCCGACCGATCAGCTGATGCAGATCGACGTCGCCTACCGCAACGTGGGACCCAACTCCCAGCCGTTGCCGCCGGAGACCATCACCCTCCAGCCCAACGAGACACGGCGCGAGAACAACATCGTCTTCTCCCTGTTCGGCCTCACGAACAACGTGGGCCTGCTCACTTTCGAGAGCCTGGGGGCGGCGGGCAAGTACCCCTTGATCCAGGGTGAGACCTACCAGAACAGCGGTCCGCTCACTCGTTTCGGCTTCTTCATGCCGGTGCGCAACCTGCGGGAAGCGGCCTCGCCCGGGGAGAACCTGTACGTCACGGGTCTCAAGCAGAAAGCCGGGGAGTCCACCACCACCCTCTGGCTCTTCAACCCAGACGAAGTGAACGTCGGCTTCTACGACCTGATCTTCCGAGCGCTGGATGGCACGGAGATCAACCGCTTCGAGGACTACGCCGTGCCGCCCGGAGCGGTGCGCCAGATCAACCCGGCAGCGATCCCGCTGCCCGTGGGGGGTGTGGACGGGGGCTTCGCCCTCGAGGCGGTGGTGCAGGCCGGCAAGTTGATCGTCGGCGGCCAGGTGGTGATCAACCAGACCAACGACCCGGCCTACGTGACGGGGCTCAAGCCCTGATCACAGTAGACTGGCCCGGACAATCACCCTCACCCAGGGCGGCGGTTCCTCGCCGTCCTGGGTTTCTCCGCGCCAAGAGGCCGGCCACGGATACAATGGCATCCCGATGAGCGAGCCGGTGCTGTCAGCCCGCGGCCTCTCCAAGGCCTACAGGGTTTATTCGAGCAGCTGGGACCGACTCTTCGAGAGCCTCACGCGCCGGAGCCGGCACCGGCGGTTCACCGCACTGGAGGACGTCTCCTTCGATCTGCTGCCCGGGGAGAGCCTGGGCATCATCGGCGAGAACGGCGCGGGCAAGTCCACCCTGCTCAAGATCCTGGCCGGCATCGTGCAGCCGAGCGCAGGGGGTCTCGAAGTCCGAGGCAAAGTCGCCTCCATCCTGGAGCTGGGCTCGGGCTTCCATCCCGAGCTTACCGGCCGCCAGAACATCACCCTCAACGCGGCGATGCTCGGCCTCGACCACGAGGAGATCCGCGAACGGACGCCCCGCATCATCGCCTGGAGCGAGCTCGAGAGCTTCATCGATCAGCCGGTCAAGTGCTACTCGACCGGCATGGCCATGCGGCTCGGCTTCGCGATCGCGACCGAAGTGGACCCGGACATCCTGATCATCGACGAAGCCCTCTCGGTGGGCGACGGCTATTTCCAGAAGAAGTGCGTGGACCGCCTGCTCACCCTGGTTGCTGCGGGCAAGACGCTTCTGTTCTGTTCGCACGCCATGTACTACGTGACAGCCTTCTGCCACCGAGCGCTCTGGCTGCGCGACGGCCAGGTGGCCGCTCTGGGCCCTGCGCAGCAAGTCGTCCACGAGTACGAACGCTTCCTGCTCGGCAAGTCCGCCCGAAGCCAAGAGGCGGAGCCGAAGGCGGCGGTCGGCCCGGCGCGCATCCGCGCCGTCAAGTTGGACCGTGCCGAGGGACCCTACCGCCCCGGCGAGCCGCTGCGCCTGACCGTCGAGTGGCAGAGCGAGGACCGGGACCTCGGCTTCCACCTCGGTGTGGGTATCAACCGGATCGACGAGGTGGAGCTCTGCTCTTTCGCCACCCACCTCGATGGCCTCTCGCCCTCCACGGGACGGCTGCGCTACTCGGCGAGCCTGGCCATTCCCGAGCTGCCGATCGTCAAGGGCGAGTTCACGCTGTACGTCTTCTTGCTCGACGAAGCCGGACTGCACATCTACGACCAAGCGATCCTGCGCTCGGCTTTCAAGGTCGAAAGCCCGGGTTATGCCTTCGGGCTGGTGCAGGTGGATCACTCCTGGCAACTCGCCGCCCCGTTGGAGCTGGCTCATAGCCAGCGGGCCACGGCCTGAGGAAGTCTGATGCTCGAGACCTTGGCTCCTCCAGCCTCCAGCCGTCAGGCTGCCTGGATGGCGAGTCCCTATCTGCACATCGGTCCGGATCGCGTCTACAACCCGATCACCGACAAGCTGATCCTGGAGACCGAGCCCGGCTACCCAGAGCTCCGGGCACTGCTCGCCGGGGCGGTGGGTGCCGAGCATCTGGGCGCTGAGCTCTTCGCCATGCTGAGCCAGGGAGGCTGGCTGGTGGAGCGCGCCGTCGACGCTTCCCGCCTCTTCCGGCTCAAGTACGTGGCCATCGAGGCCAACAGCCATTGCAACCAGTCCTGCTACTTCTGTCCGGTCTCGATCGCACCTCGCGAGACGTACCAGATGCCGACCGAGCTCTATCGGCGCATCCTCAGCGAAGTCGCGCCTTATCGTGAGACGGTCGAAGCCGTCTTCATGATCAACTACAACGAGCCCACAGCGGATCCGCGCTTCGTCGAGCTGGTGGGAATGATCCGCGAGCACGGGCTACCTCCCGCCACCTTGACCAACGGCACCGGGCTCACTCCGGGCCGGACCGACCGCCTGCTCGAGCTCGGCGGCTTGCGCTTCCTGTCGATCAACCTGTCTACTCTCGATCGCGAGCGCTACCGGCGAGATCGCGGCGGGGATCACCTCAACCTGGTCCTGAAGAATGTCGACTACGCAGCCAGTCGCCCCCTCGCCGAGCAGATGGACATCGTGGTGCTCGGCACGGGCAACGAGGAGCATCGCGAGGACTTCGAACGCATCCGCGAGCGCTACGAGGGGAGCCGCTTCACCGTCAAGTACTTCGAGGTCAACGACCGCGCCGGCTACCTGACCATCGGCCTCAAGGCGGCCAAGGAGCCCCGTCGCCTCTGCGGCTGCGAGTACGTGGGCTCGCGGCCTCTGCAGCACCTCCACGTCACGCCCCGAGGCCAGGCCGTCCTTTGCTGCCAGGACTACAACGAGACCGTGGTGGTCGGCGACTTGAACCTCATGAGCGTGGACGAAGTCCTGACCGGTCCTGCCATGGCGCAGGCTCGGCGTTGGGCCTACGGGGTGGAAGAAGCGCCGGATCGGTTTCTCTGCCGCAACTGCCGGTATGCTTTGACTCGTCCAAGATAGCGGTCGCAAGGTCGCTACAGCTGGTAAGGAGGCACCGCCGCAATGACCGTACAGCCACTGCGGGTCGTCTTCCTGCTCGAAGGTACCGGCCTCTTCGGCGGCGTGAAAGTCGTTCTCTCCCAGGCGAACCTCTTGCAGCGTCGCGGCCATGAGGTGACGGTGATCAGCCGCGAGGCGATGCCGGGCTGGCTGCCCGTCGAGGCACGATTCCGCAAGGATCCAGAGCTCGACCCGAGCGCTTTTCCCGAGGCCGACGTGGTGGTGGCCACCTACTGGACCACGCTCGGACCGGCGCTCGCCGCCCCTTCCGGGCAGCCGGTGCACTATTGCCAGGGCCTCGAGTACACCTACACCCACAACCAAGACCAGCACCCGGCCATCCTCGAGGCCTACCGCCACCCGATCCCGGCCCTCTGCGTGGCGCCCCACCTGGTCGAAGAGTTGGCCCAGCGCTTCGGCAGGTCTGGCCGGGTAGCGCTCCAGCCGCTCGAGAGCTTCATGAAGCCTCTCGGCCGGCTGCGACCGCACCGGCGGCCGCGGGTTCTGGTGGTGGGACCTTTCGAGATCGACTGGAAGGGCGCGGCCACCGCGCTGGAGGCCGTCCGGCTGCTGCGCGGTGAGGGTTTCGACTTCCGCCTGGTGCGCATCTCCCAATGGCCGCAGACCGCCGAGGAGCGCGCGATCTTCGAGGCCGAGGAATTCCACCATCACCTGAAGCCACGGGCGGTCGCCGAGCTCATGCAGCAGTGCGATCTGTTGATCGCGCCATCCTGGGAGCAGGAGGGCTTCGGGCTGCCGGTGCTCGAAGCCATGGCCTGCGGCGTGCCGGTGGTGTGCTCGGACATCGCTCCCTACCAGTGGTTCGCGGCCGGCGCCGCTCGGCTGGTGGGGGAGCGCAAACCGGCGGCCTTCGCTGCCGCCGCCAGGGCCGTGCTCGAAGACGCGGACCAGTGGCGCCGCATGCGCCACGCCGGCCTCGGGCGGGCGGCAGAATTCAGCGCCGCCCGGGGAGCCCAGTCCATTGAAGACGGGCTGCGTTGGGTGGTCGAAGGCAGCTGGAGGAGCCCGAGCTGAAGGTATCGCTGGTGGTGGTCGGCTTCCGCTCGAGCGGAGTCCTGCCGGCCGCTCTGGCCTCCTTCCGGCGCGAGGCCCGAGAGTGCGGCCTGGCGAGCGAAGTAGTTCTAGTCGATCATTCGGAGGATGCCAAGGAGGCGGCGAGACTGCGCTCGCTCGAGCCGGACCAGCTCCTCCTCGAGGAGAACCGCGGTTACGCCGCCGGCCTCAATCGCGGCATCGCGGAGGCACGGGGGGAGCTGCTCCTGCTGGCCAATCCGGATCTCGAGTTCGCTGCCGGGGCTCTCGCTCCGCTCTTGGCGGCCTTCGAGGCAGGCTTCAGCGTAGTGGGCCCGCAGTTCCATCTCGGCCGCTTCCTCTTCCCTCCCGCCGAACTCCAGACTCCGGCGGAGGAAGTGGCCCGGGTGCAGGCGCGCCGCTCGACGCGCCGGCGGCTCCGCCTGATGGTGCGTGAGCTGGGGCGCTCGCTGCGAGTCTGGGAGGCCGGCGAGCCGGTAGAGGTGGAAGCCCTCTCCGGCGCTCTTCTCGCCCTTCGGGCCGACACCGCCGCACGCCTGGGGCGCTGGGACGAAGGCTACTTCCTCTACTTCGAGGAGACTGACTGGCTACGCCAGGCGCGCAGCCGGGGCGAGAGGCTGGCGATCGTCCCGGCTGCCCGTGTTGCCCACGCCTGGGGCCACGCGGCCAGCGAACATGAAGCCGTGTACGAGGCTTCCAGGCGACGATTCTACCGGCGCCATTGGGGCTGGTCGGGCCACTTCGTGGCTCGGCTGCACGCGCCGGAGCCGCCGCGATGGCCGCCCCTTGCCGAGGAGAGAGCCCTCCTCGCTGGCGGTGAGAGACTCTGGCTCGTCTCTCCCTCCGCCTGGGGTTTTCCCAACGCCGGAGCCTGGCTGAGCGGCCAGGAGCTCCCGAGCGCGCTCGAAGAGCTGGCGGCGGCCACCGATCGGCCAGCGATCGAGCTCACGGTACAGGCCTACGACCCGGCGAGCGCCCAGCTCAGCGGGCCCTTCTCCTGGGCCTGGACTCGAGCACGCGCATGAGCCAGCTCTCCCTGCAAGCTCGCCGGCCCATGAACGGGCCTGTCGAGCTCGCTCTGTGGGCGTGCCTGGCGCTTCTCTGGCTGGCCCTCGAGCTCGCGGGAATCGCGCGCCAGTCGCTCTTGGGCGACGAGCAGCAGCACCTGCTGGCGGCGAGCCAGGCGTTGCACTACGGAACGAACACCCTGAATCTCGAGCATCCGCCCCTGGCCAAGCTGGTGGCCGGGCTGCCTCTTCTCCTCGAGCGGCCCCTCGTACCGCCCCTTGCCGCCGACCAGGCACTCTCCAGCGCCCCCCGCCTTTTCGACCAGCCAGCCGAGCTGCTCCGATCCGCCCACCGAGGGCGGCTTCTGGTGCTCCTGACCTTCGGGCTGCCGTGGCTGGTTTCCCTCTTCTTCTTGGGCCGGGAAGTCGGCGGAGTCCAGCTCGGGGCCACCCTCGCCCTGGGGATCGGCTTCGCCTTCCCGGTGCTACCCCAGCTGGGCGTCATCCACACGGATGTCGTGGTGTCCCTGGGCTATGCGCTGGTCCTGCTGGGGAGCTTGCGCCTGGGCCGACAGCCGAGCCGAGGGGCTCTTCTCTGCCTCGCCCTGGGCCTGGCGATCGCCGTCGCGAGCAAGTTCACGGGTGTGCTGCTGGCGCCCGCCGTGCTCCTCGCCCTCGCTCTCGCGCGGGGCGAGCGGCTGGGCCTGGCACGCCGCCTCGGAGCGGCTTTCGCGCTGGCCCTGGCGACGCTCGCCGCGCTCGCTCTCACCTACGGGGCCGCCAATTGGGGCTACCGGCGAGCGGCCGGTGAGCGCGCCCTCGAGCTCTACTGCCGGGGCCAGGCGAGCCTGGTCGCAGAGGAGAGGCTTCAGCGCTTCGAGGCTCCTCTGCTGGGCCTTGCGCACTACTGGCCCGGGGGAGCGCAGTTCGCGGTGGGCCTGTTGGGCGTGGCCGAGCAGAACCGGATCGGCGTCTATCCCTCCTATGCCTTGGGGGATCTGCGGTCCACCGGGCGCTGGTGGTATTTCCCGGTGGTTTTCGCTTTGAAGACGCCCCTGGCGCTGCTCGTCGCCCTGGCTGCAGCGCTCGTGGCGGCTCTCCGCCGGCTCCGGCTGGCGCAGATCTCCGCCGGCGAGCTCCTCGCGAGAGCCAGACCGTTCGCACCGATGCTGTCTCTCGTCTTCCTCTATCTAGCCCTGGCGCTCTCTTCGAACTACAACATCGGCTTCCGTCACTTGCTACCGGTGCTGCCGATCCTCTACCTGCCGGCGGTGGCCTGGGCGGCGCGGAAACGCTGGCGGGCCCTCGCCCTGGTGGGGATCCTCGCTCTCGAGTCGGTAGCGCTCACCCCGGCCTGGGTGGCGGCCACCAACACCTGGTGGCTGGGAGCGGCGAACCCCACACGTTTCGCCCTCTCCGGTGGAGACCTCGACGCCCGCCAGGGCTTCCTTCTGCTCGGTACCGAGGCCGAGCGGCTCGGCGTGGAGGAGCTGGGAGTGCTCTATCCTCTGCTGCCTCCCGAGGAGCTCCATGCCTACCTGCCGAGGGCCCGCGCCGTGCAGCCCGGCGAGCCGTTGCGAGCCGGCTGGTACGCCGTGAGCGCCAGCCTCGAGCAGTACGTGCCCGCTCTGCTCGGCGCACCCTCGGGGCCGCTCCATGGCCGGGAGGGTCTCATGGAGCTCGCCCGCGCCTGGCAGCCCAGCCTCGAAGCGCTCCGGGGTGGGGAGGACCACGGTTACCTGGCGGGCACCTTCCACCTCTATCGCCTGCCACCGCCCAGCGGCTGATGTGATACAAGTCCGGCAAGACCTCAGCCCCTCCAACCCCGTGCGTCGAATCGTCCTCCTGCTGGCTCCGTGGCTCGCCCTGGCGATGGGTTGCGACCGCTCCGAGTCCGTCCGCCAACGGGACCTGATCGTGCTCTCGGTGGAGACTCTGCGCTCGGATGCTCTGGGCTACGCCGGCCACCCGGGCGCGGCCACTCCCAATCTGGACGCCCTGGTGGCTCGCGGCACGCGCTTCGCCCAGGCGATCACGCCCATGCCCCGGACCTCCCCGGCCCTCGCCAGCCTGATGACCGGCCTGTGGCCCCACCACCACGGCTCGCGTGAAGTCGGCGACGCCATGACTGGCGGTATCCGGCTGGCCGAAGTGCTGCGAGGCCAGGGCTACGGCACCCTAGCGGTAGTGGGCAACCACTCCGCGGGGCCGGCGCAGGGTTTCGACCGGGGCTTCGAGCGTTTCGTTTCCTACGACGATCTGGTCGAGCGGTACCGAGGCCGTCTCTACCGCGACGGAACGGACGTGCCACCGACCGCCCCGGGCTGGGCGGAGGTGACGACCGACGAGGCTCTCGCCTTGGTTTCCCAGTCCTCGCCGGGCAAGCCCCTTCTCCTCTGGGTTTTCTATTTCGATCCCCACTTCCTCTACCGGCCTCCCTCTCCCTGGCAGGAGCGGGCGGTGGCTCCCCGTTGCTGGGAGCTCTATCGCTGGGCCCTGGCGGACCCCGGTCACCGCGGCGGGCAGGTGTTCAACGACATCCGCGGTGTGGCCCGGCAGGCGGCCGAGGACTGCCGCAAGCTCTACGACGCCGAGGTCGCCTACACCGACTCGGAGATCGGCCGGCTGCTCCGCGACTTCCGGAAGGCCCGAGGGAACCGCGAGCCGCTGGTTCTCTTCACGGCCGACCATGGCGAGAACTTCGGCGAGGAAGGCCTGTTCTTCGAGCACGGGGAGAACGTGCATGAGGCGGGGTTGTCGGTGCCGCTGGCCTGGGTGGGGCCGGGGGTGGCGGCCGGACGGGTGGATCAGGGCGCGGCGAGCCTGGTCGATGCTCTGCCCACCACCCTGGCTCTCCTCGGCGTGCCCGAGAAAGCCCGCCCCCCGGTGGACGGGATGGACCTCTCGCCCTTCCTCGCCGCCGGCGGGCACTCCCGCGGCCGGGAGGAGCCGCGGGTGGTCTTCGCCGAAAGCGCCAACGCCCTCTGGAACCAGGCGTTCGGCCACCTGCTCACCGGCCGCGCGGGGGGGCGGGTGTGCGTGAACCAGGGCCGGTACTCCCTCTGCGAGCAAACGCACGAGCGGCCCGGCGTGTACGAGCTCTATGATCACGAGGCGGACCCTGAACTCGAGCACAACCTCGCCAGCCGGCTTCCCGAGGTGGTGGCCCGCTTGAGCGCGGTGAGGCAAGTTTGGCCCGTCGAAGGAGCCCGGCTGCTCGCCGCGCGACAGGCACGTTTCAAGCTGGTGGGGCGGCCCCGCGCCGAGGGTGGCTATCATTACGAGCTCTACGATCTCGCCGGGGCGGGCGAGAGCGTGGATGTGTCGGCGGCCTTCCCGGCCGTCGCCGCGAAGCTCCAGCAAGAGCTCGAGCGCTGGGCGGCCGGAATTCGCGCCGAGCCCCGCTCCGAGCGCAGCCGCGAGCAGGAAGACGTGCTCCGCGGCCTGCACTACCTGGGCTGAGCCGGAGCGCCGAGTGAACGATCGCGGGTTGCGCTGGCTGCTCGTGGGCACCCTGACGGTGTTCCTCTACTGCCAGGCCCTCGCCGTCGGCCGGCAATCCCTCACCATGGACGAGCCCTACCACCTGCTGGCCGGGGACCAGGCCCTGCGCACGGGAACCAACTCCCTCAACTACGAGCACCCGCCGCTGGTGAAGCTCGTGGCGGCGCTGCCCCTGCTCTCCGTGGAGAGCCCCTGGCCCGAGCCGGTGCCGCTGCGCCAGGCCCTCGAGCGCGCGCCGGACCTCTTCCGCTCCCCGGCGCTGGCCAACCGGGTGCGGGTGGAAGCGCGGGCCCTGCTCGTTCTGGCCTTCGCCCTGCCCTGGCTCCTCGCCTGCTACGCCCTCGGACGGGAGCTCGGGGGGAAAGCCCTCGGTACGGCACTTGCGGTGGTGCTCGGCCTGTCCTCGATGGCCATCCCCTTCTTGAGCCTGGTGCAGACGGACGCCGCTGTGGCCCTGGGCTATGCCCTCACTCTCCTGGCCGGGCTGCGCTTCGCCCGCGAGCCAACGCGGCGCTACGCGCTCGCCCTGGGGGCGGCCTTGGGGCTGGCCCTGGCCGCCAAGTTCTCCGGCCTGCTTCTCGCGCCGGCGGTTCTCGCGGTGCTCTTCTGGCCCGGAGGCGCTGTCCCGTCGAGCCGCCTGGCGAGGGCGTTCCTGGCCCTGGGAACCGCGCTCCTGGTGGCCGCTCTGCCCTACGCCGTGGCCAATCGCCGGTATCAGCGCGCGGAAGCTCAGGAGTCCATCCGCACCTACTGCTCCGGGCAGGGGACGCTGGTGGTGGGGGATCGCCTGGCCGGCGAGGAGGGCCGTCTGCTCGCCCTCGAACGAGCCAGCCCCGGCCTGGCGCAGGCCTGGCTCGGGGTCTCGGGGATTCGCATCCAGAACGCCCTGGGCGTCTACCCCTACTACGCCTTCGGCAAGCTCAGTTCGAAAGGGCGCTGGTGGTACTTCCCGGCCCTCCTGGCGGTGAAGACGCCGCTCGCCATCCTGCTGGCGAGCGCCGCCGCTTTCTTGGCCTGGCTTCGCGGGCGCCGCGGCGAGGTGGCCAGCCGCTTGCCCCCGGCCGCCCAGGCGATGCTCTGGCTGGGTGGAGGGGTGTACCTCGCTTTCGCCCTGGCTGGCAACTACAACCTGGGCTCGCGCCACCTCTTGCCTGTGCTGCCCCTGCTCTACCTGCCGGCGGCGCGCTGGGCCGCCGAGCGACCCAGGCGCCTCTCGGCTCTTTTCCTGGTGCTGGCCGTCGAAGCGCTCTGGCTAGCCCCGGGCTGGATGTCCGCCACCAACACCTGGTGGCTGGGCGAGGCGAACCCCAGCCGCTTCGCCCTCGGCGGCGGCGACACCGAGTACAAGCAGAACTTCCTCGAGCTCGCCCGGGAGGCGGAGCGGCGTGGAATCGAACGGCTGGGCGTGGTCTTCCCGGGAACCGGCACGGCGGAAATCGCCGCCTCGATACCCGGAGCGGTGGCGGTCGCTCCCGGCGAGCCTCTCGCCCCCGGTTGGTATGCGGTGACGGTGCTCGCCGAGCAGAGCGTTCCCGGCATCCTCGCCGCCAGGCCTGAAGAGCTCTTCGATGCCGAACGCTACCGGGCCCTGGCCGAAGCCTGGCGGCCGCTCTTGGCTGCCCTTGCCGCGGGCGAAGACCACGGCTACCTGGCCGGCAGCTTCCACCTCTATCGGTTGCCGGGGCCGAGCGCTCCGAGCGCCAGCACCTTGCCGGCCAGGTAGTCGGCCAGCTTCTGGCTGCCCTCCGGGCTGAAGTGGAAGGGATCGGCGAAGTCCCGGTCTTCCCAGCTGAGGTCCCGAGCGGCATCGGCGAGGTCGCCAAGGCCGGCGGCGGCGAGGCTTCGCGGCACCTGGTTCAGCGCCTCGAGCTCACGGGGAGCGCTTTCCGGGTCCAGCCAGGGGAGCCAGCGGGCGGTGTAGGCGAGATCCTCCTGTCGGTGGTCCTGACGCAAGCGCATCATCTGGGTCACCCACAGCACCCGCGCGCCGTGGGCGCGGGCCACGGCCAGGTAGGAGCGCAGGTTGCGTTCGAAGACTCGCGCGGCGGCAGGTTCGAGTGCCGAACGCCGGGGAGTGCCGGTATCCCAGGCAAGAGCCCGCCAGGGATCCTCTTCCGTCCGGCCCAGCAGGCCACCGAGCTTCTCGACCAGCAAGCTGCGCCGCCACAGGGCCGGAGCCGCGAGCTCGAAACCGAGGGCCCGCCTCGCTACCTCGGCGTGACCGTGCTCGTAGCCGGCATCGAAGGGCTGGTGCGCGCCAGGCTGGAGGTCGTTGATCGCCTGGAAGAGGATCACCAGATCCGGCTCGAGGTCGATGTCCCGCAGTTCGAGGGCGATCAGGCTCTCGAGGCTGGTCCAGCCCGGAAAGCCGCCGTTCCAGACTTCCACCGGCCCGTGCTGAGAGAGCAGGCCTTCCAGCCGGGCCGGCCAGGTGCTCGAATCGTCCGGAGCGAGCAAGTCGAAGGTGGTGGAGCCGCCGGCGCAGAGGATGCGCCGGGTGCCGGGCTTCTTGGCCAGCTCGCGCTCGGGCGAGCGATAACCGGCGCGGTTGAACGAGGCCCGCTTGCCGAAGAGCTCGATCCGGGCGCCTTCGCTTGGTGCGGTGTTGAGGAAGGGGTGAGGCCGGTAGAGCCGGCAGGCGTCGCGGATCTCGCGGTCGAAGCGGCCGGCTCGGCTTTCGGGCCAGTGGCCGTCGCGCAGCCGGAGGATGCCGCGGGTCCCCCCTTCCAGGAGGCCGAACAGAAGCAGCGCCAGCGTGAGCTGGAGCGCCGCGTCGCGCAGGATCCTCTTCAGCACCGGCCCAAGGATACGCCAAGGGCGAGAGCGGGCTCGGCCGCCTGTAGAATGGCGCCCCTGACGACGAGAGCGGGGCTTGCCGACTTTGGCCAACGACAGCGCTTTCCACCCCGCGGCGGAGCCCTGGCTCTCCGTGGTGATTCCTGCCTACAACGAAGAGCGCCGCCTGGGCGCCACTCTCGAGTCCGTGCTGGCTTTCCTGCGCGGCAAGGGCGAGCCGTTCGAGGTGCTGGTGGTGGACGACGGCTCTCGCGACGGCACCGCGGAGCTCGCTCGCGGCCACGGCGTGACGGTGATTTCCCTGCCGGCCAACCGTGGCAAGGGTGCGGCCCTCAAGGCCGGTGCCCTGGCCTCCCGGGGCCGGCGGGTGCTGCTGATCGACGCCGACGGCTCGACGCCGATCAACGAGGTAGATCGCCTGGTACCCCGGCTCGCTGAAGCGTCCGTGGTGGTGGGCAGCCGAGCCCTCGCGAGTTCGCAGATCGCCGTCCACCAACCGTTCTACCGGCGCTTCCTGGGCAAGGGGTTCAACGCCGTGCTGCGCGTGCTGGGCCTGACCGAGTTCCGCGATACCCAATGCGGCTTCAAGCTGCTGGATGGCCCCCTGGCCCGTCGTCTTTTCGCCGAGCTCACGGTGGAGCGCTTCGCCTACGACGTCGAGCTGCTGCTCTTGGCCCGGCGCCACGGCGAGCGGGTGGCCGAGGTGGGTGTGGCCTGGGCAGATGACGCTTCTTCGCGGGTCCACCCGGTGCTCGATTCCTCGCAGATGCTCTGGGATGTTCTGCGGCTGTCCTGGCGCCATCGCCGCCGGCGAGGGGGCGCTTGAGCCCGCTCGCTGCAGCTTCGGCCCTCTCGTTGAGGCCCACGGAGGAGAAGGACCTGCCCGGGCTCTCGGAGCTCTTCGTCGAGCGCTTCGGCCATCCCCTGAGCACCGCGGAATGGCGCTGGAAGTACCAGCAGCTGCCGGGAGAAGCCCGCAGCTGGGTGGCCGAAGGGCCCGGGGGCGAGCTGCTCGCCCACGCCGGCGCACTTTGCCTGCCGGCCCGTTTCGGCGGCCGCGAGGGCGGCATCTGGCAGCTCACGGAC
>CALMKX010000053.1 GCA_937867335.1 uncultured Acidobacteriota bacterium
AGGAGCAGTAACTCTGAGTCGCAGCCGCCTTGGAAGCCAAGAATGATGGGCGAATGAGGCGGATCTTAGTTGCGTGTTTGACTCACGGAGAGTAATGCCGAGAAGAGTCTTGCATCGAGTTGACCTGACGCAGAGTCGTGGCGAGAGGGCTACGGCGAGTGTGTCTCAAGAAGGTCTGAGCGCCTAATCAGTAGACGGGACTAGAGCTTTCAACCACTCGACTTCGGCCGGAGAGACTCTCAGTCGCCGTGCTCTGCGGAGTGAATTTGCAGCGAGGCGGGTTTTTTGGCCGCTAGAAGATCCCGACTCAGAGTCAGGTGCAGAGAGGACGGCCAGGAGATAGTGGTACTTGCCCTGATAGGAGTCTAGGCGCAGTGCGTGGTTGAGCTTGTCCCTAGACTGTGCCTTTTCAGGGTCCGGGAGGGTCGCGGGAGCACGACCCCGTAGTAAGGCTACTGCGAGGTAGAAGTAGGTCTCTGGGTTCTGTGGGTCGAGCACGAGGGCGGCGTTCAAGTGGTAGAGCGCCTGATCGAAGTTCCGAAGTTGAAGGTAGAGCAGTGCGACGGAGATGTGAACGGTCAGTTGCGGCCCGTCTTCGAGGAGCTGCGCCTTGAGCTTCTCGATGTCAACTCGAACTGTCTCAGGTGTCAGCTTCGGCTCCCATGCCGCCACGCTGGATAGCGCAGGAGCACAGTGGCCAGCGGAGGGTCCTGGATTCTGTAGGGCTCGTGAGTGGCTAGTATCGCCTTTTTTTTGCGACCGATAGAGTGTTGGTAAGTTGTGAGCGTTCAGTCCCTCGAGAGAGACTCTCGCCCTTCCGTGCTCGAACGCGTCGGCGTACGACTTGCCTGCGCCCAGGGCATCGTAGAAGCCTTCCACGAAGCAGATGGCGGCGTGGTCCTCAATCTCGCGCTTCATGCCGATGACGAATGGAATGTGCCGTGCGAGAGCCTTGGCCTGCGGTGTCGAGCTGCAGGCGTTGAGGATCACGCAGTCGAGGCCTTCCTTGCAGAGAGCGAAAAGGTCGGCAAGAGCTTCGGTAGCGACAGGCTTGGCCCAGCCGTTGTCGCCTTCGAGGAGGATCTGGCCGCTGCTATCGCCGTGACCCGAGAAGTGGACGATTCGAGGCTTGAGGTCCAGCAAGGCGCGGTGCAGGTCCTTGGGTCGGGACGCCAGCACGTCGTCCAAGTCGAAGCGGTCGCCGAACCGGGCCAGGCGCAAGCCTTCTCGAACATTGCGCAGCTCGCGGTCGAAGCGCAGCTTCTCCCGATCGTCCGGGGCGGCGGCCAGGAACAGCAGTTTGGCTGGAGGCTGAGACGTCAAGAGGATCTCCCGTGGTGATGGAAGTCGCTGTCGGTGGTCTGACGACTCCTTGGGACACGGTTCGGCCGCCGAGGTTGAGGCCCGGCTCAACCTCGGATCCGGAAGCGGTGTCCAAGCCGTCAATCGGGCTCGATGTCGGAGTGAGCCGAAGGAGGTCTGGGCCATGAGTCTCCAAGAAGTCTGCATCCCGTCCCCAAGCGAGTCCGCCCTGACCACCGCGGCCGCCACATCCCCTCCCCCCACCCGCCGCGCGCTGGTGGTGGGGATCGACCGCTATGGCTGTGGGGTAGGGGAGGGGTGGGAGCTGGGCCTGGGGGGTGGGGGGCTTTCCGGCCACGGGGATCTCCAGGGTGCGGTCAACGATGCCCGGAGGCTGTACGAGTTGCTGCTCGGGCGTTTCGGCTTCGAGAGGCAGCATTGCCGGCTGGTGCTCAACGAGGAAGCGAGCCGGGAGGCTCTTTTGGCGGCGATCTCCTCGGTATTGGTGGAGCCAGCTGCAGCGGGGGATTCGCTGGTCTTCGCCTTCTGCGGCCACGGCTCCTACCTGCGCAACTCGCTGGGCGAGCCGCCGCATTACCAGGACGAAACCCTGGTGCCGGCCGATCGCCGGCATGGCGCCCGGGATGTTCGCGACAAGGTGCTGAGCCAGGCGCTGGCCCCGGCGCTGCTGCGGGGGGCGCGGCTGACGGTGATCCTCGACTGCTGCCACAGCGGCTCCGCCGTTCGAGGTGGCATTCCCTCCCTGCGGCGGGCCCGCCGCTTGCCGCCCCAGCCGATCGACTTGAGGGACGGCCGCGACTACGGGCCCTGCCTAGAGTCGCTGGGAGCCGTGGTGCTCTCGGCCTGCCAGGACCAGCAGACCGCCTTCGAGGGCCCGAGGCCGGACGGAAAATGCCACGGCGCCTGGAGCGAAGCGCTGCACCAGGCGTTGGCGAACTCGGGGGACCTCGACTCGGCTCTCGCCGTGTTCACCCGTGCCCGGGCGCTGCTCGAGGCCGAGGTGCCCGAACAGGTGCCGTGCCTGGGGGGGCCGCAGGCGAGGCAGGTCGAGTCCCTGTTCGCGGCGGCCGGCGAGGGCTGCGACCAGCGCCGGCTGGTGGCGGTGGCGGCCGTGGC
>CALMKX010000054.1 GCA_937867335.1 uncultured Acidobacteriota bacterium
GAGCGCCTGGACAACGGCGGGGTGCGCCTCGTGGGGCTGCCGGAGCGCTTCGACTGTGACATCGGGGTCCGCCTGCAGGAGATGGACGAACTCGGCGTGGACGTCGCGCTGCTGTCCCTGTCGACCCCCTACCGGGTCGAGTGCCTGCCCCCGGCGGAAGCGCTGGCCCTGTGCCGGGTGTTCAACGACGATGCCGCCGAGGCGTGCCGGGCGCATCCGGACCGCCTGAAGGCCCTCGCCGTGCCGGACGAGCTGGACAGGATCTACAACCGCGCCGGGGTGAGCGCCGTCAACGCCTTCACCACCCGCGATGCCTCGGTGTACGTGGCCTCGGTGCCGGCCGAGAAGCTCGAGTTGTGGTTCTGGCTGGAGTCCGATCGACTGCTCTCGCCGGTGTTCCGGGAGCTCGCCGCCGAGCGCGAGGTGATCCGCGAGGAGCAGCGCCGCAGCGCCGCCACGCCGCTTTCAGCCCTGGACGAGGAGATCGACGCCGCCTTCTGGCAGAGCCATCCTTACCGGCGCTCGCGCTGGGGCTGGCCTGGAGAGCTCGAGAGCCTCGGCACGGCCGATGCCCGCCGCTACTTCGAGGAGCATTACGGCGCCGGGCACCTCACGGCCCTGCTGCTGGGCCGCTTCGACCGCACCCAGGTGGAGGCGCTCGCCCGGCGCTACTTCGGCCGCCTGCCGGCCCGCCCTTCGAGCACCGGGCTGCCGCCGCGGGAGGCTCCCCAGAGCTTCGAGCGTCGCCTCGCCGGTACCACCTCGGGCGCCGCCAAGCTGCTGGTGCGCTTCCACACGGTGCCGCTTCGCCACGCCGACACACCGGCTCTCGAAGTGCTCACCGGGCTCCTGGCCGGCGAGAACGGCCGCCTGGCCCGCGAGCTGGTGGCGAGCGGACTCGCCCGGCAGGCGATCGCGGAGCATTTCCCTGCGGCGAGCGCCGGCTATCTCTCTTTCCGCCTGGAAGCGGCGGCCCTGGCCACCCCGCCGGCGGAGCTCGAGGCCAGGCTCGGGGCCGTGCTCGCGAGCCTCAAGGAAGCGGCTCCCGGCGAGGACGAGCTCGAGCGGGTGAAGAACCGCCTGGTGGCGGATGGCTATCGCCGGCTGGCGAACCCTTATTTCCTGGGCGGCCAGCTGCTGCTCTACGCGGCGATGGGGGTACCGCACTGGCTCGAGGAACGCGGAGCGGGGATCTCGCAGGTGCACGGCGCGGACGTTCAGCGCGTGGCCGCGGCCTATCTCCGGGGGGAGAACTCGCTGGTGGTGAGCCTCGCCCCGAAGGCGGAAGGAGCCAAGCCATGAAGCTCGCCCTGCTCGCCGCCCTGCTCTGCGCTTCCGGCTCGCCGGAGGGGATCCCCTCCCGGCCGGAAGAGCTTCATTTCGCCGCCGCCGAAGTCCGGCTCGGCTCTCCGGCCGAGCATCGCCACCGCCTGCCGAACGGCGCTGTGGTCTACGTGATCGAGAACCACAGCCTGCCGCTGGTGGATGTGATGGTGCTCGCCCCCCTGGGCAGCGCCCTCGACCCGCCGGGCAGAGCGGGCCTTGCCACCCTCACGGCCCGGCTGTTGCGGCGGGGCGCCAGCGCGAAGCACAGCGCCGCCGAGCTGGGGGACGCTTTCGATCGCCTGGCGGCGCGGCGGGAGGTCGTAGCCGGCGAGGTGCTCACCACCGCCAGCCTCAACCTCCTGAGCGGCAGCCTCGAAGCCGGGCTGCCCCTCTTCTTCGAGAGCCTGCGCGAGCCGGCCTTCGCCGAAGACGCCCTCGCGAGCGAGAGGGAAGCCCTGCTCACCGAGCTCGGCCGCCGGGCGAACGATCCCGCGGCGCTCGCCGACCGCGGCTGGCGGAATCTGCTCTACGGAGCCGAGGTCGTGTCGGCCCAGACGCCCACGGCGGGAAGCCTCGGCGGGATCCGCCGCGAGGACTTGCTCGAGCTCCATCGCCGCACCTTCGCGGCGTCGGGACTGGTGGTGGCCGTGGCCGGGGATGTCAGCACTCCGGCCGTGTTGAAGGCGCTCGAGGCCGAGCTCTCCCGCTTTCCGGGCGGTCGTCGGGCGCCCCTGCGGCTGCCCGCTGGGGCCGCCCCCAAGGCCTCGCCGGGGGTGTACTTCCAGGCGGCTGGCGGGAGCCAGGACTCGGTGATCCTGGGCCAGCCGGGTTGGAGCTGGCAGGGTCGCTTCGCGGACGCCGACCTCTACGCCTGGATGCTGCTCCACGAAGTGCTGGTGGGCGGGGAGCTCTCCTCGCGGCTGGTGCGCTCTCTACGCAGCGAAGAGGGGCTGGTCTACTACCCGAGCTCGGATCCTGGCCTCGCGCTGGCCACCCAGGGCACCTTCCAGATTCGCTTTCGCACCCGGCCGGAGAAGGTGGCGCTCGCGGTCGAGAAAGTCCGTGCCGAGATCGCCCGGCTGGCTTCCGAGCCCCCCAGCGCGGACGAGACCGAGATCGCCCGTGCCTCGCTGCTCTCCCGGCTGGGGCGAACTTTCGAGTCCCCGAAGGACCTCGCCACCCTCTTCGCCCAGGACGAGGCGCTCGGCCGGCCTGCCGGCTTCTGGCCCGGAGCGCCGGCGCGCTACCGGCAGCTCACCCCGGCGGACCTCGCCCGGGTGGCCGCCAAGATGCTGCGCAGTGAAGAGCTGACCGTCTTGATCTCCGGGCCGAGCCCGCCCCCGGCCGACCTCTCCAGGCTCGGGGCCGTCACTCTGGCGGCTGCGCCGTAAGCTCGAACGGGGCCCGGGCCCCGGCCGCCGGCCGGACTCCCGGGCGCAGGATCAGCTTCCCGAAGGTGGCGCGGGACTCGAGAGCCTGGTGGGCGGCGGCTACATGGTGGAGCGGGAAGATCTCGCCCACCACCGGCCGGAGCCCATGGCACTCCACGAACGACACCAGCTCGCGCCAGGCGCTCTGCCGGCGCGGGTAATCGAGGTTCTCGAGGTTGAGGCCAGAAACCGAGATGGAGCGGTGGAAGAGCTCCAGGAGGTGGAGGGTGGGCAGAGCCCCGCGGTAGTCGCGGTCGATCGAGGAAAAACCCACCGAGACCAGGCGCCCGAGGGGAGCGAGGAGTTCGAGGGCGAGATCGAGCACCGAGCCACCTACCGAGTCCAGCACCAGGTCGATCCCGCGGCCGGCCGTGAGGGAACGAATGCGGGTCCCGAGCTGGTCGCCGGCGGTCTCGAAGCAGGCGTGAGCCCCCAGTCGCTCCTCGACGAAGCGGCATTTGGCGCCGCTGCCCGCCAGGCCGATCACCGGTTCGAGGCCGAGGGCGCGCGCGAGCGCGACGGCCGCCGAGCCCAGGGCGCCGGCGGCGGCGGTGATCAAGATCGCCTCGCCTCGCCGTGCCCGCATCTGCTCCACCAGGGCATACCAGGCGGTGGCGAAACTGTTGGCGAAGGCAGCGAGCTCTTCGAAGCCGTAGCTCGCCGGGCCCCGCAGGAGCTGATGGGGCGAGGCGGCGAAGTAGTCCGCATAGCAGCCGCCGGCGAAGCTCACCACGATCACCGTCTCGCCCAGCTCGAAGTCGCGGGCGCCCGGCCCGCGGTCGACGATCACCCCCGCGGCTTCCTTGCCGAGCACGGCGGGGAGCTGCTGTTCCCGCCGGTAGCGCCCCCGTCGCTCGACGATCTCGGCGAAGTTGACACCGATCGCCCGCAGCTCCACCAGATAGCCCTCGGCCGGCGGCGCCGGTACTTCGACCTCCTGGATCTCGAGGACTTCAGGGCCGCCGAAGGCAGCCAGGCGAACCTGTCGCACGGCGCCAGGTGGAGCGCGGAGCTCAGGGCCCCGCGGCGACCGCGGCGGCTTGAGAGGGGGGTTCCACTGCGAGCTCGCTCGCGCGGGCGACCTGGTTCGTGCGCTGGCTCTCGCCCACCCAGCGCAAGAGAACGCTGCCGCTGGTGAAGCCGGCGCCGAAGACGGTCAAGAGGAAGAGATCCCCCTTGTCGAGCTGGGTGGCGCGTTGGGCGACCCGGGTGCAGAAGGTGGTGATCACCCCGGCCGAGCCCTGGTTGCCGATCCAGCGCACATTGGACCAATGCTGCTCTTCCGAAAGGCCCAGCCGGTTCACCACCTGCTCGAGCAGGCGGAGGTTGGCCTGGTGGCCCACGAAGGCGCGCAGGTCCTTGGGGCGAACGTCGTTTCTCTCGAGGATCTCGCTCGCGCTACGGTAGAAATGCCGCAGGGCGTAATCCTTCACCTTGCGGCCGTCCTGGACGAAGTAGCCGCCGAGCGGAATCTGCACGTACTCGGTGCCTTCGTTGCAGCTGGCAAGGGCGAGATCCACGATCTCGAAGCCCACGGCCGGGCGCTCGCGCTCGAGCAGCACGGTGGCCGAGCTGTCGCCGAAGAAGATCGCCGAGCGGCGATCCTGGTAGTCGGTGACCTTGGTGAACTTCTCGGCGTTGCACAGCGCAGCCCGCCGGAAGCCCATATGGGCCATCATCGAGGCGGCGGTCGCCAGGCCGAAGACGAAGCCCGAGCAGGCCGCGTTCAGGTCGAAGCAGATCGGGTCGATGCCCAGCTTGCGGCCGATCAAGGCGGCCGTCGAGGGAACCTGGGTGTCCGGAGTGCAGGTGGCGCAGATCAGCAGCTCGAGCTCTTCGCGCGGCCAGCGGGCCGCGGCGAGGGCGCTCCTCGTGGCATCCACCCCGAGGTCGCTGGTATCCACCTCGGTGTTGGCCCGCCGGCGCTCGAGGATGCCGGTATGGGCCTCGATCCACTCCTCGCTGGTGTCGAGGGTCTTGATCAGTTCCTGATTGGTCAGCCGCTCTTTGGGGATGCTGCAGCCCATCCCGGCAATGTAGATCGGCATCATCGGAGTCGATCTCCCTCGGGGGCCGAACCCCCAACAAGAGGTTCTGGGGCCTCAAGGGCTCTCGACCGGGGATCAGACCCGACCGAGAGCCGGTGGAGGCGAGAGCTCGTTCGAACGCCTACTTCGCAGCGATGACGCCCAGGGTCTTGGGCGACAGCGGCTCGTGGCGAACGACTTCGCGGAACTTCACGATGCCGGAGGTCAGGGTGCCAACCTCGCGGCCGTTGGACAGCATGCGGATCGGGTCCACCGTCACCGAGGCCTGGTGGCCGACCGGCGGAATGGTGGAAACCTCGGAGTACCACACCGCATGATCCTTGGTGGTCATCTCGAGGCCGAGCTGCGGCATCGAAACGTTCACCGCTACCGGAGCGCGGCAAACCGCCAGCACCTCGATGTCCTGAGCGGAATCGGCCTGATCGGCAGAGGCGCTGTTGGTGGCATCCGCCTTGGCGGCGGTCAGGGCGTAGTGGGCCTTCTCAGGAGCGGTGATCCGGCCGACCTTGCCAACCGCGGGGCGGGTGGAGTCGAGAGTCACGCGGACCGGGCCGAAAACCTTGCTGTTGCCCTCAAGGTTCATCGCCACGAACTGCGTGTCGGTGACAGCCGTGTTCCAGTTGCCCGTCGTGGGCTGGCCATGGGTGACGGCGATCCAGCCGGTCAGAGCCACGGTGTCCTCACCGATGCCGTCGATGGTGTAGCTCTCTTCGAGCTGGACACGCATCACGTCGACACCCGGCTGGGGCAGCGTGTACGGCTTGGGCGGAATGGCTTCCATCGCGGCGAGCTGCACCTGGTTCGTCGCGTTCATCTGATTGACGACCGCGGCGATGGTCAGATCGTCGCTGTTACCGGCGGCCGAAACGGTACCGGCGAAGAAGAAGACCGCACCCGTCACGAGGGCGATAGCCAGGCCTGCGAGCATCCAACGGTTCGTTCTCACGCTTTGATCTCCTTGGGATTGCGTTGTTGATCCTGCAATGAGGCCGTATTCGACGCGCCGAAAGCCGCGCGTCCAGCGGATGAGCGAGTCCTTGCTCGCAGCGTCCATCGTCCGGCTACCCTCCTTTCCGAGCTCCGGCACGAGCCGGGCCCGAGCAGCCCCGAACAACCGCGGCGAGCCTTGGGGCTGGTTCTAGCTCGCTGCGGAAACAGCTTCGAAAGCGTCGGGCGGGCGCTCATCGGCGACCTCCCGAAGGTCTGGCTCCGGCCGCCGGCAGGGGCGGCGCGGCCTGTTCGAAGTCCGGCAGTCCGTCGCCGTTCTGATCGGCGAGCGCCGTCAAGGTCTCGCCGTAGGCTTCGGCCTGATTATTGAGCAGGTACGAAAAGAAACGGTCACCATCCGGGCCATCCGTCCAGCCCCGGTAGACTGGGGTGTGGGCGAAGAGCAGCTCGGGGAAGAAGCGTTCCGGGCCCATCTCGTGGCCGCTGCGGGTCCAGGCCTCGGCGACCTTGCCGTCGCCATCCAGGTCCGTGGGCAGGACATCCGGCTGGTAGAGCACCAGCGAGCGCAGGAAGGCGATCAGGGCCGAGCGATCCGCCTCGGACGCCTGGCGGTAGGCCTCGGCGGAGCTCTCCGCCTCGCCGCCGTGGCGGCGGATCACGTCGTCCAGGCCGGGGCTCCTGCCGTCGTGGCCGTAGGGCGCGGTGGAGCCCACGCCCCAGAGCGGCTGCGTGCGGAACCGCGAGAGCGGAATCAGCTTGCCCTGGTAGTAGTAGCGCTCGGTGAAGCGCTCGCCGAGGTCGTGGTGGCGCAGGTCCGAGTACAAGCCCTCCACCTTGAAGGCGCCGTAGCGAGGCTGGCGGAGCTTCTGGCCGCCCGGGCCGGCGGCGACTCGGCTGAGATCCTCCACCCGGCCCTCGAAGCGGCTCTTCTCGTCGTTCCAGGTCACGGCGAGATTGAAGAAGCGGCGGTCCCCGGCCAAGCCCTTCCGGGCGTCGGCCGCCTGGATCTGCCAGTCGGGGACGTGGCAGCTCTCGCAGCCCATCTCGGCGAGCAGCTGGCGGCCGCGGCGAGTTTCGGCGTCCTGCGGGCCCACGGCGGGAGCGGGGTGGTTGAGCAGGTACCACTCGATGAGGTCCACCTCGCCCTCGCTCATGGTGCCGGGAGTGCCCGGCTGCATGCGCGAGAGGGCCTCGAGAGTGGAGGGCAGCAGGGGCGGATTCGGCTGCAGGCTGCCGGCGTTCGAGCGCCGGGCCCAGACCTGCTGCGGGGCGCGCTCGGCATCCTTGCCCAGGCCCTGGAGACACGTGGGGTCGTCGGCGGTGATGCCCATCACGGTGCGCAGCACGCCGTTCTGGAAGATCCGCAGCGAGGGGAATTGGTGGTCCCCGGCCGAGGAGGCGAAGACGCCGAAGCCCAGGTCGAAGCCGACCACGCCCGCGTCGGTGAGGCGCACCCGGCGGCTGCCCGGGGCCGGCCGGACCGCCTGGCCCTGGGCGTCGACGAAGGTCACCTGGAGGGTGGGATTGAGGTCCGGCAGGCCGTCCCCGTTGTCGTCGGCGAGCGAGCCGAAGTCTACTTTCACGCCCGGCGTGGCCTCGATCACCAGCCGCTGGCCCGCGGTCTCCGCTGGCACGTCGAGGAAGCCGTTGCCGTTGCGGTCGAAGCTGGCCATCGCCTCGGCGCGCATCTGCTGGCCGATCATCTCGATCAGGCCGGCGCCGAAGAGGTGCGGCGTGTTGCGGCCGTAGCCCACGGGCTCGGCGGTGTTGCCGCCCGAGCCCGGGCTTCTGAACGGTAGGTTGTGGCACATGCCGCAGGAAGTGGTGGTGGCGGCGGCGATGCGCGAGGTGGCCACCGCGAAGACACCCTCGTCCTTGCCCCACTCGTGGAAGAAGTAGGAGCGGCCCCGCTCGTAGGCCAGCCAGGGATCGGCCTGCTGCAGGTTCATCGAGGTGCCCGGAACTTCCGGCGTGCTGGCGTGCATCACCCGCACCCGGCGCTCGCGGATCGAGAAGCCGGAGGGGTCGTCCGGGCGCACCGAGATCTGCGCCAGGGCACCGACGGCCAAGCCGCCGGCGGCCAGGGCGAGGACGGCGCTAGCGGGCCGGAGTCGCCGAAGCGGGCTCATCGCTCTTCACCAGTCCTTTCCGTTGCGGGTCGGGGTCCACCAGATCCGGGAAGCCGTCCTCGTCGCTGTCCAGGCGATAGGCGAGAGCGGTCTTGTAGGCGGCGTCCAGGTTGTCGATCAGCATCAGCGGCCGCCGCGCGCCGTCCGGGCCGGCCACGCGGTCGAGCACCCGGAACTGCGGCAGGGTGGCGAACAGGAAGCGGGGGTCGAAGCGCTCCTGGCCCACGTCCACTCCGGCCACCAGGAAGCTCTCGGCCACCTTGCCATCGCCGTCGATATCGGCCGGCAGGTGGTCGTAGTCGGGCAGCACCAGGGACTCCAGGTACGCCTGCAGCCTCTTCTTGTCGGCGGCGGCGAGGGCCCGATAGGCCGTGGCTTCCGCGGTCGCCTCGCCGCCATGGGCGGAAATCACGGCATCCAGGCTGTAGAAGCGACCGGCCCGGCCATAGGGAGCGGTGGAGCCCACACCCCACAGAGGCGTGGTGCGGTGCTCCTTCTGCAGCGAGCCGTCGAAGCGGCGCTCCCAGAACTCGCTGCCGATGTCCCATTGCTTGAAGTCGGTGTAGATGCGCTCCACCACGAAGCTGCCGCCCTGGGGCACTCGTTCCCCCGAGGGCAGCACGCGGTCCAGGCGCACCAGCTGAGCCACCAGCTGGGTCCGGCCGTCGGCGCTCTGCTCGCTCCGGGCCTCGAGGTGGAAGAAGCGGCGGTCTCCCGGCCAGCCGTGGGCGGGGTCCGCGGCCTCGATCTGCCAGCTCTCGACGTGGCAGCGGGTGCAGCCCACCGTCTGGAGCACGGCACGCCCGGCCTCGCTCGAGGGAGTGGCCAGAACCGCCGGCGGCGGCGCGTGCAGCATGGCGAACTCGGCGGCGTCCACATCGCCTTCGGTCAGCTCGTCGAAGTGGCCGTCGCCGTCCGGATCGTCGAGCGAGAGGCCGGTCGCGGTCTGCTTCTGGCCGAGGTCCGGCGAGCCGCCGAGGTCGTACTGCTGGGCGCCCGAGAGCGAGCGACGGGCGAGGCCGCCGGTGGTGGCGAGCTGCGTGGGGTCGAAGGCCTGGAGGCCCATGTGGACGTCCGCGGCGCCGGTGTAGAAGCCGCGCAGGGTGGTGGCCTCGCCGCCCTCCGAGAGCCGGTGGCCGGCCACCAGGCGGGTGCCCCGGCCCCAGCCGAAGGGCTGCATCACCAGGCGGAAGCCGGCCACTCGGGGGTCGTTCAGGCTGGTGGCGTCGGCCACGGCGGCGCCGCTCGCATCGACGTACCACACCCGGAACACCGGGTTGGTCCGCGGCACGCCGTTCGCGTCCGGCGAGAGGTCGCCGTACTGGATCTCCGGGGCTCCGGGCATCGGCCGCACGGCGAGCGGGCTCGGCTCCGGCACCTCGGAGCGCTGGAACGTGCCGTCGTGGTTCTTGTCGTAGCGCTCGAGGGTCTGCCAGAGCACCTGCTCGCCCAGCATCTCCACCAGGCCGCCGCCGTAGAAATGCGGCGTGTTGCGGCCCTCGCCGCCGGTCGAGGCGATGGTCTGCCCGGCTCCCGGCTGGCGGTAGGGGATCGAGTGGCAGAAGCCGCAGCTCGCGGTGTGGTCCCGGGCCAGCCGGGCCGAGCCGCCGTGCGCGGGAATCGCCGCGCGATCGATGTAGAGCGGCACACTCTTCTCGCCGGTGCGCCCGTAGACCCCCTGCTCGAGCCGGAACTGCCGGTTCACCAGGTCCTGTCCCAGCTGATAGAAGAGGAAGGGATCGTCGTTGCGCAGCTCGCCGGTGGCGCCGGCCCAGCTGCGATCCGCCGAGTGCACCAGGTGGCTGAACTTGTAGGGAATCGATACCCCGGTGGGGTCTTCCCGGCTCTCGGCGATCTGCGCCTTAGCGGGAGCGGCCAGCAGCAGCAGGCCCAGCGCGACTTTGGCCGGGGCGCTCATCGACCGGCCTCCGGGCGCGGGCTCGCGGGCAGCGTGGCCAGCCGTTCGGCGAGGCTCGGCAGGGCGGCCGGAGTGAACATCTCGGCGAGGGCCTGGCCGTAGCTGGGCTCGAAGCCCTCGAGGGTGAGGACCGAAGAGTGGCCCTCGCCGGCGGTCATCACCATGCGCGTCTCGGTCCAGGCTCCGGCCACCTGCGAGAGCCCGCCCACGCGCATTCGCCGCACCACCTGGGGGGCGCCGCCGGGCACCGCCTCGAGGTGGTCGATGCCGAGGAGCAGGGCCGGGTTCTCCGACAGGTAGTAGCGGGTGCGACGGGGGCTGGCCGGGTCCTCGCTCACCGCTTCGAGCACCAGGACCGGCCGGCCGAGCAGGCGATCCTTGCCCACGACCGAGTACTTCCAGCCGGCCACGGGCAGCTGCAGGCGCAGATCCCGATAGCCGAAGTCCGAGCCCAGGAGCCCCTCGTCGAAGCTCCCCGGCCGCACCGTGAGCACCTTGCGTTCCCCGGCCGGCAGGTGGAGGTAGACCTCCATGCCGGCGGGAGAGCTCGGATCCTCCACCAGGAGGTAGTTGGTGCCGGCCAGGCCGCGGGGCTCATGGAGGATGAAGAGCGTGCGGGTGATGCCGTCGTCCTTGCGCCAGAGGTTGCTCACTTCGAAGGTGCGGGTCACCACGTCCCCCGAGTAGAGCTCCAGGCGGACGTGGCGCCGGCCGGGGTTGCCGAAGCTCCTCGAGTTGTAGGCCTCCACCCGGGCGAGCGCAGCGTCGGTGGCTCGAGCCGGCGCCGGTCCGGCCGCCAGCAGCGACGACAGGGGCCAGAGCAGGCCGAGAGCCGCGAGCCCCAGCTTCGAGAGCCGCCGTGCGTTCTGTGAAGGACCACCGAGCCGGTACCGCATGAGTCCTCGCCCTCGTCAGCCTTGGTGAAGCGCTCTTCGTTGAGCGACACCTCCGGCATGCGGGGCCACTCCGCGTTCTGCGCTCGGGCGATTCGCTCGACCGTGGCGCTCGAAACGTTTCTGTGTCCCCGCGCCGTGGCGGGTGCCAAGGTGATGGCGGCTCATGAAACAGCAAGGGCTGTGCCATGGCCCGGGGCCAGCATTGCTGCGGTTTTTTCGGCTTTGTAGCGCTTTGCGAGTAGGGGCTTACACGCGCGAGCGAAGCGAATTACTCAGGGCCCGAGACGGCTCGTTCGCGGCAGGGAGGCTTCGCTTCGAGCTGAGAATCAGCGCGGGAACCAGCAACAAGGTGGCAACGGCGCAGATGGTGAGGCTCAAGCACACCAGGAGGCCCAGCTGAAGGTTGGGCAGCACTTCGGAGAGCAACAGCACGGCCAGCCCGCAGGAGATCGCGGTGGCGCTCTTGACGATCGCCGGGGCGGTCGCCTCGAAGGCCTGGCGGAAAGCTTCGTCGCGGGGGAGGCCCCTTGCCGCGTTGCGGCGCTGCTGGCTTACCAGGTGAATCGAGTAGTCCACACCGATGCCGAGGGCGATGGCGGCGAACATCGAGTTGGCGATGCCGAGCGGTGTGCCGGTGGTGGCCAGCACGGCGAACACCGCCACCACGCAGAGGGTGATCGGCGCGAGCGCCACCAGCGTGGGCCCGGGCGAGCGGAACAACAGGAAAAGCAGCAGTGCGTTGGCCAGGAGGGCGAAGCCCACCGACTGCATCTGCCCTACCACCAGCAGGCGCACCGCCACGTAGCTCACCCAGCCGTCGCCGAAAGGCTTGATGGCGAAGCCGCCGGCGGCGTTTCGGGCCACGGCCAGCAGGTGGTCGATCCGCGAGTAGCTGGCGGAGTTGATCAGCGTGGTGATGCGGGTGCGATGGTAAGTGCCCTCGATCCGTTCCTCGAGGGGCGAGTTGCGCAGGCTGCCCAGGAGCAGCAGCGCCTGCTCCACCGCCGTGCGGCTCAGCCGGGCGCGGCCGCTCTGCACCTCGGGGGCGAGCTCGCGGTACGAGGTGCCGCGCAGCGCGGCCTCCACCCGTACCACGTCGCCGAACACGCTCTCCACCGCGCCCACGTGCGGCACCGCGGCGAGCTCGCTCGCCAGCCGGCCCAGCCGGGCGAGCTCCTCCGGGTCGAGGAAGCCGTCCGGCTGCTGGCTCTCCACCAGGAACTCCACCCGGGTGGTGCCGGCCATGCGCCGGTTGAGCTCGCGGTCGCCGCGGGCGATATCGCTTTGCGGCGGCAGATTGCGCACCCAGTTGTCCTCGATGGTCAGGGTGCGGGCCAAGTACACGCTCGCGATTCCCACGGCCGCGAGCGCCACCACCAGCCGGCGATAGCCGAGGCGGCCCAAGAAGGCGAGCCAGCGGCTGGGCCAGCCCCAGGCAGCGCCTTCCTCGGGCTCCTCGTGGCGCACTGCCGGCGGCTGCGGCCGCAGCAGGCAGAGCATCGCCGGCACCAGCGTGAAGGTGGCCACCGTGGAGGCGAGCAGGGCGAAGCCGCCGTAGAGGCCGAAGATGCGCTGCGGCTCGAGCGGAGTCGCGAGCAGGCTGAGCAGGCCCACGATGGTGGTGAGGGCGGTGAAGAGAATCGGCCGGGCCACCGAGCCGAAGCTTTCCACCACCAGCTCCTCGACGCTCTTGCCGGGGTGCTGGCGGGCGTGATGGAAGTAGTGGTTCAAGGCATAGACGTCGTCCGAGACGCCGATCACGATCAGGATCACCGGCAGAACCAGCGTGGTCACGAAGATCGGCTCGCGCGAGAGGGCCAAGAGGCCGACGGTGGAAGTGAGGCTGACGCCGATCTCGGCCAGCGAGGCGAGGGCCGGCACCGGGTGGCGGAACACCACCATCAGCACCACCGCCAGCACCAGGATCACCCCGGGAACCAGCTTGGCGAGGTCGCGCGCCGCCGCCAGGCCGAGAGTGGCCTGGGCGAGCGCCGTGCCCGAGAGAAAGACCTCGGCGCCTTCGGAACCGGCGGTGGCCAGCACCCGGCGCAGGTCGCCGAGCACTTGATAGCGGTCCGCCCCGTCCGTCACCTCGGCGACGATCGCCGTCGCCTGACCATCGGGGGTCACCAGCAGGCCGTCGTCGAGCCCGAGGCTGGCCGTTTCCCGGCGAAGGCGTGCGGCGGTTTCCGGGCTGGTGGCACCCGAGCCGGCGAGGAGTGGCGTGGTGTCCAGGGTATCGGCCTCGATGGCCAGGCGGGGCAGAGTGGCGAGGCTCGCCACCGAGCCCGGAACCACGCCCGGGATGTTGGCGATGCCGTGGCTCAGCCGGCGCAGCAGCTCGAGATGATGGGGCTGGTAGATGCCGCCTTGCGGGTCGGCCAGGCCTACCACCAGAACGTCGCGCAGATGGAACTCGCGGGCCGCGGCGTCGCTCGCTGCCAGGGACGGATGGCCTGCGGGGATCAGCGAGCGGCCGTCGAGCCGCGGGTGGATGCGCGGCAGGCCGAGGAGCGAAACCACCGCCAGAGCGAGGGAAAGGGCGACCACCCAGCGCGGATGGGCCACCGAGAAGCGCAGCAGCGCCTCGATCTGGGCCTCGCCGAGGCCGCGTTGGCCGGCTCCCTCGCCGGGCTCCCGGCGCCAGCGCGCCCAGAGCCGACCCAGCCGACCGGGCGAGCGCCCTGGCGTTTCTGGGCTCAAGGCTCGGCCTCGCTCAGCGGGTCGAGACGTCGGTCTTCTTGCTCGGCGCGGCCACGCCGCCCAGGTGCAGGCAACGCTGCTCGAGAGCGCCCATCACGGACTTCCAGGCGTTCTGGAAGAAAACATAGGCCTCCTCCCAGGTGCCGCCGGTACCGAAGCCGTAGTGCTCGAGAGAAATGCGGGTCGAGCCGCGCTCGCCCACCACCGGCGCGAAGTGCAGCTCCACCCAGGTGGGCAGCGGCTGCGCGTTCATCTCCACCATGTTCTGGCGGCCCCTCCACTCGAAGGCGAGGAAGCGGTTGGGCTCGATCGCCAGGATCCGCGCCCCCTTGGTGCCGTCGCGCTCGCCGTCGGGATCGTGCTCGGGGTCGAACATCAGCTCGTAGCGGCCGCCCACCACCGGCTCCACGCGGGCGGCCGGGGCGAAGAAGCTGCGGATGCCCTCGGCGGACATCCACAGCTGGTAGACCTTGTCGGCCGGGGCCTCGACCACCCGCTCGATCCGGATCGAGCGGTCGGTCTTCACCTTGCCCCTCCACAGATCCTGGTCGCCGGCGGCTCGGGCCGGGTGGGAGGTGCAAAGACAGCCGAGTGAGAGCAGCAGGGCGATGACTCTCATGGTGGTTGGGCTCCCTTCATCCTTCCCGCCGCAGGGCCTGGGCGGGATCCTCGTGGGTGGCGCGGCGCGCCGGGGAGGCGATCGCCGCGATCGTCGTTGCCAGTAACAGGGCCAGGGCACCTGCGAGAGCCGCCGGCTCGAAGGAGCGCAAGCCATAGAGTACCTTGACCAGCACTCGGCCAGTAGCGATCGCTCCGAGCAGGCCCAGGGCCGCCCCGGCTCCCACGGTGGCGACGCCATGCCGGACCACCAGGGCGGCCACCTCCCGGCGTCCGGCGCCCAGGGCCATGCGGATCCCCAGCTCCCGGCTGCGGCGTTCGAAGACGTGGCGCAGCACGCCGTAGATGCCGAGGCCGGCCAGAGCGAGCGCGAGGCCCGCGAACAGGGCCAGCACCAGGCTGCCGTAGCGAGGCCGCGCGAGAGCCGCGGAGACCGCCTCGTCGAGGGGGGCCAGGTGGCGCATCGGGAGCGCCGGGTCGAGCGAGCGCAGCAGGGCCGGCAGGGCCGAAGCGATCGCCAGGGGGTCGCCCTGGGTGCGGATCAAGACGGCGGTGTCCCGGGCGGGCTGCTGGGCCATGGGGAAGAACACCTCCGGGGCGATCTCGCTGTCGATGCGGGCCTGGCGGGCGTCGGCCACCACGCCCACGATGGTCCAGGCGCCGCCGTGCTCGAAGTCCGGCTGGTCGAAGCTCAGGCGTTTGCCGACGGCGCTGCCGCCGGGCCAGACTCCGCGGGCGAAGGTCTGGTTCACCAGCACCACCCGCTGGGCGGTGGCATCGTCGGCCCCCGAGAGCCGTCGCCCCTCGAGCAAGGGCACGTGCATCAGCTCGAGGTAGTCGGGGGAGATGGTGCGGGTGAGCGCCGCCTGGCGTTCGGTGGTGCTGGCGGCTTCGGCGTAAAAGCTGCGTCGCGGGCTCTGGCCGGAGAGCATCTTGGGCGAGGTGAGGGCCACTCGGCTCGCCCCCGGCAAGGCCTCGAGCTTCGCGAGCAGGCGCTGGTAGAGCTCCACCTGGTCGCTCGCGCTGGCGTAAGAGCCGGCCGGCAGGGCGATCTCGAAGCCCAGCACTCCCTTGGGCTCGAAGCCCAGCTCGGCGCGGCTCAGCCGCCCGAAGTGCACCAGGGTGAGCCCGGCCGCGGTGACCAGCACCAGGGCGAGCGCCACCTGCAGAGACACCAGCAGGCGGCGAAGCGCGAGGCCGCTGCGGCCCTCGATGGGGCGCGAGGCCATCGAGCCCGTCAGACTGCGGGAAAGCGCCAGGCGCAGGGGCAAGAGGCTGCAGCCCAGAGTGACGAGCAGGGCGATGGCCGCCGCGCAGAAGAGCACGGGCCGGCCGAGGCCGAGCTCGCCGATGCGCGGAATGGCTTCCAGCCGGGCCGCGGACAGGGCCCGGGTGAGCAAGAAGGCGATGCCGAGCCCGGCGAGGGTGGCGAGGGCGACGAAGAGGGCGGTCTCGCCCAGCAGGGCCCGGGCGAGGTCTCGCGGGCGGGCGCCCAGGGCGGCGCAGATGGCGGTTTCTCGCTCGCGGGCCACGGCCCTTGCGAGCAGCAGGCTGGTGACGTTCGCCGCCGCCAGCAGCAGCATCAAGAAGCCCACACCCTCGAGCCCGAAAAGCGCCGGCTTCAAGCTGGCGAAGATGCGGTCGAGCAAAGGGTCCACGGCGATCTTCGCGTGCGGGTTCTCCTTGGGGTAGGCAGCGGCCAGGCGGGAGGCGATCAAGCCCATCTCCTCGCGGGCCTGGGCGAGGGTCACGCCGGGGGCGAGTTCGGCGAAGACACCGAGGGAGCGCCGGCCGCGGGAGGCCGAATGCGGGTCGAGCGGCAACGGCACCCAGAGGTCGTGGAGCGAGAGGAAGTTGGCCTTGGCGATACCCACCACCTGATGAGCTCGGCCGTCGATCTCCACCTTCTCGCCCACCAGGTCGGGATTGCCGCCGAGCCAGCGCCGCCAGGCTCCCTCGTTGAGCACCACCACCGGTGTCGCCCCCTGCTGCATCTCCTCGGGCAGGAAGCCGCGCCCGGCCACCATCTCGAGGTTCGCGACCTGGAAGTAGTCCTCCGAGACGCGAGCGCCGTCCAGGGCGATCGGCTCGCCCTTGCCGGTCAGGCTGAAGGAGTCGAATTCCACCGCCGAAAGGTGGTCGAAAGAACGGCTCTCGGCCCGCCAGTCGAGGAAATTCGCCGGCGAGACCGGCGAGCTCCGGTTGCCGAACTCGGGAATCACCTCGGTCAGAAGCACCAGGCGGTCTGGATGGTGTACTGGCAGAGGTGCGAAAAGAACAGTTTGTACCAGAGAGAACAAGGTGAGAGCCGGAGCGGTGCCGAGGGTCAGAGTTCCCACCACGGCCAAAGCGTGGACCGGGTGCCGATGGAGAATTCGCCAGGCGCTCTTCGCGGCTCGCAACAATCTCGAGAACCTCGCTCCCTGATGATTCCTCTGGCTTAACTGTGCGCAGCAATGATCGTATTTCCACGCACAACGAAACCAGACAAAGCCCTGCCGCTCTCGAAGAAAGGCTTCGAAAGCAAGATGCCCCCAGGGCAGAGCTCAGCAGGTGCTCTGGGTGGCAGCACGCAGATAGCAAGAAGGGTGCCGCGCGCCTCACCCAACGTTCGAGCGCGGCTTGGATCGAGCCAAGAGCGCTCTGGAGCCGCTCTGGGCAAGGCTTTTCTCTTCGATGGGTAAGGCGTTTCCCGCTCCGAGGCGGCCCTTCCAGGCAGGCCTTCTTCGCCATGCGAAACGTTTTCCGGCGAGGCTCCATCTCTCGGTCGAGGCCCGCCTCGAGCGTCCGAGGCGTCCTTCTCCTCGGATTCGAGAGCCTCTGCAGGTCCCCGTTGATCGCAGAGTTGGCTTGAGTGTCCCACTATCGTTGGATGGCGCACTTAAGGAGAAACGCTGGCTGATCGAGTCGCGATCGTTCCAGCCCGTTGGCAAGCGAAGTCACAGCAGCTGGGGGGAAGACTGCGACGAAGCGGGCTCGTGGTGTGAGGCCGCCGGGGTGAAAGTGTCTTTGACGCACAGGGTTGCAACCTGGGACTGGAGCCTATGGCAAGGATTCTGATCCTCACCGAAGAGCGATCCCTAGGACTCGAGCTGACCACCATGCTGGCCGGGCAAGGCTACGAAACCCGGCTCACTTCCGACTTCGATCTTGCCGTGGAGGACACCCTCACCTGGCAACCCGCCGTCGTGCTTCTCGAGCTCACCCGCAGCGGTGAGGGGGACCAGACCCTCGCCCAGCTGCAGGCTGCCGACCCGGGAGCCGTGGTGGTCACCATAGCCGGCTCCCGGCGACCGGGCTCGGCCAAAGCGGAGAAGCCCGAGCAGGCCTTCGAGCTGCTCTCCCAGCCGGTCGATCGGCATGCCTTGCTCGCCGCGGTGCGGCGGGCGGTGGAGCACCAGCGCAACGGTGAGCGCCGGAGCGGCGGTGGCGCCGAGCCAGGCTTCGACGAGATCATCGGCAGCAGCCCGAAGATCCAGGAGCTGTTCCGGGTGCTCGCCAAGGTCGCGCCGGTCGATGCCACCGTGCTCGCCACCGGCGAGTCCGGCACCGGCAAGGAGCTGGTGGCCCGGGCCATCCACAGGAAGAGCCGGCGTGCCCACGGGCCGTTCGTGGCGGTGAACTGCAGCGCCATTCCCGAGAGCCTGATCGAGGCCGAGTTCTTCGGCCACGAGCGCGGCGCCTTCACCGACGCCCAGGCCAGCCGGCCGGGCAAGTTCGAGCTGGCCGATGGCGGCACCCTCTTCCTCGACGAAGTGTGCGACCTCTCGCTCGCCGCCCAGGCCAAGCTGCTGCGTGCCCTCCAGGAGCGCAAGGTATTTCGCATCGGCAGCAACGTGCCGCGGCCGGTGGACGTGCGGGTGATCGCCGCCACCAACAAGAACCCCGAGCAGGAGATGCTCGCCGGCCTGTTCCGCGACGATCTCTACTGGCGGCTCAACGTGGTGAGCCTGCGCCTGCCGGCCCTGCGCGAGCGGCGCAGCGACCTGCCCGTGCTGATCGACCACTTCCTGCGCAAGTTCAACCGGGATCTCGGCCTGCGCGTTACGGCCGTGGCCCCCGAGGCCCTGCGCCTGCTTCTGGCCTACAGCTGGCCCGGCAACATCCGCGAGCTCGAGAACACGCTCTGCCAGGCGATGATCCTGGCCGACGGCCCCCGGCTCGAGGTGAAGGATCTGCCGGCGCGCATCTTCAACGGCCCCGGCCAGGAGACCCCCACGCTGGTGCCGCTCTCCGAGACCGGCACGCTGGCCGCAGCGGTGGAGAACGTGATCGCCCGGGTGGAGAAGCAGCTGATCTTGGCCCGCCTGGCCGAGCACCACGGCAACCGCACCGCCACCGCCGAGAGCCTGGGCATCAGCCGCAAGACCCTGTTCAACAAGATGCGCCAGTACCACCTGGCCCAGGGCGAGCGCGAGCCGATCGAAGCCAACTGAAGATCGTCGCGCCCCCGCCGGGCGCTGGCCGACCGACCTGATGTCCTGATGTAGGGGCGGGGTTTCCCCGCCCTGGTCCGGGCGAAGCCTCTGCTACCGGACCGGCCGCGGATGCGGACCCGGGCGCGGAAACCGCACCCCTGCTCGCTCTGGGGCCTCCCCTGTCACTCGGCCGGCACCGGGGCCGGGCCCGGGCGGCGTAGAATGCGCCTCCACCCACCTCTGGGAGGCATTCGATGAAATCCTTGAGCCCGACCCGCTTCCGAGCCGCTGCCTGGCTCTTCCCTCTGCTCTTTGTTGCGGGCGGCTGCCAGAAGCCGGCGCCACCGCCGCCGGACGCCCCTCGGCTGGTGCTCTTCCTGGTGGTGGACCAGATGCGCGCGGATTACCTGGAACGCTTCCAGCCGCTGTGGACGGGCGGTTTCGCCCGGTTGCTCGCCGAGTCGAACGACTTCGTGGCCGCCTACCATGAGCACGCCGTGACCACCACCTCCCCCGGCCACACCACACTCGCCACCGGCCTGTTTCCCAGCCACCACGGGGTGATCGACAACAACTGGTACGACGCCCGGGAGAAGGACGAGGTCTACGCGGTGGAGGACGAAGAGGGCACCCTCTCGCCGCGACGGCTGCTCGGCACCGGCCTCACTCAGTGGCTGAAGGCCCGTTATCCGAGCTCCCGAGCCTTCTCGTTCTCGGGCAAGGACCGCGCGGCCATCCTGATGGGCGGCCCCCAGGTGGACGGCGCCTTCTGGTTCGACCGCAAGAAGGGCGGCTTCGGCTCCAGCAAGTTCTATCGCCTGGCCAAGCCCTCCTGGCTCAAGGACCTCAACCGCAACCGGCCGGCCGCGGCCGCCTTCGGCCAACCCTGGCAGCCCTGCGAGGCCGCGGCCAAGGTGCTGGCGGACCCCGCCGAGCGTGCCCGTTTCGGCATCGTGGAGCCCAGCCACGGCGCTTTCGCCGCCGGCTTCCCCCACGCCGTGGGCGGCTTCTCCTCCGGCCCGGATTCGGACTACTACAACGCCCTCTACACCACCCCGCGCATCGACGAGCTCACCGGAGAGGCCGCCGCGGCGGCGCTCAAGGCCGAGAAGCTGGGCCAGGGCCCCACGCCGGATGTGCTCTTCGTGTCCTTCACCGCGGTGGATACCGTGGGCCATGCCTATGGGCCGGCGAGCCCCGAGGTTCTCGACACGCTGCTGCGCCTGGACGCCGTGCTCGGCCACTTGCTCGAAGCCGTGGACAGCGCCGTGGGCCTCGACCACGTGGTGATCTCCCTCTCGGCGGACCACGGCGTGGTGCCCCTGCCGGAAGCCGAAGCCGCCGCCGGGCGCCCCGCCCACCGGCTCACGGCGCAGGAGCTCAGCTGCTTCCAGGGGGTGGAGGCGCGGCTCGAGAAGCGCTGGGGCGAAGGCCCGTGGCTCAACGAGTTCTGGGTGCTCGACGCCAAGGCCCTGGCCAAGAAGGGCCTGGCGGCGGCGGAGGCCCAGAAGGGAGTGGCCGAGGAGTTGGCTACTTGCCCCGGTGTGGCGCGGGTGTGGACTCGTGCGGAACTGGCCACGCCGGCGGCCGAGGCCGATCCGCGGGGCCGTCTCTTCGCCCGCAGCCTCGCCCCGGGCCGCGGGCCGGATGTGATGATCGATTGGCAGCCCGGCTTCCTCGCCCTGCTGGGCACCGGCACCACCCACGGCACGCCAGCGGTGGAGGACTCCCATGTGCCCTGGCTCCTGCGCCTGCCCGGCGGCCACGGCCAGAAGCTCGAAGAGCGCGTGGCCACGGTGGACGTGGCCCCCACCCTGGCCAGCCTCACCGGCGTGCCCATCCCCCCCGACCGCGACGGCCAAGACCGCTCGGCCCTGCTGCGGAAAAAGTGATCAGGCGCGGAGCGCCCGGCGAGTCGAGTAGGGACGCCTGGCTCGACTCAGCCAGGTCTTCTAGGCTGCAGACCGAGTCTTGGCGCGGAGGGCCTCGGTAACGAACGCGTGGAGTCCCACGCCTCTCGCGTGCGCTTGAGAGTTGAGAGCCTGGATCAGGTCCGCATCGACCTCGATCAGATAGCGGCGCCTCTCGAGGCGGGCATCGACCGGAACCTCTTCGGTGAACTCCAGATAGTCCGTCGTGTCGTGTTGCTCCCAGAACTCGGCCGCTTCCTCTTCGGTGGCGAATTCCTCCGGCAGCGCATCGACCTCACGTTGCATGGCCTTCATAGTACCGCCTTTCGGAATGGGTCATCTCCCGAGCTGAGATCGGCAAGGCAGCTTCGTGCCCCTTGAGAAGGAAGAACACTACGAGAAAGCGCTGGGCATCCGTTCGCCCATAGGCCAGGTAGAGATCCTCTCCTGGCACCCTCCCGCGCTGCAGTCGGCGCGTATGGGGTCTGGCGAAGAGCACTTCTTCCACTTCCTCCGGGGAGACTCCGTGCTTCGCTTCGAGCTTGTCGATCACCCTGTCTTTCCAGATGACCTCGCGGAGCCTCATCAGCCCGTCTCTCTCCCAAGCGCCCGCTCGAGGAGCCAGTGCTGGATCACTTCGAGGGCGCTCGGGCGGATCTCGTGGGCCATGGGGAACTCGCGGTAGGTGAGGGTCACGCCGTAGGGCCGGAGCGTCTCGCGGGACTCTCGGGCTCGCTCCACCGGCACCACGAAGTCCTCCGTGCCGTGGATCATCAGCACCGGGAAGCCCTCGTGCTCCGGCCGCGCCGGCACTGCCTCGGCGAGCTGGGGCGGAAACCACGTGGAGAGCGCGGCGATGCCGGCGAAGCGTGATGTCTCTCGCAGGCCCAGCTCGTAGGCCATCACTCCGCCCTGCGAGAAGCCGAGGAGAGCCACCCGCTCCAGGTCCGCCGGATAGTGCGCAAGGGCCGCGAGCACGAACTGGCGCAGTTCCTCGGCGCTCGCGAGCACCTCGCTCGGGTCGGGCATCAGGCCGCTGCGCAGCGGGAACCAGCCGTAACCCAGAGCTCCCGGGCCGATCGGCACTTCCACCTGCCCCTGCGGGCAGATCACCATCGCTTCGCCGTCGAGAAAATAAGGGGCGAGACCCAGAAGATCGTGTGCCGAAGCACCCCAGCCGTGAATCGCGATCACCGTGGGAAAGGGTCCCTCTCCCGCGGGCACATGGACGGTATGAAGGAGGTTCATCGCGGGCGGATTGTAGGCGAGGGCCCTCCTCCTTGGCGAGTCGAGTCGGCGCCGCAGAAGCCCTGCACGAGGGAGGCGGCGTGGGCTCCCCGAACGAGTGATCGACCACGCCGAGAGCAGCTGGATCGGGGGCGCGGTGGACTTCGTCGGCAACGGTGAGGACGGCCAAGGCTCTCTCCGGGCGATTGCTGTCAGTCCGTCGTCTCGAGGGTCGGCCCCGAATCATTCTCGCTGTCAGAGAGCGCGCAGGACGGCCGCGAACTCTGCGATGACTTGGACATGCTCCGCGTCGTCGCGGGTCAGGACGATCGGATCAAAGGTCGGATTGGTGGGCTCGAGAATTACCCGCGTGTGTCGCCAGGCACCATCTCCAACCGCTTCCTTCACGGAGGAGTACCGCTTCACCGTGAAGGAACCGCCGGTCTCCGGGTCGGCTGGTCCGCGGTACTGGGCGAGGACGATTCTTCCTTGCCGCGTTCCAGCGGGCTGAGCGCGGAAGACCACGTAGTCGCCGTCGTGGATCACCGGTTCCATCGAACGGCCCACCGCTCGGCAGACGAACATCCGATCGTCGAGCCGACCAACGCCTTCGACCTCCACCCATCCCTCAGGCTCCACGGCCTCGCCGTTGCTGAAGTACCCCGCCGCCGCCTTGAGCGAATAGAGCGGCAGCAGCGTTTTGAACGCATCGCGCTTCACGCGCTCGTCCTCGAGCGAGATGAGGCGGAACTGGGATTCGGGACGAGCCCGCACGAGCGAATCCGCAAGCTCGGCGAGCGACGAGGCGCCCGCCGCCAGCGCCGCTTCGAACTTCTTCTGATGAGCAAGAAGGTACCGCCACTGCCCGTGCCGGGTGCCGCTCATCTTCTCGCACCACAGCCGCGCGGCCTCGCTCTTTAGCCCGGTATTGGGGCGGACCTCCCCCTTCGTCTCCGCCAGCCACATCCCTTCCCGCCCGTCCTTGTCGCGGGCGGCAATGATGAAATCGGGGTAGTACTGCCGCGGTCGGTTGCTCTCGTAGTACGTCACCGAGAACCCGAACCGCTCGTTCTTGAAGTAGCGCACCACGTCCGTGGCGCCGTCCAGGAAGTCCGCGAAGCGCTTCTCCAGGTCAGTGTGGCACGGCACCTTGTTGGTGTGGCAGCGCTTACCCTCGGCTACGACGCCGGTCCACTGGAAGCGGCGCAGGTTTGCAGAGTCGAGCCACTCCGGGCTGCCGAGGATCGGCACCGCCTCCACGTCCACGGTGCCTGCACCGCGGATCGCCGTATCCAGTGCATCCAGCGCCTGCCGGCGCCAGTAGTAGATGCCGACGTCCCGCACGTCGCTCTTGAGGCCGCCGGCTTCCAGCGGCGTGACGCGCGAGTCGAGAAACCGCTGCGAGACCTCGAGCAGCTCGTCGAAGGTCGGCCCGATGCCGAGGTCGCTCGCCGAGCCCGGGTTCGTCTCCTGGTACAGCTCCTCGGCCATGAGGAACGCCGTGCGCAGCACCGGCCATTCCTTGCGCACCTCCTCGAGCGTCATCACCGCTTCGGGCGCACCACCCACGACCGGCCGCACGTGCACGTCGGGCGGCGTCTCCTTCGGGTTGAGCCGGAGCTGCGGCAGGTCGTCCACCTGGATGCGGTCGGCCAGCGAATCTGTCACGCCCACCGCCCAGGAACGGACGTTGGGCACCTGCACGCGGAACTTGGCCTTCTTGGGGTCGGCCTCGATCGTCACCGGCTTCTGGCCCCACTCGCCGGTCTTCGGGCGCTTGCGCTTCTCGACCGGGAAACCGACGAACGGGATGCCGAACGCGTCCACCGTCTCGTCGCTGCCCTCGGGTCGCTCGGCGAGCGGTTGGTTGAGCACGTCGTAGTTTGTGCGCCGCAGGCCGCGGCCGATGATCTGCTCGGTGAGCAGCGGCGAGCCGAAGGCGCGCAGGCCGAGGATGTGCGTCACGCTCTTCACATCCCAGCCTTCGGAGAGCATGTTCACGCTGATGATGGCGCGCACGTGCTCGCCGGGCTTGCCCTTCGAGCCGACCGTGTTGACCATCTCGCGCAGCACAGCCTCGTTGCCCTTGTCGGCATCGAAGACCTTGGAGTCGATCGGGATCGTCACCCAGCGCGACCGGTCGTCGTCGTCCGGGTTGCGCAGCAGCTCGTACTCGCGCGTCAGGTGCTCGAAGAGCCAGGCGGCCCGCTGCGCGCTGTCGGCCACGCACAGCAGCACGGGAGCCGGCCCGCGCGCGAACTCGAACGATCCGGCCCACTCGTCGTGGTCCTTCTTCCACGACGAGTAGATGCTCGCAATCGCCCCTTTGCAGGCGCGCAGGTATTCCTCCTTGGTCTTGGCTCCCTTCACCAGATCCCACAGGTCGAGGTAGACGCGCCCCTGCTCGTCCGGGTCCGGCAGGCGCACCACCTTGACCAGCCCAGACTCGAAGGCGTCGTACACCGAGAAGTCCGAGACCAACCACTCGAAGAGCGTGCCCTCTGGTTTGGGTGATCCCGATCCGTACCAGGGCGTGGCTGAGAGATCGACCACCAGGCTTACCCGCGCGGCCCTTCCGATGCGCTCGAGGATCTTGCTCCACTTGATGTGCTCGGGGTCGTCGCCCGCACGCGTCCGCTTCTCGCCGTAGACATGGTGCGCCTCGTCGTTGATCACCACGAGGTCGCGCCAGCCGCCGAGCAGGCGCCTGATCGGCGCGTTCGGGTCCTGCTTTGCGCGGCGCTGCATCGCGCGCAGCACCGCCTGCGGGATGAAGCGCCCTTCCTCCAGCGGCACCTCGCCCTCGCCGATCCAGTCCTCGCGCTTGTTCTCGAGCTGGATGCTCTGCCAGTTGCGCACCAGCACGTTCGGGTGGAACTCCTCCCGGTACTCGGGCGGCACCATCTCGAAAGCGCCGTACAGGTTGTGCTCGCCCGCCGGGTCCAGCCCGTCACCGCGAGGCTGCCCGCTCACGCGGTCGCGCACCGTGAGGTTGGGCACCAGCACCAGGAAGTTCGTCGAAAGCGACGATCCGCTCACCTTGCGCTTGTGCAGTGTGGCCCAGGTGACGAAGAGCGCCATCACCACCGTCTTGCCGGTACCGGTGGCGAGCTTGAGCGCATAGCGCAGCAAGTCGCCGGTCTCGGGCATGCGGCGGCGGTTCTGCACCTCGTAGAGGTAGATGACCGTTTCCACCGCCTCCTGTTGGCAGAAGAAGAAGCGCTTGCCCACGGCGCGGCGCTCCTCGTCGCGCTCGAACCACCACTCGATCAGCCGCCGCGTGACCACCGCCGTAACCGGCCAGCCCGCCTCGCGCCAGTCACGCACTTCGCCGCGGAGCTGGTTGACGAACTCGTTCCTTTCCGCACCGGCAGCCGAGAGGTCGTCGAAGAGTCCCGCCTGGCGCCCAACGATACCGGTGATGCCGCCCTTCATGTCCCTGGCGGAAGCGAGGAACCGCATCGACGGCCGCCGGGCCGGCACGCGCCGCGACCGACCGCCGGGCAGCAACTCGTAGTGCACATCCGGCTCGCGGAAGGCATCGCAGATGACGACGCGGTCGACGACGTAAGCCATGGCGCCGCGCTCCTCAGCCCAGGTCCCGCACGACAACCGACTCGTTGCCGTACACATCCACCACCTTCACTGCCACGCGCTTGTAGCCGCGCACCGGGAAGGGCTCGGAGCTGAGCTTGAGGGTGAACTCCTCCGGGTCCACTTCGGCCTTAAGCGCGGCCTTGATGTTGGGCGTCTTCTTGAAATCGAAGAACATCTGGCAGTCGACGAAGCAGTCGCCGTCGTAATCCTCGTCGAGGTACCAGGCCGATACGTAGCCGGAGTCCGCGCGCTTGTACTCGGTGCGCCGGTTCTTGCGGTCGAAGAGCGCCACGCCGTTCAGCGTGACGCGCACCTGCTTCTCTTTTCCGTTCTTCGCGGTCGCGAGTTCGATGTCCGGCAGCGCGAGCGGCGAGAACAGCATCTCCGGCTTCGTCGCCTTGAGCCCCTCGGCCAGCGTGTCCGGGCGGATCATGATCAGCTCCACCTTGACCTTGCCGCGCTTCTCCAGCGCCGACTTCACCTCGCCGACGTTGGCCTCGAACGCCCAGCCGAGCACGTGTACCTCGAGGATGCCCGAAGACAGTGCGTCCTGCAGGGCATCGTTGATCTGCTTGGCGGTCACGCGCCCCGACAGCGGCCCGACCGAGATCGCGATCTTCTGCTTCTCGCTCTCCGCCACCGCGTGCACGAGCCCGTTGGCGCCCTGGATCGCCGCGTCCTTGCGGTAGAGGCGGCAGATCACCTCGATGTAGTTCTCGAGCTTGGCCGCCTCGCCGAGGCCGGGCTCGCGAACGACGTAACCTTTCCAGTCCTCGACCGAGTAGCGGCCGAGCGACGCGACCTCGAAGGGGCCGCAGACGCGGACCGCGTCTTTGTCCACCTCGGGTTGGTCCACCAGTTCGACCTTCTCCGGCTCGAGGTCGTAGGCGAGGCTCTTGAGGGTGACGCGGTTGACGGTCTTGTAGAGGAAGTTCCCTGAGACTTTGCCGTTGCGGGTCCTATAGTGCTCGAACGTTCCCGCGATCAGCCGCTTGCGGGCGACGTTGACAGCCACGCGCGATGTGTCGCAGGTGATCCACCGGCGGCCTAGTCGTTCAGCGCAGTAGGCCGTCGTGCCGGAGCCGCACGTGGGGTCGAAAACGAGGTCGCCGGGATCGGTGGTCATGGCGATGCAGCGCAGCACTACCTTCGTACCGGTTTGGACAGCGTACACCTTGGGCTCGGTGAAAGACCCCGTTCCAGTGTCGAGCCAGATGTTGGCGATTGGCGAGGCCGGGAAGTCATCGTGGAAACGAACGTACGCGACGCTTGATCCAGAAACCGCGATGCGCCTCTTATCGGCGAGACGCCGCAGGCCCTCGACCTTGGCCTTCCAATGGCTATTGGCAGCTGGGTAATACGTCTTGCCCTCGAACTCGAACGGCTGGGGCTCCTTGGCTTCTCCCTGCGAGCCGAGATCGCTGAGGCGGAACACGCGCCAGTCGGAGGGAAGGCAGTCCATTGCCTCCAGTTCATCCGCTGTCAGTCGACGTCGAGTTCCATCAGGCAGCTCCACCTTCGTGTACACGCCCGCACCTTCGAGTCCGATCGCCTTGGGTTGGTAGAGCTGGCGATACTTGACATGCTCGATGTTTCGCGCGTACCACACGAGGCAGTCGTAGACGCTCGACATCCGCTGGTCCGTGAACCCCGTCGTCTTGTTGAATGCGACGGTAGCGAAGTGGTTTTTTGCCCCGAACACCTCGTCCATCAGCGCCCGGACCAGGTGCACATTGTCGTCGTTGATCTGGACAAGAACCGACCCCGACTCCGTCAGAAGTTCGCGGCACAAGTACAAGCGCTCGCGCAGGTACGATAGGTAGGAGTGAATCCCCAGCGCCCACGTATCCCGGAACGCTTTGATCGTCAGCACATCATCCGCCGCGTCCTTCTCCTCGTTCTTCGTCGAATCCACCCGCTGCTGGAAGTTTGAGTCGTACTTGATGCCGTACGGCGGGTCGATGTAGATCATCTGCACCTTGCCGCGCAGGTTCTCGTAGTGCAGCAGCGACTCCATCACGTGCAGCGAGTCGCCGCAGATGAGCTTGTTCTTCCAACCTTCCTCGTGGGTGTAGAACTCGACGCGCTTGCCCTTGTCGCTCTCGCGCAGCGTCTTCTCGAGGTCGGCAAACAGGTACCCTTGCCGCGCCGCGCCTGACTTCTCCTCGGCTGCCCGTCGCGCCCGTTCAATGATCTGCGCGATGCGTGACTCGGACACGATCTCGTTCCTCTGAAGCGGCAGCACCGGCACCTGGCGCCGGTTGCGCTTGCCGGCCCAGAAGAGCACTGGGTCGGCCGCCGGGTCCATGTCCACCACCACGGGGCGCTCGTCGCCCTCGGGCAGCTTGCCCACTTGGATGGCCTTGCTCCAGCCGTTGTCCATCGGCAGCGTGACGACCCGCTCTTCCGCCGGCAGCAGCGGCGTGTGGCCGGTTTCGGGCGTGCGCGGCTCGCGGATGTCTTCGTAGGTGTAGCGGGTGACCTTTTTCTCGGTCTTGGGCTTCTTGGGTGCGTTCGCCATGGGAAATCGGTCCTCTCGCTACGTGGCTGTTGCCTCTCGGCCGGCCGTGCACATGCCCCAGTAGTCGCAGGCGCGGCATTTGTTCGGTGCGGCGGTGGCCGTCAACGTGCCGGCGCGCAGACTTTCCGCAGCGGTGCGGGTCTGCGCCTTGACGTCGGCGATGAAGTCGTCGTCCACCGATCGCGGCCTGCGCTTGCCCTCGTCCAATTCGTAGATCTCGACGTAGTCGGGGCGACGCCCGGTCAGCTCCTGGTAGCCGAGCGCGTAGACGTGCAGCTGAGTCTCGGTGACCTCCTCGGCCTGGGCGCGATCGCTGGACTTCAGGTCGACGATGGTCGTCTCACCCGTGTCGATGCGTCGCACGAGGTCGATGCGGCCCACCACGCTGACGCCGTCGCCAAGGTTGATCTCGATCTGCTTCTCGGAGAACTCGATCTTGTCGAAGAGGGCCTGATTCTGCTTCAGGTACTCGCGGATCACCCGTTCAGCGCTTGCTTCTAGCTGCTGCCGTAGTGCGGGGTAGGCGTATGGCGTGTGCATGTGAGTCTCAAGAAGGCGGGGCACCTCGGCAGCGTCGGCTACGTCGCCGCGGATCGCGCGGGCGTGCACCTCCGCGAGAGCGTCGTGCAGCGATTTGCCATATCCAAGCGCCTCGTGGATCGGCGCGTTGAAGCCGTACAGCACGCGCAGCTTGAATTGGTAGGGGCACTCGAAGAAGTACTTCAGGTCCGAGAACGAGAACACCACGTTCGAGACCCCCGCCCGTGGTTGTGGCGGGAGCCGCTTGCGCGAAGAGTAGTCGGGCATCTTGCGCTTAACGTGCTTCGAGACGAGGACGTTGTCCCAGAACTCCGACGCGCGCACGTAGCGATTGTTCTTGCCGGCAATCGGCGCCCACGTCATGTGCAGGAACTTCTGCGCGCGCGTCATAGCGACATAGAAAAGGCGCCGCTCGTCCTCTACGGTCCCTTCGAATCGCGACTGACCTCTGATGCCGCTGCGCGGGAGTAGGTGCCAGACGCCTCGGCCGCCGATCCTCGCCGCCGGGAAGCGGTTCCTCAGCAGCGCAGGCACGAACACCACCGGCCACTGCATCCCTTTGGCCTGGTGGATGGTCATGACCCGCACCGCGTCGGGGTTCGCGTACTGGTTGTCCTGCCAGCCCTCGGGGTAAGCGTCCTCGGCGCGGTACTGGAGAAAACTGGCGAAGGAGCCGTACTTCTCGGCGGGCTTGGACTGGAAGTGGATCGCTTCGAAGTCGGAGATCACCTGGCTGAACTTGCCGAGGTTGTAGAAGACGACCTCACCGCGGTCGCAAGGGACCCCCTCCTCGCGGATTCCCGCCTGATCGAGAAAGTTGAGGAACACCCGCTGGATCGAGTACTGGCCCCACCGCTTCTGGTCCGGATCGGCGAGCGCCGCCTTGGCGAGCGCGGCACCGCGCAGGGCTCTGCGTAGCGCGGCCGGGTCCAGCCCGAGGTCGGCCGACAACCAAGCCTGCTCGACGGCTGCCGAGTCTGGGCCAGTGTCAGCCATGAAGTAGAACAGTTGGCGCGCCGCTTCGGCCTCGGCAGTGCCAAAGAGGTTGCTCATGCCCGTGACGACGAAGGGAATGCCGGCCGCCCGCAACGCTTGGGTGATCGGCTCGGCGTTGGCCTTCACGCTTCGGAGCAAGACCGCCATGTCCGACCACGCGAGTCCGCGCCCCTTGCCGTCTTCCGTGAAGGCAACGCCCCGCAAGGCCTGCGCCGTGTTGACGATGTGCTGCGCTTCCTCGCCGGGGCCGGTGAACGCCAGCGCCGCGATGTCGCCGGGCTCGTAGGGCTGTGCTCCCGTCGGCTTCATCGCCTTCGACAGGCGGGCGGTGTTCTGCTCGATAAACGGGCGTGCGGTTTCGACGATGCCGTCGCTGGAGCGGAAGTTCTCTTCGATAGGGATCGCGTCTACGTCGGGGTAACGCTTCGCGAACGAGAGGATGTTCTCGACATCGCTGCCGCGCCACTGGTAGATGGTCTGGTCGTCGTCGCCGACCACACAGATCCGCGCGCCGAGCTCGTGCAGCGACCAGACGATCGCCTCCTGAACAGGGTTGACATCCTGGTACTCGTCCACGACGACGTACTTCACGCGCTCGCGAAGCCGGGCTCGAAACCCATCGTCGTTGGTCGTGAGAATGACCGCTTCCTCCAGGATCGCCGAATAATCGAGGTAGCTGTTGTCGTCGAGCAAGCTCTGATAGGCCGCAAGACCGGCGAGCAGGGAACAGCCTTCGACATGGGCGTCGACTCGCTCCGCTTCACGCAGGATGGACAGTGCTGTGACGTAGTGAGGAGTGTCGCGGTAGCGCTTCAGGGCCGCGCCCCCGAGATCCGTGGAAGTCGTCAGTCCGCTCTTGCTGCTATTTCGATCGACGAAGAGCCCTTGCTGCACCTCGTTGAGGAGCTCGAACTTGAGATGCTTCGGCGAATCGGACTTCAGCAGCTCGAGGCAGAAAGCGTGGATGGTGCCGACGAACATCTCCGCCATGCCGGGGATCTCGCCCAGGGCCTGGCGGGTGCGCGTAACGATCCGCTCCTTCAGCTCGGCTGCGGCTTTGTCGGTGAACGTGAAAGCGATGATGTTGCGTGGTGCGAGGGAGTCGGCACGCCCCGGGGTTAGCAGGTGAACGACGCGACGCGCCACCACCTCGGTCTTGCCGGACCCCGCGCAGGCGATCAGCTGGAGGTTCTTCCCGGCGTGCTCGATAGCCTTCTGCTGAGAAGGCGTGAGCTTCATGCCCACAGCTCCTGCCGCGAGCAGAGGTTCCTGCACTTCCGACAGTCGCCTTGTGCGTGAGTCACCGTCGGAACTCGGGGGATCCGTGGTTCTTGCCTTGGCTTAGCTTTCGTTCCAGATCTCGAACTCCATCCGGCGCACGCGCCACTACCCGCGGACCTTGAAAGCGGATAATCCTCTCCCCTACACAATCGAGTACACGCTCTTATCGGCCTGCTTCAGAAGAGCGGCTATCTCCTCAGTCAACGGAACCATACTCCAACGCCGCCGCGCTCGCCAGCCGGTCGCGATCTGTGGACCAGGAGATTCACTGCGCCGAGCTACCCGTGTTGCGCTCCTCCCACGCGGTCGTCTACTGACGGGTGTCCAGCCACGAGCAGCTCAAGGGCCTGAGCTTCAAGACGCAGCCGAAGGCCTGCATCGACTGCTGCCGTTCGCAGGGGATGGAGGTGGTGCAGCCGATCGACGACCGGGAAGCTGAGGACGTCATCCTGGCGGCGTTCAACGAGCTCGACAGCAACTTCCGCCGGGAGCGCTGGTCTTCCCTCCGCCGCTAGACCAGCGGGTGGCCCTCAAGGCTGACGGCTCCAAGGCGGTCGAGCAGCGCTTCCAGAAGCTGTTCTTTTCCGAGGGCCTACAGCTTCGGGGGCGAAGAGCCTCGCGCCCCCCGGACCGGTTCATGATCTATGAAGCTCGAAGGGAATCCGCGCCCGATGAGTGGAATGGTGGAGCAGAAGGGATTCGAACCCTCGACCCCCACGTTGCGAACGTGGTGCTCTCCCAGCTGAGCTACTGCCCCGGGGCAAACCGCAGGAGGGCATAGTGTACCCGCCGCTGCGGAGAGCGGCAAGCCGAGTTTGAAGGCGGGGCCCCTCTCGGGCCGGCTCGGCCCCTGGTGCCTCCTGTCTCCTCCCCCTCCCCCCTGTCACCTCGCCGTCACGTCTGTGTCGCGGCTTCGCCGGGTGTGGCTCATATCGTGCCCGCCGGGAAGGAGGACCGGCGGTTCAGCGGGTTGGCTTGCTGCGCGGCCTCCTCATGCCTCGAATCCCTTCGTTCTCAATTGAGGAGACTGCCAATGCGCAAGCTTTTCGTGTTTCGGGCCGTGCTGGCCGTGGCCCTGCTGGTGGGTCTGGCCGGGGCGGCGAGCGGCCAGGTGACGGGCCTCTACTACAAGGAGGTCGAGAAGGACGGCCGGGTCTACGTGTTCAACACTCCGGAGCGTTACCAGTCGTTCACGGCCGGTGGCGAGATGGGCACTGCGGTGACCCTGATCGGGCAGGCCGAGGGTGGCAAGACCCTGGTGGCGGAGAACGAGACCGCCGCCGACCTCTACCTCTTCAAGCACAACCTGCCCGCCTACGAGCGGCCCACCCCCAAGCCGCCCACGCCGGCCTTCGATGTCAGCTGGAAGGACGGCAAGACCAGCATCAAGAGCAAGAGCGCCGAGCTCACCATCTCGAACCGTGGTCAGCTGCGGTTCACCGAGGAGATGCCAGAGGTTGGCAAGGACGTGGGCTCGTTCCGGGTTCGGCGGTTCAAGACGAAGTTCGAAGGCTGGGCCTACACCAAAGACCTCACCTACGAGCTGCAGATGAACTGGGCGGACACCACCAACGCCCTCGAAGACGCCAACATCAACTACGACTTCTCCCACGGCAAGAAGGCCTTCCAGCTCAAGGCCGGCCAGTTCAAGGTGCCGTTCGGCCGCCAGGAGCTGACCTCCTCGGGTAGCCAGCAGTTCGTCGACCGCGCCACGGACTACGGCCGCTTCGCCCGTGGCCGCGATATCGGCGTGCAGCTGTGGGGCCAGCCGGCCGGCGGCAAGCTGGACTGGCGGGTGGGCATCTTCAACGGCAACGGCCGCAACGTCACCCGCAACGACAACGACAAGTTCCAGCTCAACGCCCGCCTGACCTACCAGCCCTTCGGCGATACGAAGTACTCCGAGGGCGACTTCGAGAGCGCCGACAAGCCGCTGCTGGCGGTGTCGCTCGAGTACGAGTCGAACGAGCGCCCGGTGGCGGCCGCCGGCTCCACCCCGGCGCACAGCGTGGATCGCGAGATCGTGGGCGAGGACGTTTCCTTCAAGTACAAGGGCCTGTCGATCTTCGTCGAGCACTTCGACGCCACCAACGACCGCAGCAACGGCGTCTCGGACTTCGACGAGGAGTACTTGATCGGCCAGGTGGGCTACTTCGTGGTGCCCAAGACTTTCGAGGTGGCGCTGCGCTTCGCCACGCTCGACCCCAACAAGGACAAGTCCAACGACGACCGCGAAGAGCGCGGCCTGGTGCTCGGCTACTTCTTCAACAAGCACGCCCACAAACTGCAGGCCGACTACCGCCAGATCGAAGACAAGTCCACCAAGCGCACGGACGACGAGATCCGCATCCAGTACCAGATCATCTTCTAGAAGCTGCTGGCTCGCCCCGGTGCCGCCAGCCCCCCGGCGGCACCGGGGCCCCTTTTCTCCGGCCCACTTCGAGCCAGAACGGAAGCCTGCTGATGGAACGACACCGCGACCAGGATCTCGAGCGTATCCGGCACACCCTGCTGGCCATGGGGGGAGTGGTGGAGCGCATGATCTCCGAAGCGATGCGCGCGCTGGTGACCCACGACGCCGAACGGGCGGGAGCGATCATCGCTGCGGACCAGGAGGTCAACGACCTCGAGAAGAGCCTGGACGAGCAATGCCGCGAGATGCTCGCTCTTCAGCAGCCCACGGCGGTGGACCTGCGCTTCCTGGTGGCGGTGATGAAGATCGGCGGCGACCTCGAGCGCATGGGGGATTCCGCGGTGAACGTCGCCCAGGCGGTGCAAGTGCTGTCGGCCGAGCCGCAGCTCAAGGCGTACATCGACCTGCCGCGGCTCGCCGAGCTCACCCAGGGCATGGTGCGCGACGCGCTGGACAGCTTCGTGCGCATGGATGCACGGCTGGCTCTCGAGGTGTGCCAGCGGGACGACTCGGTGGACGACCTCTACAAGCAGCTGTTCCGGGAGCTTCTGACCTACATGATCGAGGACCCGCGGACGGTGACTCGAGCCCTCCACCTGCTCCTGGTGGCACGCAACTACGAGCGCATCGCCGACCACGCCACCAACATCGCCGAGGACGTGATCTTCTACGTGGAGGGGCGGGACATCCGCCATATCAAGCCGGATCTCCTGAGCGGCAGCCCCCGCTCGGGAGCGAGATAGAGCCTTGCCGGGCTGTAACACCGTTGTCACACGCCCTTTCGGTGCTTGCCAAACTCGATTGCAAAGCTTCGCCCGCCGCTACCGGGTCTTGAAGGCCTTTAGCGGCGCGAAAAGGAGGATCACAACCATGAAATCGACGCGCTTCCTCGCCCTGCTGGGCGCCGCCAGCCTGGTGGCGGCCACTCTCCAGGCCCAGCCGGCGAAGGTGGATGCCGGCATCTCCCCGTACTCGAAAGCGAGCGGAATCTCCGGCAACTTGAGCTCGGTGGGCTCGGACACCCTCAACAACCTGATGACCTTCTGGGCCGAGAACTTCCAGAAGCTCTACCCCAGCGTGCGCATCCAGATCGAGGGCAAGGGCTCGTCCACCGCGCCGCCCGCGCTGATCGCCGGCACCGCCCAGCTCGGCCCGATGAGCCGTGAGATGAAGGCGGAGGAGATCGACCAGTTCGAGAAGAAGTACGGCTACAAGCCGCTGACCATCCGGGTAGCGGTGGACGGCCTGGCAGTGTACGTGAACAAGGACAACCCGCTCGAGCAGCTCACTCTGGCCCAGGTGGACGGCATCTTCTCGAAGACCCGCAAGAGCGGTGGCAAGGACATCAAGACCTGGGGCGAGCTCGGCGTCAGCGGCGAGTGGAGCTCCAAGCCGATCAGCCTCTACGGCCGCAACTCGGCCTCCGGCACCTACGGCTTCTTCAAAGAGAACGCCCTCTTCAAGGGCGACTACAAGGACACCGTGAAGGAGCAGCCGGGTTCGGCCTCGGTGGTGCAGGGCGTCACCGAGGACAAGTTCGGCATCGGCTACAGCGGCATCGGCTACCGCACCTCGGGGGTGAAGGCGCTGCGCCTGGCCCGCAAGGCCGGCGACGCCTTCTACACCACCGACGTCACGGACGTGCTCTCCGGCAAATACCCCCTGGCCCGCTTCCTCTACATCAACGTCAACAAGGCCCCGGGCAAGCCGCTCGATCCGCTGGTTCGCGAGCTGCTGCGCTTCGTACTGTCGCGGGAAGGTCAGGAGCTGGTGGTGAAGGACGGCTACATCCCTGTGCCCGCCGCTGTGGCCGCCGAAGAGCTCGGCAAACTCAACTAGGCAGGCGCCGCCCCCTCACCGGCCACCCGCCGAGCCTCCTCGCGGGTGGCCTTCTTGCTCTGGCGAACTTCCCGCCCGGAAGGTAGGCTGACTCCTTATGGCCCTCGAGCCCGTGATGGACCGACCCACCGACGCTCCGAGCCGCGAGGCCCGGCGCCGCTGGCTGGCCGGGGAAACCACCGCGAAGCGGCGCTTGATCGCGGATCGCGGCGCTCGCTGGCTGGTGACGGCCGGGGGCATGGCGATCATCGCCAGCATCCTGGGCATCCTGGTGTTCATCCTGCTCGAAGTAGTGCCGCTGCTGCGCCCTGCGCGGGTGAGCCTGGCGCGTAGCCTGGAGGCAGCGGGCGGAGCTCGCGCCCTGGCGGTGGACGAGTACCAGGAGAGCGGCGTCCTTCTGGGCGAGGACGGCCGGGTGCGAGTGCTCGGCCTCCCCACCGGCAAGGTGCTGGCCGAGACTTCTCTTCTCGAGTCTGTGCCGGCTCTGGGCACCGAGGGCCCACCTAGGATCGCCAGCGTGGCGCTGCGCCCGGGGGATCGCGCGCTGGCCGGAGCCACCTCGGACGGCCGGTTGGTGGTGAGGCCGTTCAGCTTCGAGCCCCATTTCGACGCTGCCGGCGCCCGCACCGTGGAAGCCAGCGTGGGCGCTCCGCTGGTCCTCGAGCTGGATGAGCAGCACCGTCCACTGGGCGCCTGGAGCGTCCACCTCTCCGGGACCGAGAAGCTCGCCGCCGCGGCCCAGCTGGCCGATGGGCGGCTGGTGGTGATGACCCGCGAGGCCACGCGCAACGCCTTCACCGGCGAGGTCGAGGAGTCGAGCGACCGCCACGAGCTGGCCGCGGCTCCTCCCTTGAGCAGGCTGCTGCTCGACCAGGAGGGCGCGAACCTCTTCGCCGGCTCGGCGGCGGGCGAGCTCTACTGGTGGCGCCTGGGCTCGGCCGAGGAAACCGCTCCGCAGAAGGTCGCCGCCGGCGCGGCGATCACCGCCCTGGCCTTTCTGATCGGCGACCGCTCCCTGGTGGTGGGGCAGCAGAGCGGCGCCCTCTCGGTGTGGTTCCCCCTGCGCCAGGGAGACGACAGCTTCCGCCTGGCGCGCATCCACGACTTCCCGGCCCATGCCGCGGCGATCACCGAGCTCGCCCCGTCGGCGCGGAACCGCTCTTTCCTGGCGATCGACGCCCAGGGCGGGCTGGGCCTCTACTACTCCACCTCCGAGCGCACCCTGTGGCAGGGCAAGAGCCCGGTAGGGGCGCCGGCGGCGATCGCCTTCTCGCCCAAGGGAGACGGTGCCTGGCTCGCCGGGGAGCGCGAGCTCGCCGGCCTGAGCATCGACAACCCGCACCCGGAAATCTCCTGGAAAGCGCTCTTCGGCAAAGTGGCCTACGAGGGCTACGAGCGACCCTCCTACTCCTGGCAGTCGAGTGGCGGGAGCGACGATTTCGAGCCCAAGCTCTCGCTCACGCCGCTGGTGGTGGGCACGCTCAAGGGCACCTTCTACTCCCTGCTGCTGGCGATTCCCCTCGGGGTGCTCGGCGCGCTCTTCGCGTCGCAGTTCCTGCATCCCCGCCTGCTCGGCTACATCAAGCCCACGGTGGAGATCATGGCCGCCCTGCCCAGCGTGGTGCTCGGCTTCCTCGCCGGGCTGTGGCTGGCGCCGCTTCTCGAGCGCACCTTCCCGGCGCTGATCCTGGGGGTGGTGCTGTTGCCTCTGGCAGTGTGGTTGGCGGGCGTCGCCTGGGGCCAGGTGCCGCTCGCCCGGCGCAACCGCTGGCCGAGCGGGGTGGAGGTCTTCCTCTACCTGGTGGTGGTGGCTTTCACCCTCTGGCTGTGCGGAGCCCTCTCGCCCGCCTTCGAGCGGCTGGCCTTCGGCGGTAGCTTCCCGAGCTGGTTGCTGGCCACGACCGGCTTGCGCTACGACCAGCGCAACGCCGTGGTGGTAGGCCTGGCGATGGGCTTCGCGGTGATTCCGATCATCTTCGCCATCGCCGAGGACGCCCTCGCCAACGTGCCCAAGACCCTGGTGGCCGGCTCCCTCGCCCTGGGGGCCAACCGCTGGCAGACGGTGACCCGGGTGGTGCTGCCCACGGCCTCGCCGGGGATCTTCTCCGCGGTGATGATCGGCTTCGGCCGAGCCGTGGGCGAGACCATGATCGTGCTGATGGCGACCGGCAACACGCCCATCCTCGAGCTTTCGGCCTTCAACGGCTTCCGCACCCTCTCCGCCAACATCGCGGTGGAGATCCCCGAGGCCCCGCACGGCGGCACGCTCTACCGCACGCTCTTCCTGGCCGCCCTGCTGCTCTTCCTGATCACCTTCGCCGTCAACACCCTGGCCGAGCTGGTGCGCCAACGCCTGCGCCGCCGCTACGCGCAGCTGTAGAGAGGCAAGACCATGGCGCCAAGCAGCCACGCCCGGCGAGAGCTCCTCGGCCTCTCCTTCACCGCCCTCTGCGGCGGTGCTCTGGCCCTCGATCTGCTGTTGATCCTCGGCCTGCTCGGCCTGATCGGCTACTACGGCGGCAGGACCTTCTGGCAGCAGAACCTGGTGGAGCTCGAGCTCGCCGACGGCCGCAAGCTCTTGGGCGAGGTGCATCGCCGGGAAGCCGTGCCGGCAGCCCAGGGCGGCGGTTCACGCCTCCAGCTGCGGGTGGGCAACCGAGACCTCTCCGGCGCCGATTTTCTCTGGGTGGACGAAAAGGACGTGGTGCGCCGTTGCGAGCCGGCCGATGCGGTGCTCCTCGAGCGGCTCGAGTGGGGCGGCTTCTACGGCCGGCTGATCGAGCTCAAGAAGGGCGAGCAGAGCCTCGCCTCCGGCCCGGGCCTCGAAGCCGCGTTCGAGCGGCTCCACGAGCAGAAGCTCGCCGAGGGCGAAGAGGTCCGCCGCCTGGAGAAGGGTGCGATCGGCCGCGTGAATCGGGCCCTCGAGGAGCTGCGGCTGGCCGGCAAGAGGCTGGAGCTCGAAGCGCCTCCGGCCGCCGAGAGGGCTCGGAGGCAGGCCGAGCTCGAGGGCCGCACCGCCGAGAAGCAGGCTGAGTACGAGCAGCTGGCGAGCGAGCTCGGGGCCCTGCGCGAGAAGCTCTCGGCGGAAACCCTGGTGGCCGAGGCCGCGGACGGCACGCACAAAGAGATCCCGGTCGGGGCCGTGGTGCGGGCGATCTACCCCAATCGGCTGGGGACGGCGGGCAAGCTCGGGCTTTACCTCTCGCGGGTGTGGGAGTTCGTCTCCGGCGACCCCCGCGAGTCGAACACCGAGGGTGGCATCTTCCCGGCGATCTTCGGCACGGTGATGATGGTGTTCCTGATGTCGATCGCGGTGGTGCCGCTCGGAGTGCTCGCCGCCCTCTACCTGCGCGAGTACGCCAAGCAAGGGCCGCTGGTACGCATGGTGCGCATCGCGGTGAACAACCTGGCGGGCGTGCCGTCGATCGTCTTCGGCGTCTTCGGCCTCGGCTTCTTCGTCTACACTGTGGGCGGCACACTCGACCGCCTGTTCTTCCCGGAAGCCCTGCCCACGCCCACTTTCGGCACCGGCGGCATCCTCTGGGCCGCCCTCACGCTCGCTCTGCTCACCGTGCCGGTGGTGATCGTGGCCACCGAGGAGGGGCTCGCCGCGGTGCCGAGAATCGTCCGGGAAGGCTCTCTCGCCCTGGGTGCCACCCAGTTCGAGACCACCTTCCGGGTGGTGCTGCCGGCGGCGGCTCCGGGCATTCTCACCGGCTTGATCCTGGCCATGGCTCGGGCCGCGGGCGAGGTGGCGCCGCTGATGATCGTGGGCATGGTGAAGCTCGCGCCCACCCTGCCGGTGGACACCCAGGCGCCCTTCGTCCACTTCGAGCGCAAGTTCATGCACCTGGGCTTCCACATCTACGACGTGGGCTTCCAGAGCCCCAACGTCGATGCCACCAAGCCGCTGGTGTTCACCACCGCCCTGCTGTTGATCGCCGTGGTGACTGCTATCAACCTGGTGGCGATCTCGATTCGCAACCGTCTGCGGAAGAGATATGCCGGTAGCGCCGTCTGAGCCCGTCGTCGAGGAGCCTCGCGAGATGAATTCGACCCTCACCCTGGCCCCGAGCCCAGCCGCACCGCCGGCCGAGCCGGCCGTCGCTCCGGAGCCCGCCGCGGAGCGGGATCCGGCGCTGAGCCCCGTGATCGAAAAGCCGATCGTCGAGATCGACCGGCTGGATCTCTTCTACGGCACCAAGCAGGCCTTGAAGTCGATCTCGCTGGCCATTCCGGAGAAGCAGATCACCGCTTTCATCGGCCCCTCGGGCTGCGGCAAGTCCACGCTGCTGCGCTGCATCAACCGCCTGAACGATCTAGTGGACGGTGTGCGGATCGAAGGCCAGATCCGCTTCGAAGGGCGCAACATCTTCGATCCCAAGGTGGACATCAACGCCCTGCGCAAGCGGATCGGCATGGTGTTCCAGAAGTCGAATCCCTTTCCCAAATCGATCTACGAAAACGTCGCCTATGGGCTGCGCATCCAGGGCATCAACAAGAAGGGCACGCTCGACGAGATCGTGGAAAAATCGCTCAAAGGCGCAGCGCTCTGGGACGAGGTGAAGGATCGCCTGGACGACAGCGCTCTCGGCATGTCCGGAGGCCAGCAACAGCGGCTGTGCATCGCCCGGGCGATCGCCGTGGAGCCGGAAGTGATCCTCTTCGACGAGCCCTGCTCGGCGCTCGATCCGATCGCCACCGCCAAGATCGAAGAGCTGATGGAAGACCTGAAGAAGGACTTCACCCTAGTGGTGGTCACCCACAACATGCAGCAGGCCTCGCGGATCTCGGATCTGACGGCCTTCCTCTACCTGGGCGAATTGATCGAATACGGCCCCACCAAGAAGCTGTTCATCAAACCGGCCAAGAAGCAGACCGAGGATTACATCACCGGCCGTTTCGGGTAGGGACGCCGAACCCAGGGCCATAGGCGCAGCATGCTGCGCCCCTACGATCTCCGCCTGCCGCTAGCCGGCCACCAGCTCCGGCACCTCGATCTCGAGGTTCTCGAGGAGGCTTGCCAGGCTGCCGGGTTCGTGGGGGCGGTAGAGCCGCACTACCTCGCCGATGAGGGCGATGGCGGGGGGGCGGATGGCGGCCTCCAGGGCGCGGAAGGGGAGGTCCTCCACGGGGCTCAGCAGGGCCCGCTCTTCGGCCCAGGTGCCGCGCTCCACGATCGCCGCCGGCCGGCCCGCGGGCAGGCCCGCTTCGATCAGCCTGCGGGTGACCTGGGGCAGGGCCTCGACGCCCATCATCACCACCAGGGTGTCCAGCCGGGCGAGCGCTTGCCAGTCGGCCTTGGCGAGATCCTCCGGCCGGTGGGCGGTGAACACGCCGAAGGAGCGGGCGAGGCCCCGATGCGTGAGCGGGATACCGGCGGCCGTCGCCACGCCGATGGCGCTCGACACGCCGGGCACCACCTCGCAGGGGATGCCCGCGGCGCGGCAGGCCTCGAGCTCCTCGCCGCCTCGGCCGAAGACAAACGGATCCCCGCCCTTCAGCCGCACCACCACCCGACCCTTCTGGGCGCGGTCGATCAGAATCTCCTGGATCCACCCTTGCTCGCAGCTCGCCCCGTGGGGCACCTTGCCGGCGAAGATCCGCTCGGCCGTGGCCGGCACTTCGTCGAGCAGGCGGGGGTGGATCAGGCGGTCGTAGACCACCACCTGGGCGGCGTGCAGGCAGCGCAAGCCCTTGACGGTGATGAGCTCCGGGTCCCCGGGGCCGGCGCCCACGAGAACCACCCGGCCGCGACTGGAAGCGACTGTGCTCATGCCGCGTGGGAGCTGCGAGGAGCCTTCGGGTTCGGGAGCAGGACTCCGGTGATCTCCTGCACCCGCCGGCGGGCGGAGTCGGTTTCGCCCCGCTCGAGCAGTTCGAGGACGTCCGAGTCCACCAGGCGGTACCAGATCTCCCGCCGCACGCCGAAACGGGGATGAAGCAGAGCCAGGGGCTTACGCAGCGCGCTCGCCCACTCCAGGAAGCGGGCATACTCGTGGCCGATCAGCCCTTCCAGGCGCTCCTTCAGGCGCACCGCCAGGGCCGGGGCCGAGCCGCCGGTGGAGATCGCCACGGCGAGGTCCCCACGGCGGAAGATCGCCGGCGCGATGAAGCTGCAGCGCTCGGTGTCGTCCATCACATTGGCCGGGATGCCGAGCGCCTCGGCCTCCTCCCAGAACACCTGGTTGACTTCCGGGTCCGCCAGCACGGAAAGGGCGAGGAAGGCGCCCTCGAGATCCCCGCGGCGATAGGGCCGGGCCACGTGCTCGATGCGCCCTTGCTGCACCAGCAGGGAGAGCGTGGGCGTGAGGCAGCGGGTGACCAGCCGCACCCGGGCGCTCGCCTCGAGCAGCCCCTGCACTTTGGCCTCGCCGGGCTGGTGCCCGCCCACCACGACCGCCAGACGGCTGTGCAGGTCGAGATAGACCGGGTAATGGCGGGCGACGGCCATCAGCGTTCCACCGTCACCGAGCGGGGATGGGGGCCATTGCGGTCGAGCTCGAGCTCAAGCTGGCAGCTGCCGGCCTCGATCGCGAGGCGCAGCAGGCCGGGTCGGACCAAGGCGATGGTCAGCCCTTCGATGCGCTCTCCCACCAGGGCCCGCAGGGCTTCGTTGGTGTTCGCCACGGCCTGGTCGATCGCCTGGCCCCGCGGCGTGGTGCGAAACAAGGTGAAAGCCGTCTGCTCGCCGGCCGGTCCGTGGAAGTGACGCACCGCACCGCTCTCGATCGAGAGCTCGAGCAGCTCGGAGAAGGCCGAGCCGAGGTCGTCGCCGATCTCTCCAGCCTCGATCGCCCGGCGCAGCGCGAGATAGGGCTCGCGGCGAGCCGGTGCGGAGAAGGCGGGAGCGAAGCGCTCCGCCTCGTCGCGCAACAGCTCCTGGTGCCGGGGCTCGAGGTGCCAGCTCATTGCGTCACGCCTCGAGGGCCGGCCCCCTCGGTCATGCCGCTTCCGGGCAGCAGAGCCTCGAGCTCGTGCTCCATGCCGCCGGTCTCGATTGGGCAGTGGATGCCGCATTCCTTGGGAGCGTTCTTCTCCCACCACCAGCGGCCGGCACGGGGGTCCTCTCCCGGCGCCGTGGCGCGCGTGCAGGGAGCGCAGCCGATCGAGGTGAAGCCCTTGTTGTAGAGCGGATGGGCCGGTACGTCGTACTTCTCGTTGTACTCCCAGACGTCTTCCTGGGTCCAGTCGGCGAGCGGCGAGATCTTGGCCAGACCGCCGTGATCGTGATCGATCTCGATCTTGCGGATGTTGGCCCGGCTGGCCCATTGATCCCGCCGGAGCCCGGTGATCCAGGCGTCGAAGCCTTCGAGGGCCCGCCGAATGGGCTCCACCTTGCGAGCGTTGCAGCAGTAGAGGCGCGCCGCCACCGACTTGTAGAACAGATTCGGGCCGAAGCGGGCGGTCATCAGCTCGATGTCCTCGGCGTTCGGGAAGTAGACCTCGATCGGGATCCCGTAGCGCTCGCGCACCGTCTCGATGATCTCGTAGGTCTCCTGTGGCAGGCGGCCGGTGTCGACGGTGAAGACGCGCACATCCGGCTTGATCCGCCAGGCCATATCGAGCAGGGCCATGCCTTCGGCCTGGAAGCTGGTGCACAGGCCCACTCGGTCTCCCCAGCGTTCCAGGCACCATTCCAGGATGCCCTGGGGAGATTCGTCGTCCAGCTCGACGGCCAGCTGTCCGGCCTCGAACTCGTCGAGAAGGTCACGCTCGATGTGGCGAAGGGTTGCGGCGGCTGAAGTCGTTGACATCTCTCGGGGCTCTCCTCACTCGGCTGTCGGTCAAACTGCCACGTCCGCTTCGACCCCCTGGCTGACGTCGAAGCCACCCAGGCTGAGCAGGTCTTGGTCACTCATTCTCTGGAAGAATTGCTGCACGCTCTCCTCGCCCTGGCGTCGGTCGAAGTAGCCGGCGAGCAGCTTCTCGATCACCTGGTGCACTTCCTCGGCGCTCACCCGGCGAAACACCGGCCGGCCGATGGCGGCGTTGGCGCCCAGGCCGCCGCGCAGGAAGAGGTCGTAGCCGCGGAGCCGTTCTCCCGCCGGTCCCCGCTCGCGCAGCGTGGTGCCCTGGAGCCCGATGTCGCCGATCCAGTGGTGGGCGCAGGAATGGGGACAGCCGTCCAGGTTGAGGCGTAGGCCGGCCACTCGCTCGCCGAAGGTGGCTTCGAGGTGCTCTACGATTTCGGCCAACTTGTGCTTGGTCTCGGCCACCGAGAAGTTGCAGAAAGGTTCGCCGGTGCAAGCGATGGAGGAGGCCCGCAGGCCGCCGCCGTCGATCCGGAAGCCGAGCTCCTCCACCCGCCCCACCACCTCTTGGAGGCGCTTCTCGGGGATGTCCGTCAGGATGAAGTTCTGCCGCCGGGTGAGGCGGATGCCGCCGCCGTAGCCCTCGGCGACCTCGGCGATCGCCGCTAGTTGATCGGCGTTGGCGAGGCCCAGGAACACCGGGAAGCCAGCCAGGAAAAGCCCCTCCTGCCTCTGGGGCGCGATGCCGATGTGGTCGTGCTCGGCGGCCGGCGGAGGAGCCGGTGCGCCGTCGGTCAAGGGCGCGCCGAGGCGCTCCTCGATGCGCCCGCGGAAGCCGGCCGGGCCCACGCGGTCCACCATGAACTTGAGCCGCGCCTTGGCCCGCGAGCGGCGGCTCTCGAGGTCCTCTTTCCAGAGGTCGAGGATGGCCCGGAGCACCGGCAAGGTGTCGGCCAGGGGAACGAACACTCCAAGATCGTCCGAGATCCGCGGCCAGGTGGAGAGGCCGCCCCCTACCCGCAGGGAGAAGCCCGGCTCGCCGTCGCGGAGCAAGCCGGAGAGGGCCACGCAGTGGATCTCCGGGGCGTTGCACTGATGAGGGCAGGCCGAGATGGTGATCTTGTGCTTGCGGGGCAGATCGCTGTACTCGCGGTTGCCGGTGAAGAAGCGGGCCACCTCGGCGACGATCGGCCGGGTGTCGAAGAGCTCGTCCTTGGCCAGGCCGGAGACCGGGCAGCCGGTGACGTTGCGTACCGCATCGCCGCAGGCGCCCAGGGTGGTGAGGCCGCCGGCGCGCAGCACGTCGAGGATCTCCGGCAACGCGCCGAATTCGAGGCTGTGCAGCTGGATGTTCTGCCGGGTGGTGAGCTCGCCGTAGCTACCGCCGTACTGGCGGGAGACTTCCGAGATGGTGCGCAGCTCGGCTGGGGTCAGAATGCCGCCGGGAGTCTTCACCCGGAGCATGAAACGGCCCACCTTGGGCTTGTCGTGGTAGAGGCCGAACCACTGCAGGCGAACGATGTCTTCCTCGGAGACGTCCTCGTAGCCGCGGGCAGTGAGCTCGGGAAGCTCGCCGGCGAGGTCGAGGGGCTGCTTTTCGAACTTGAGCCGCTCGACGTAGTTCTTCTTGCGAATCAGCTCCCAGCTTAACTCGGGCGAGTCGGCCATCGACACGTCTCCCAAACCCTGTGAGCCCAGGGCTCACGAGGATTCGCTCAAGTGCGCGCCGACGTGGAAGAGGCAGGTTCGAACGCCGCCCGGGGGGCGGACGGAGAGCTACGTAGCACCCACCTCGCCGCAATCCCGGTCGGCGAAGTTCTCGACCTCGCCGTTCGTGCGAGCTTGCTCCAGCGGCGAAGCATCCAGGTTCATCACGGGCCTAATTGTGAGTGAAACGATCCAGAATGTCAAGTTACTCGTGGCGAACTCTGCAAGAGTCGACGGCAGGCGCTGGGGCTCGGGTTCTCATCGCTTGGCCAAGGGCGCCGCCCGGGCTGCCAAGGCCTGGCTCACTGCGGCAGCCTGGGGATGCTCGGGGTGGGCTTCGGCCCATCGGCAGAGCAGGTCGGCCAGCCGGTCCGCTCGGCTCGGCTTGGCCTTGGCGAAGCTCCGGTAGGTATCGAGCGCCTCGGGGATCTCGTCCAGGGCCAGAAGGCCGCGCAGCAGGCATTGAGCGGCGGGCAAGTGGGTGGGGGCCTGGCGGAAGGCCGGCTCGCAGGCCCGCACGGCGGCGGCGTTCTCATCGAGGCCCAGGTAGGCCCGGCCGAGGCCGGCGAGGGCGTCGAGGTGGCCCGGCCAGCGCTCGAGAGCGCGCTGGAAGAGGGCCGTGGCGCGCTCGAACTCCGCCGTCGTCTTGGCCGAGGGCAGGGCGGAGGCGTTGACTTTGCGCTCTTTGGCGAGCAGGCGTTCGGCCCGCCCCAGGTGGGCTTCGGCGCGAGCGAGGTCTCGGGCGGTGGGGTCCGCCATCCGGCTGTCGAAGGGGCGGAGCTGCTGGCTCGGGGGTGCTTTCGGCAGCGGCTGAGCGAGGGCCGGCAGGCCGGTCGCCAGGAGGAATGAAGAAACGGCCAGCCACCTGCCGGGCCCGAACTCGGGCCGCGAACGCAGAGGGTGGCGAGGCTTACGGGGGAATCGTGGCAGCGAGTCTGGGAGGCGCGGGCTCGGCCGCCGGGCTTCGGGTACCGGCCCGTCCGCAAGGAGGAGGCCCGGAGCCGGCGGCATGGTCTCGCGCTACCAGCTGGCCTTGATCACACCGGGCAGGTAGCCCTGGAGGGCGAGATCGCGCAGCGCCAGACGGGACAGGCCGAACTTGCGGAAGTAGCCGCGGGGCCGGCCGGTCAACTCGCAACGGTTGCGCACGCGCACGGCGCTGGAGTTGCGGGGCATCTTGCGCAGGCGGCGGGCCGCCGCCTCTCGCTCTTCGGGGGGAATCGCCGCGTTGAGGATGACCGCCTTGAGCTCAGCTCGCTTGGCGGCATGCTTCTTCACCAGCTTCTTGCGGTGCTCGTTGTGAGCGACCTTCGCCGTCGTAGCCACAAAAGACTCCTCGAAACAGGGGGTTCCGCTTGAAATCTCGCTGCAAGCCGGCAAGGCAAGGCCAGGCCGTCTCAAGCTCGGAGCACGGCAGGATAACCGATCTCGGAGCAAAAGTCATCCCGGGCACGCCGCTCCGGGCCTCAGGGCCGGCAAACTAAGATAAGTCGACTTTCTCTAGTTGGTCTGGACGCGTGTTAAGCTAAGTCGACTTAGCTTAGTTGGGGGGCGCCATGCAGGAGGTACCTAAGCAGAAGATCCTCAGTCGCATTGCTCTGGAGAACCCCTGGTGGGATGAAGCCGCCGCGGTGCCCTCGACGTTCACGGCCCTGCGCCCTCGGCCCTACATCAACCTCCTGTACCCTCTGGTGCGGGACCGCGCCGTCCGTCGCGCACCGGTGCTGATGGGGCCGCGCCGGGTCGGGAAGACCTACCTAATCCACCACTGCATCGACCGCCTGCTGCGGGACGGCGTGGATCCGAAGCATGTCTGCTACATCTCGGTGGATGTTCCAACCTACGTGAATCTATCCCTGGAGCGCTTCCTGGAGCTGTACGCTGAAGCGACCGGCGTGTCTGTCCAGAACGAGCCAACCTACATCTTCTTCGACGAGATCCAGTACCTGCGAGAGTGGGAACGGCACCTGAAGACTCTGGTCGACACCTTTCCGCTCGCCAAGTTCGTGGCCTCCGGATCGGCCGCCGCGGCCCTGCGTTTGAAGAGCCGCGAGTCTGGCGCGGGCCGCCTGACGGACTTCCTGCTGCCGCCCCTGACCTTCTTCGAGTACCTAGACTTGCTGGGCGAGACCGACCTGGTGGAAGTGGACACTCCGAGCCGTGGCCTTCGTTACAGCACGGAGGAGATCTCGGCCCTCAACGAGCGCTTCGTGGCCTATGTGAACTTCGGGGGCTACCCCGAGGTGGCCGTGTCGCCGGAGATCCAGGCCGACCCCGAACGGTTCATCAAGCGGGACATCATCGACAAGGTCTTGTTGCGGGATCTGCCCTCTCTCTACGGCATCGCGGATATTCAGGAGCTCAATGCCCTGTTCACTTCGCTCGCCTTCAACACTGCTCAGGAGTTGGCGCTGGAGGACCTGGCTCAGAAAAGCGGAGTCGCCAAGCCGACCATCAAGCGCTACATCGAGTATCTCGAGGCGGCCTTCTTGATCCGCGTGGTGCATCGCCTCGACGAGACGGCGAGGCGCTTCCAGCGTGCCCGCAACTTCAAGGTGTACTTGACCAATCCGTCGCTGCGAACAGCCCTCTTCGGCAGCACCGAGCCGAGCGATGCCAGCTTCGGCCCGTTGGTCGAAACCGCGATTTTCGCCCAGTGGTTCCACGATGAAGGCCAGCAGCTCCACTATGCGCGATGGAAGAACGGAGAGGTCGATCTCGTGAGCCTCAAGGCCGGCCAGAGGATCGACTGGGCCGTGGAAGTGAAGTGGAGCGATCGGGCGGTGGCGAAGCCCGAGGTCCTTCGACCGATCTTGGACTTCTGCTCCCAGAACGGCCTGAGACAGGTGACGGTCACCACCAAAACCATCAATTCCCACCAGCGTCTCGCCAACGTGGATGTGCTGTTCTGGCCGGCGGCTCTCTATGCCTTCGCCGCCGGCCACAGCATCCTCAACTCGAAGGTCTGGCCCTTGAGAGAGGCCAGCTAGAGCAGCAAGCCGGCGATCACGGCGGTCTGGAAGCAGGCCAGGGAGCCGGCCACCATGGCCCGGAGACCAAGTTTGGCGAGGTCGGCCTTGCGCTCGGGGGCCATGCTGCCGATGCCGCCGATCTGGATGGCGATCGAGGAGAAGTTCGAGAAGCCACACAGGGAGTAGATGGCGATCACCTGGGCCTTCTCGGAGAGGGCCCCGGGGCCCTGGGTCATCGGAGCCAGCTGCTGGTAGGCCACGAACTCGTTGACCACCGTCTTGATGCCGATGATCGAGCCCACTTTGTCGGCCTCGGCCCAGGGTGTTCCCATCACCCAGGCGAGGGGCCGGCAGATGAAGCCCAACAGGTACTCGAGGGAGAGCTGGGGGAAAGAGATCCAGCCGCCGAACAGCTTGAGCAGGGCGTTGACGGCGGCGATCAGGGCGATGAAGGCGAGCAGCATGGCGCCCACGTTCAAGGCCAGCTTGAGGCCATCCGAGGCGCCACTCGCGGCGGCGTCGATCACGTTCGCCCAGGGTCGGTCGATCTCGATCGAGACCTGGCCGCGTGTCTTGCTCACCTCGGTTTCGGGGTACATGATCTTGGCCATCACCAGCGCCGCCGGCGCCGACATCACGCTCGCCGCGAGCAGGTGGCCTGCGGAGATTCCCATCGCCACGTAGGCGGCCATCACACCGCCGGCGATGGTGGCGAAGCCGCCCACCATCACGGCCATGAGCTCGGAGTTGGTCATGGTGGGAACGTAGGGGCGGATCAGGAGGGGGGCCTCGGTCTGGCCGACGAAGATGTTGGCGGAGGCCGAGAGCGACTCGGCGCCGGAGGTGCCCATCAGCCGCACCATTAGCCAGGCGAACACTTTGACGATCGCCTGCAGCACGCCGAAGTAGTAGAGCACGGTGATGAAGCTCGAGAAGAAGACGATGGTGGGAAGCACTTTGAAGGCGAAGAGGTGGTCCGCGAAGTGCTCGCCGAAGATGAACTTCGAGCCCTCGCCGGTGAAGTCGAGGAAGGCCGTGATGGCGTCGCTCGCCCCCGCGAAGACTGCCTTGCCGAACTGGGTCTTGAGGATGATCAGGGCGAACACGAACTGGAAGAGGGTGCCCATCACCACCGGGCGCCAGTTGATCGCCTTGCGGTTGTTGGAAAGCAGGTAGGCGATCCCCAGCAGCACGACCAGGCCCAGCAAGCCGATCCAGCGATCCATACGGGTCCCCCTCGGAAATTTCGCCAACACTAGCCGAGGGGGAGTTCCCTGGCAAGGAGCGCGGACTCAGGCCCGCGAGCGGAGTCTCGAGCCCCTGCTAGTGGGAGGTTGAAGCTGGGAGGGTGGGGAAAGCAGGCGCCCCGCGGGTTCTGGCCTCGGGGCGCCCGTTCTGGCTGGTGTTACGGAGCGCGATCGGTCCAGACGTCCGGCGTGCCGTCGCGGTCGCTGGCCCACTGGATCACGGTGCCGGTGTCGGTCACAAGGGACATGTCGTAGTCGCCGTGATAGCAGGTGGCGAGGTTCCCATCGAGCACCACCGGGCTGTTGACGTCGCTCACCCGCACGTTGGCACCCCAGGTGAGGCCGCTGTCGGTCGAGGTCCGCTCGTAGTAGTCGTAGCGGGTGTTGGCGGCGTCGTTGCGGCGGTCGTACCAGCCGGCCACCACCGTGTTGCCACGGGATTGGACGGTGGGGAAGAACTGATCGTTGGTGCCCACGTCGTTGAGCTGGAACTGAGTGCTCCAGGTGGAGCCGCTGTTGGTGGAGCGCCGGTAGTAGACGTTCACCACGTCACCACTGTTGAACACGCCGTCCGGGTCGCGGTTGTAGACCACATGCAGCACGCCGTCCGAGGTCACCGTGATCTGCGGCGAGGCGAGGAAGCGGATGTTGCCCTTCAAGGCCGGGCGGCCGCAGGAGGTGCTGGCGGCGGAGTCGCGGGGCGAGACCACGTTGGACAGCGGCGCGGTCACCACCGAGTAGCTGGTGCCACCGTTGATCGACCGGGCCACGCGCACGCTGATGTTGCCGTTCGGGAAGCTCGCGTAGCGCAGCCAGGCCACGAAGACGTCGCCGTTCGGGGCCACGGCCGGCCAGGCGCCCTGCACCGTGCCGCCGTTGCTGATGGTGGTGGCGGCAGACCAGGTGATGCCGGCGTTGGTGGAGCGCTTGCCCTGGATGGGCGCGGTGCCGAGCGAGAAGTTGGTCCAGACCAGGTAGAGGTTGCCGTAGTTCGGGCTGGTGGGGGTGTTGTCGACGGCCAGGATCTCCTTGTCGTCGCTGCCCGTTGCCGACGGCGTCGCGATCTGCGTGAAAGTGGTGCAGTCGTCGTCCGAGCGCCACAGGGCGAGGCCGCCACCCGAGTCGAGGGTGGCCAGGTAGAACTTGCCGTCCACCTTGCGCCACACCAGGCTGGGGTCGCCGAAGGAGTTGGCGCCCACCGCGCCGCGATCGGTCCAGGTGGCGCCGCCGTCCGTGGAGCGGGCGAAGCCGGTGAAGCCGCCGCCACCGCCCGCGCCGAAGAACTCCCAGGAGTCGTTGTAGCTGGAGCAGATGGTGCCGGTGTCGTCGTTGCGAGCGATCGAGGTCTCGCTCTGGGTGCGCGAGCCGGAGGTCTCAGGTGCCGTGTTGTTCACCTTCACGTCCGTGGTGGCGAGGTTGAAGTCCGGCAAGGACGCGTCCTCGAGGCCTTCCACCTTCATCTTGGCCAGCATGTCCTGGCGGCCGCAGGACCAGATCAGGTTCCACAGCAGACCGTCCATCCTGGATACAGCGTTCTTGTCGTTGAGCAGGGCGCAAGCGGAAGCGGGTGCGGCTGTGATCACCGTCCGCGGAGACAGCTTCGGCAGCTGCTGCGCGGTCGCGGAGCTAGCCAGGACCCAGCCGCCCACCAGGGCGAGCGTTGAGACGGTGCACAACAGGCGGACTCTTCGAGCCATCGTCGACCTCCTGGGTTTGGGGACCTCGACCTCCCAGGTCGAGGGCGGTCGAACCCTGCTGTCGCCTTTTCCGGAGGAGAAGGAGTACAGAAGGGAATGACCTACTGTAAAGAGTAGATTCAGACGCCAAAAACGGGACGAAAACATGGCTCCTGGCCTCAGCCGGCCGAGAGGGGGCCGGCTCCGCCTCTTCGAGCGAGGCGGAACCGGAGCCTGGGACCTACGGGCAGAGCGCAGAGAGCGTGGAGGGGGAAGGGTTGGTGGTGCTGCTCAAGACGAAGCAGGCCTTGGTGACGCCGGAGCCGCTGGTCAGGTTGCCGCCCACCAGGCGGTTCAGGCCCACATACCAGCGGCCGGCGTCGGCGCCGGTGGGGTCCTCGGCGTCGGGCTCGTTGTAGGGCGGGGATTCGAAGCCGTACTGGGAGCGCAGCTCGAGGCGGGGCGCATCGGCCGGGTTGGCATCGTCGTCGTAGAGTAGCCGGCTCTCGAAGATCGTCCACTGCACCCGCGAGCAGCCGGAGGCGGCCACCAGGCCCGAGCCGGACTGGTAGATCTCCTCGAAGGCCGCTCGGGCGGCGTTGTAGGTGCTGTACATGTCGAGGAAGGTGCCGGTGAAGTAGGCCTCGGCGTCGTGTTCCGTGGTGCCGGCGTCGCGGCCACCGCCGTCGTTGGTGGGCGAGTCGGAGAGATGGATCCAGTTGCGGGCGGGGTTGCAGACGTCCACGAAGAGGTCCAGCCGCACGAAGCCGCCGAGGTCGATCCGGGCCACTCGCTGGGCTCCGCTGGAGGCGGTGACGGTGACGATGCCGTTCAGACAATCGGTGGTGTTGCCGTTGATGTCGACGGTGCACTGATAGGTGGCGAGCGGAGCTGCCGGTCCAGTGGCCGGCAGCAGCGCGAGCGAGAGCAGGGCGAGGCAGATCGAGCGAATCATGGGACGTTCTCCTGATTCAGGGCCCGGCCCGCTCACGGCAAGCAGAGCTCGTTCAAGGTGGTGTACTCGAATTTCACGTTCCGGGAGAGCACGAAGCAGGCGCGGCGGGTGCCGGTACCTGTCAGAGCGGCGGAGCCCACGGTGCGGTTGAGCCCCACGTACCAGAGCTGGGAGTCCGCGCCGGCCGGGTCCTGGGTGTCGGGCTCGTCGTAGGGGGCGAGCTCGAAGCCGCCCAGCGTGGAAACGCGGATGCCCGGGAAGCGCCGGGTGACACCGCCCACCACGGCGTCGAAGTCCGGAGCGAAGAAGAGCTCGTTCTCGTAGATCGTCCACAGCACCCGGTGGCAGCCGCTGGGCAGCGCGGCGTTCTTCTCGAATGCTGCCGGGTCCAGCCCTTCCGGCAAGGTGGGCGCCTCCATGCCCCAGAAGAGGAAGTCCGTGGCCTGCAGGTAGGCCTCGGCGTCGTGCTGGGTGGTGCCGGCATCCCCGCCGCCGCCGTCGCAGGTGGGAGAGTCGGCGAAGTGGTTCACGAAGCCGGTGGGGTTGCAGACCTCGATCACCGCGTCGAGCCGCACGTAGGCGTCTTCCAGGTTGACCGAGCCGACGGCCCTTCCGGAGGCCATCGTGAGACTCACCGGCCCCTGGCAGTTGTTGGTGCCGGTAGTGAGATCCACCACGCAGCGGTAGCGGTTCGAGCCGACATCGGTGTAGACGTTCTGGTCCGGCTCGGAGGGAGAGCCGTAGCGGTCGTCCGCCCACTGGGAGATCTCGAGGTTGTTGCGGTTGAGGATCGATTGATCGTAGTCGCCGTGGTAGCAGCCGGCCAGGTAGCCGTCCAGGTGGATCGGCGTCGAGACGTCGCTCACCCGAACGCTGGCGTTCCAGGAGACGCCGCCGTTGTCCGAGGTGCGCTTGTAGTAGTCCTGGAGCAGGTTGGCCGGGTCGAGCCGGCGGTCGTACCAGGTGGCCAGGAGCGTCGAACCGCTCAGCGTGAGGGCGGGGAAGTACTGGTCGCGGCTGGTGTTGTCGTCGTTGAGCTTGACCTCCGTGCTCCAGCTCACGCCGCCGTCGATCGAGCGCCGGTAGTAGACGTTCACGGTGTCGCCCACGTTGGCGCCGTCCGGGTCGTAGCTGTAGACCACGTGCAGCACCTTGTTGCGGTCCACCACGATCTGCGGCGACGGCAGATAACGGATGTAGCCGTTCAAGGCGCCACGGCCGCACGCCGAGGAGGCTGCGGCATCCTGCGGGCTGGTGGCGTTGGTGAGCGGGCTGGCGATGGCCGAGAAGCTCGACCCGCCGTCGTGGGAAACCACGCCGTGGATGGAGATCGGGCCGTTGTAGAAGTCGGCGTACTCGAGCCAGGCCACGAAGAGGTCGCCGTTGGGCGAAACCGCCGGCCAGGCCCCTTGCACCATCTGCGTGAAGTTGGCCGTCGCCAGCACCACCTCGGGCCCCCAGCTGGCGCCGCCGTCGCTCGAACGGACGGCGCGGATGGTGGTTTGCGGAAAGGCGTCGAAGTCCGTCCACACCACATAGAGGCTGCCGAAGTGAGGGCTTCCGGGCTCGTTGTCGACCGCGAGGATCTCCTTGTCGTCGCCGCCCACGGAGGGGTTGCTGAGGAAGGTGAACTCGCCGCATTTGTCCGACCGCCATAGGCCGAGCCCGGAGGAATGGAGCGCGGCGATGTAGAAAGTGGCGTCGCGCCGACTCCACACCAGGCTCGGGTCCCCGAAGGAGTCCGGGGAGAGGGCGCCGCGGTCCTCCCAGGTAGCGGCGCCGGTTTCTGAGCGGGCGAAGCCGGTGAAGCCGCCGCCGCCGGCCGGCCCGAAGTACTCCGCCGAATCGTTGAAGGCCGAGCAGAGAATGCCGGCATCCGGGTTCTCGGCGATCGAGGTTTCGCTCTGGGTTCTCGAGAAGCTATCGAGATCGAAGATCGGGTCGTTGACCTGCAGATCCCCTCCCTGTTTGCGGCCGTGGAGCGGGCCTCCCCGGGCCTCTTCACTCGCCACGCCGCCCAGCAGATCGAGGCGGCCGCAGCCCACGGCGAGTTTCACCAGGAGGCCGTCGAGGGCGCCGCGGAAGCCGCCGTCGTCGAGCTGGGTGCAGAGCTTGGCATCCACCTTCGGAACCTTGGCGCGGGGTGAAAGCGCAGTGGGCGCCGGGCCGCCGGCCGAGGCCAGGCCCGTGGGCAGCAGCCCGATCGCCACCGCGATCCCCGCCGTGAGACATCGCCACGGGTTGGGTCGAATCATCGCGAGTTCCTCCTCTCGGCCCGAGGTCCGAGCAGGCAGGCTCCGCCCGGGAGCCGCCGGAGCGGGGCCCTGGCCTCGTGCCTCGGGTGATCTACTCAGAGGGGAGTCGACAACTGCGAACTTTAACCCCAGCTTCCCTGAAGTCGGGAATGAGGCCGGCGTCTCAGCCCTTGGCTTCGTACCAGCTGGGGCCGGAGGCCAGCTCCACGCTGAGCGGCACGGAGAGGCTCGCCACGCCCTCCATCTCCTCGCGCACCAGGGCGCCCACGGCAGCAGCCGTGCCCTCGGGAGCCTCGAGCACCAGCTCGTCGTGCACGGTCAGGAGCAGCCAAGCCTCCGGCTGCTCGGCACGCAGGCGCTTCTCGACGTGGATCATTGCCAGCTTCAGCAGGTCCGCCGCGGTGCCCTGGATGCGGGCGTTGATCGCCATGCGGCGGGCGTTCTCGCGCAGATTCCAGTTCGAGGAGCCGATGTCCGGCAGGCGCCGCACGCGGCCGTAGAGGGTCTCCACTTGGCCGGTGCGGCGGGCGCTCTCCTCGGTTTCCTGCACGTAGCGCCGCACTCCGGGGTAGCGGTCCAGGTAGGCCTGGATGAAGCGGTCCGCCTCCTTGGGGCTCATGCCGCCCAGGTTCTGGGCCAAGCCGAAGCCGGAGATGCCGTAGAGGATGCCGAAGTTGATGGTCTTCGCCGCCCGGCGCTGCTCGGCGGTGACCAGCTCGGGGGCGACGCCGAAGACCACCGCGGCGGTGGCGCGGTGGATGTCCTCGCCGCGGCGGAAGGCCGCGATCAAGGTCTCTTCCTGGGCGATGTGGGCGAGGATGCGCAGTTCGATCTGGCTGTAGTCCGCCACCACCAGCTCGAAGCCCGGGCTGGCCACGAAGGCGCGGCGGATGCGCTGGCCGAGCTCGGTGCGAATGGGGATGTTCTGCAGATTGGGGTTGGCCGAGGAGAGCCGGCCGGTCGCCGCCACGGCCTGGTTGAAGCGGGTGTGCAGGCGGCCGTCCGGCCCCACCAGGGCGGGCAGGGCGTCGACGTAGGTGGACTTGAGCTTGGCCACCTCGCGGAAGCGGAGGATTCGCTCCGGCAGCGGATAGCCGGCCCGGGCGAGCTCCTCCAGCACCTCGGCGCCGGTGGCGTAGCTCTTGGTCTTGGCGGTCTTCTTCTTGGCCGGGTAGCCGAGCTTCTCGAACAGGATGGTGCCCAGCTGCTGGGGCGAGTGGATGTTGAAGGCCTCGCCGGCGAGGCCGAAGATCTCGGTCTCCAGCCGCTCGAGGTCGCGGCCGAGGTCGCGGGACATCGCCTCGAGGAAGCCCACATCCAGCAGGACCCCTCGCTCCTCCATTCGCAGCAGCACCGGCACCAGCGGCTCCTCGATCTCGCGGTAGACCCGCTCGAGAGGGCTCGCCTCGAGGTCCCGGAGCAAGGCCGGCAGCAGCCGATGGACGAGCTCCACGCGCTCGCCGGCGTAGGCCAGAAGGGCGACGCTGCCGGGAGGGGGCTCGGCCCCCTTGTCCCAACCGGCTTCGCGGGGCGAGATCGGCTTCACATCCAGCCCCTCGAGGGCGAGCTCTTCGAGGCTATGCCCGGAAGCCGAGCGCAGCAGGTAGGAGAAGAGCATCAGGTCGAGGAGCCGGGCCTGGCAGGCGGCGCCCTCGGGGGTGAGGCGCAGCACCTCTTTCAAGTCGTGGCCCACCAGCTTGCGCGCCGGGTCGGCGAGCCAGCCTGCGAGGCTCGCCCGGGCCGCTTCGCTCAGGCCGGGCCGGCGGAAATCGGCCCACAGCACCTCCTCGCCCACCCGCAGGGCGAGGCCCAGGGGCCGGCAGCCAAGCTGGCGGCCTCAGCCGATGCCGAGCACGAGGCGCACACGCTGCT
>CALMKX010000055.1 GCA_937867335.1 uncultured Acidobacteriota bacterium
GACAATCTGCCGCCGGCCGCGGGCGGCTGGGCCTCGGCGCGTTCCTCGGGAGCCTCGGCGGCCGCGAAGTCGATCCCCGAAAAATAGGCCACGCCGTAGATCCCGGCGAGCAACGCCAGGGTGAGGCTGAGGCGTCGGCGGTTGAGCGGTTCCTGGCTTTCCCAGCGGAAGAGCAGGGCATCGGCCGCGAGGGCGACGGCTCCGGTTCCGAGCAGGATCACCGCCGGCAGGGCCAGGCGCTGCCAGAGGTCCCCGCGCAGGATGGCGGCTTGAAGCACCTCCACGCAGTAGCTCGCGGGGAAGAGGGCAGCGAGCTTGCGCATCCAGGCCGGCAGCAAGAAGAGGGGCATCGCCGCTCCCGAGAGGAACATCATGGGAAAGAACAGCAGATTGCTGATCGCCGGGGCGCTTTTCATGTCTTTCGCCACACTGCCCACCAGCAGGCCGAGAGGAATCATCGCCAGGGCCGAGAGCAGCACCGCCAGGGCCACCGCCCCCAGCGAACTCCGGAGCTCGATGCGGAAGAGGGCCCACGCCAGGGCCAGCTGCAGGGCCGAGGAGAGCAGCACGTTCACCAGGGCCGTCGCTCCGTGCGCGAGCACCACGGTGAGAGAGCCGAGGGGAGTGGTCCGGAAACGGCGGTAGAGCTCCTTCTCCCGCAGGCTCACCATGTAGAGCGAGACACCGAAGAAGGATGCCGAGATGAGGTTGATGGTGAGCACGCCGGGCACCACGTAGAGCACCCGCCGGGGGTCGCCGCCGCCGAAGAGGTAGGAGAAGCCCGCCAGGGTCAGCAGCGGGAAGGCGAGGGTCCAGAAGAGGGCGAGCTTGCTGCGCCAGGTCTCGAGCAAGAGGGCATGGATCAGGGCTCCCAGGCCACGCAGCGCGCTCATCTTGCACCTCCTTGCCCTGCTTCGTCGGGTGCCCCCACCAGCTCGAGGTAGAGGCTCTCCAGGTTAGGGCGCTTCATGCGGATGTCGAGCAGCCTCGCCCGGCGGCTCTGCAGCAGCTCGGCCAAGGCCACCAGGGCAGCGGAGGGATCCTGAGTGGCGAAGCGATGGTATTCGCCCTCGCGGCCTTCGGCCTGGGCCCCGGCGGCGGCGAGCGGCGCGGGATCGAGCTCACCTTCGACGGCGATCCAGAGGCGCGAGGTGCCACCCGCCCGCGACACCAGTTCGAAGGGGCTGCCGTCCGCCACCACCCGCCCGCCCACCAGGAAGATCACGCGGTCGCAGAGCTGCTCGGCCTCTTCGATGTAGTGGGTGGTGAACAGCACGGTGCGCCCCCGCTCGCGCAGGGCGGCGATGTCGCCGTGGATCTCCCGCCGGGCCAGAGGGTCGAGGCCGCTCGTGGGTTCGTCGAGAATCACCAGCTCCGGGTCGTTCACCAGGGCCAGAGCGATCGCCAGCCGCCTCTGCTGGCCGCCGGAGAGGGTGTGGTTGCGGCTCTTCGCCTTGGCCTCGAGGCCCACCAGGGCGAGCACCTCGCGGGCCGGCAGCGCCCGGCGGAAGAAGCCGCCGAAGAGGCGCGCGGTTTCGAGCGGCGTGAGCTCCGGCGGCAGGAAGGTGGATTGCAGCTGCACGCCCAGCCGTTCGCGCAGCGCCTGCGCCTCGCGCGCCGGGTCGAAACCGAGCACCGAGACTTGCCCCGAACTCGGCAGCCTCAGCCCCTCCAGGATCTCCACCAGCGTGGTCTTGCCGGCTCCGTTCGGGCCCAAGAGGCCCACCACCCCGCTGCCTGCCACGGCCAGGTTCACACCGGCCAGCGCCCGCGTGGCGCCGTAGCTCTTCACCAGGTCCCGGGTCTCGAAAATCACCGCGCCACCACCTCTCTCGCCGGCCCGCCGAACTGGTTCCGTGCTCGCTCACCGCGGGCGAGGAAGAACACCACGAAGGATGCATGCGCCACCACCGCCAGCACCACGCTGCCGGTGGCCGCCACCAGAAGGCCACCCACCAGGCCGATCGCCACCGAACCGCTGCCCACCACCAACGCCTGGAAAGCCGTGCGCACCTGGATCAGCTGCCCCAGGAGGAAAAGCAGCGCGGAGATCGCGATGGCCAGGGCCGGAGCGAGGCCGAAGCGCATCAGCAGCAGGCCGAGCACCACGCCGCGGAAGAACAGCTCCTCCACCACCGCCGCCAGGGCCGCGAGCAACGGCACGGCCCAGCGGGGCAGCTCGGCCATGCCCTTCATCCAGGGGATCTCCTCCACCTCGGCGAAGCGCGCCCCGCCGGAGAAGCCGGGCAAGAGCGTGCCCACGCTCACCAGCAGGTTGGCGAGGGAGATCTCCCCCACGATGCCCAGAATTGCGAGGCTCCACTGTCGGGCCTCGAGCCCGAAGAGAGCCCGAAACGGCAGGCCGAAGGTCAAAGCCAGCAGGGCCCCTGCCAGACCTCCCAACGCGCAGTAGAGCGCCGAGAGGAGCAGGGCCTTGAGCCTTCCGGCGCTCGTTCGCAGGTGGCCGAGGGCCCAGAAAAGCAGCCGGCGCACGAGCGGCGAGCGTTCGTCGAAGTACCACAGCGCCCGCGCCCAGGCGAGGCTCAGAGCGAGGGCCGCAGCCAGGAAGAAAGCCAGCCGCCCGCCGTCAGTCACGGCTCCCCCGGGCCACGGCGAAGAGGCTCCAGTTCTGGGCGAGATGGGCGAGAAGCGGCGGCCAGAGAGACTTGCCCGCGGCCAGGTAGAGCGCCCCGTAAGCCAGGCCGCTCAGCGTCTTGCCGAGCACGGCCGAGCCGCCGAAGGCCAGGTGATTGAGCCCGTAGGCCAGGGCCGAAAGCCCGAGCGCCAGGCCGGCCGGCCAGCCGAAGGCCCCGGCGAGGGCCGCCGGCCAGAGCTGGCGGTACACCAGCTCCTCTCCGGCGGCGATGCCGGCCAGCAGCAGATGGTCCGGCAGGGCGAGCCCCGCCCCCCAGAAGCCGGACAGGGCCACCCGGCGAGGGAAGCGCCCGCCCTGCTTCCAGGCCAGCAGACCGGCCAGGCCGTACTCGAGGGCGAGGGCGAGCGGCGCTACGGCCAGCGCCGCGATCAGCCAGATCCAGCCCGTGGGGCGCAGGGCGAGAAGCTCCGGCCGGAGCGCTGCCACCGCCAGGGCGATCGCGCCGTAGGGCAGCAGGAGAAAAACCAGAAAGCCCCGCGAGACCTCTCGCGCCGAGCCCCGGGTGAAGGTGGAGAACAGGGCGTGGCCGAAGCCGGAAGGGTACGCCGCCGAGGCGAGCAGCAGGCCGTCAAGGTAAGGGATGGGGGTACTCATTGCGAACCCCTCCGTACGCCTTGATCCGCGGATGCTCGCTGTAGGGCACTCCGGGAACGCAGATGCTCACCAACTCGGGCAGGAACACGCGCATCACCCGCCAGCCGCGATCGGCGGTCTCGGGCGGGGTGATGTCGAGGAACACCCCGAACTCGCTCACCCGGGAGAGCTGCTGGATCAGCCGGGCGGTATCGGCCCGGGAGTCCCCGCTGTCGTGGTTCTGCATCGCCGAGAGCACCGACTTGCCGCCCACCATCTCGTCGATCACCCGGCGCTTGAGCTGCGCCTTCTCGGGAGAGGCGAAGAAGGCCACGTTCTGGTCGAGGTCGGTGAAGGCCACGCCGTCGGTGGGCGCGAGATAGGCCCCGGGCAAGTAGAGCGGGCCGAAGATGCCGAGGAAAGCGATCGCCACGGCTTCCATCAAGCTGCGGTAGAAGGCCTTGGCCGGGTCGAGATGGCCCTGGGCGCCGAAGACGATGTAAGGGCGATCCTCGGCCTTGTTGATCAGCACCGCGCCGAAGACGTGGTGGTCCACTTCCTGGAGCACCTTGAGGTCCAAGGCCAGCACCTCGAAGCCGGAGCGGCTGTCGAGAAGCTTCGGCACCAGGCGGGAGACGGTCAGGTCGTCGATCGTCACGCTCGGCGCCTTGAGCCCGGTGTACCACTGGAGCATCAGGGCGTCGAGCTCGAGAATCTCGAGCAGCGCGCTCGAAAGCGCCTTCTCGAGCGAGGTGTGGGCGGCGGTGCCGGTGGAGAACCCGGGGCAGAAGGCCACTTCGCCGTGGGCGCGAGAGAGCTTGTAGCCCACGAAGAGCATCTGCGCCGGCACGAAGATCTCCACCTCCGGGTCGAACAGCGACGGGCAGGGTACCCAGCCCACCACGTCGTCGCGGCCCAGGCGGCGCAGGTTGGGATAGTGGCCGCGGTTGAGCTTCTGGTAGTCGGCGTCGGAGAAGGTCTGCAGGTATTCGAACGGCACGACCTTGCCCTGCTTCTCGATCTCGGCGTAGCTGGCGTAGCGCAGCCTCTCGGCCAGCGTGTACTGGGCCATCATCAAGGAGTAACGCTCGATCGCCTCACCCACCAGGCGGATCATGGCCTCTTCCTGGTAGGTGCCGTAGCCGCTCAGGTGGTACTGCATGTCGAGGTGGGGCGAGAGCAGCACCTTGTGGTAAGCGGGCATCTGCGCCACCACGGACTTGATCGCCAACTCTTCCGAGTACTTCACCGGGCCCACCAGCAGGCTCTGGACGATTCCGCCGTGCTCCGAGCAGATCGACTTGAGCACGTTTTCCACCAGATGCGTGCCGTAGGGATAGAACGTGAGCGGCGGAGAGGGCGTTTTCTCAGCCATGGATCTCCACCTTGCCGATCATCTCGCCCACCAGGCGCTTGGACGAGGTATAGAGCTCGTTCATCTGGGCCTTCGAGACGAAGCCGCAGCCCGGGCAATAGGGCACCCGCAGCAGGTCCTGGACTTGAATCTCCAAGAGCGGCAGGTAGATGTTGATGATGCGGCCGGAGAGGCGCATCATCGCGAGCGTCGAGTAGAGGAAGCCTTCCGCGAGCACGGCTGCCGTGAGCATGTGGAGCGGCGGCGCGAGAAAAGCGCCGTTGCCGCCGGGAGCGTTGGCCGTGGCCTCGACGAAACGGTGATAGACCACGGTGTCTTCCACCCGGGCCAGCATGCGCTGCTCGAAGCATTCGAAACAGCCGCTCTGGGTGGCAAGGGTGGAAAGCACGCTCATGAATGGGCCGTCGATCATGCCGAGAATCAGCGGCTTCTCGGCTCGCACCAGGAGGCGGTTCAGGTTGCGCAGCGAGGAGAGGTTGGGCGCCGCCACCACGCCGAGCACCGAGGCGTAGGTACCAAGCCGCTTTTCCAGGGCCAGCGTGCGCTCGAGGGTCTCCACGGCGTCGGTCCGGGTGGTGAGGTCCACCCGGGCGAGCTCCTCGAGGTATTCCGGCTCGAGCAGGTCGAGGGGCAGGCCGACTTCCCGCGCCAGGATCTGCGCGGCGCTCTTGGCGTAGGGGCTGTCGGAGAAGAAGAGGGTGGGGCGCGGAGTTCCGACGTAGTTCTCGAAACCCGAGAGGTTGCCGCCGAGCAGGGCGCTCACCACCTTGGCGACGTCGCGCTGGGAGGCGTCGTGGAGGTATTGCTGCTGCTTCAGGGCGTCGAGCACCTCGGAGCAGGCAGTGAGTTCCTCGCGCCCCGTGCCGAGCTCGGCGGCGAGGGCTTCGACATCCGCCTCGCGGCGCTCGACGAGCTGGCCATGGAGGGCCTTGAAGAACCGCACCACGCCTTCCGGCTGGCCGCTCAGGCGAACGATCGCCTCGTTGAAGCTCCACACGCCGCGCCGGAAACGGATCTCCTCACCACTGGCGAAAACCCGCACACCTTCGTTCAAGCCGTACACCTTCGAAGCCGCTTGCCCTTCGCTCACACCCGATCTCCTCTCATCCTGGCTCGTTCACAACCACTGCTCTCGGCGCGACGGATTGGCGGCTTCGGGCCTTGCGGCGCTTGCCCTCGACCCCTTCGGGGTGGCTCCGCTGCTCGGAGCCCGGAGTCGCCAGTCCGTCTCAGTGCCAACCGGATCGCCGGGCAAGACGCTATCTGCCGACGACTGTCAAATGGATCATGTGCCTGGAGACTCCGTCTGCTTCGAAAAGGTTTTCGAACCGCGGCTTGGAGAAGCTGCCCACGTCGCAGGCCGCGAGACCGAGGGAGGTGACCGCCAGGTGGAGCTGCGCGGCGATCGCGCCCACCTCGATGAAGGCGAAGCCCAAGCCGGCCTCGCCGTACTTGCGGGCGTTCTCGAACACGTTGTACACGTAGCCGAGGAGGAAGGCCGAGCGCTCGGCCTGGATCTCGCCGAACTGCGCCAGGCGGGAGATCTCCGGCAGCGGGCCTGCCGGGCCCACCGGCTTCAGGGCGTGCTCGCGGGGCAGGTAGCGGTAAGGCCGAGCCTCGAGGCCCTCCACCCGGAGCGGCAACACGAAGAGATCGATCGGGTAGAGGGCTCCGCCCGAGATGTTGGCGCGCAGCTCCTGGTGGGCCATCTTGCCCAGGCCCACCGTCTCTCGCGGCTGGGCCAGGTGCAAATGCCCGGTGACCCCGTTGGCGTGGAAGAGGATCGTCGAGAGCTCCTGCCGCGAGATCGCTTTCCCGGAGTAGTGGCGCTTGCTCCTCCGGCTGCGGATCACCGCGCCGAGAGGGTCCTTGAGGTTCTGGTACGGCGGCAGGGGAAGGTGGTCCGACTCGTCTTCCTCGAGGTCCCGCTTCACCACCGCCCCCACCGCCATCGGCAGGGTGTAGTTGTTGGTGCCGATCACCACGCCCAGGTCGGCCTCGCTGCGCCGCGAGTTGAGCAGATATTCCTCGGCCACCAGCCGGTTCTGCGACAGCATCAACCCGCGATAGACCACCTCGGGGGATTTGACCCCGGTGGTATCCGCGTAGAGCGACATCGGCAGGGTGTTGCAGAAGGTGACGATCTCGGACAGGGGCGGCAGCTCGTTGGCGAAGAAGTCCTCGAGGGACATCGCCGTCTTCTTCTTCGCCGGCGAGGCGGAGGCGCGCTCGTTCTTGCTCATGGGAGAGCCGGAGCCTTTCTTTTCTCGAGAGGGGAAAGCGGCAGGATCAAGAAAACCTCAGAGCCGTCTCGCGCCAGCGTCCCTGCTGCGCCTTGAAGTTGAGGCTCCAGTACGGAGCCTGGCGCATACAGGCGTGGCCGTTGGTGGACTCGAGCGAGCTCTGCAGCTGGAACACCCAGGAGCGCACGATGCGCTCGATTCCGGCCGGGTCGTGGCGGTCGCGGATGCGCTCGAGGATCAGCTTGGTGCACACCGGCTGCTCCTCGGCCAGGCCACGCTCGAAGGAGATCTTCTCGGCCAAGCAGCTGCCGTAGCAAACGGTGCGGAACTCGCAGCTACCACAGATTCCCTCGAGCCGATCACGCATGCCGGCGAAGAGGGCGTCCATCTTCTCGCCCAGCCGGGCGAAGCTCTGAGCGTCCTCGAAGTACACACTCTCGATGTCCGGATGGTCGGCGATCAGCGGGCAGGGAACGATCTTCTTGTCCGGCGTGATGCCGAAGAAGTGCTTGCCGGCCATACAACGGCGGGTGGTCAGTGCCTCGATCGAGGCCGGCGCCGGCTCACGGTCGGACTGCGGCAGCTCGATGGCATCCTGGTACTTCAGGGTGAGCGCCACCAGGGTCTCGATCAGCCGCTCGTGGAGCAGGCTGGTGACGTGCGCCGCCTTGCCCTTCTTCACCCGCGCCACCGGCACGAATCGGGCGAACGCCACGCCCTTGTCGATCGCCAGGCGGAAGATCTCTTCCACCGAGTCCAGGTTGTGCTCGGAGACCGTGATTCCCAAGCCCACATTGACGCCGTTGGCCACCAGCAGGTCGATCTTCGACAGGGTGTGGTCGAAGGTGCCGGCGCCGCGCAGCTGGTCGTGGGTCTCGCGGTCCGGCCCGTCGAGGCTGATGCGAATGCGCAGCCGCCAGTACTTCTTCAGCCGGTCGATGCGCGCCTGGTCGAGCAGGCCGCCGTGGGACAGGATGTTGATCCAGTAGCCAAGGTCGTGGGCGTAGTCGAGAACGTCGAAGATCTGCTTGTAGAGGAAAGGCTCGCCGCCGGTGACCGAGACGTAGCGGTTGTTGCGCTCGTAGGCCGCCTTGAGGATGGCGCAGATATCGTCGAGAGGAACCCGCGGAGCGTCCTCCCGGTCGAGATTGAAGCAGTACTTGCAGCGGAGGTTGCAGGCGTTCGTGAGGTAGACATCGAGGGCCATCGGCGGACCTCATGCGTCCGCACACCACGGCCGGAGAGCCTGCGCTCCGACCGCGGTGAGCGGCAACAGGGAGTTCTTGGTCGACCTACTCAACCCACCGGAACCACCATCTCGGTGCGAATCTCGCTGGGATCGACCGTGGTGGGATCGGTGTAAAGACGGAGCAGAGCCGGGAAAAGGGTGCGCCGAGTGCTGCCGAGGAAGGACGAGATCGCATCCTCCACGGCTCCGAGCTGCTCGTACGGCCCCACGTGGGTGAAACGAACCGCCTGGCTGAAGCTCAGCTTCTGAGCCCGCAACGGCGGCCGCACCACCAGCTGGTCGGGAACCGCGAAGCCCACCGCGAGGGTGGCCGCAGTGGTGGTGTCCGGATCTGCCGTGAGCACCACGACCGCGGTGATCTGATCCGGAGTGTAGCGTGCCCCCAGCCCCTGGTCCGCGAAGTTGGCACAGAAGGTCTGGAGGAAAGAACCGGTGTCCTTGATGCTGCCGGTGAACGTCTGGTAGACGACGTTCATCGACACCGGTCCGGCTTCCGCCACCGCGGTGTTGATTGCCCGCAGCTCGTCGTCGGACAACGTGCTCGGCGTGGCAGCCCAGGCGCTGCCGGTGAGAAGGAGCGCGGCCGCGGCGAGAGCCAGGGCCAAGGCAGGGGAGAAGGATCGAGCTTTGTTCATCGCTGGTCTCCTCATCTTGTCCAGGTTCCTACCACGAGCAGCAGGAGCAGCACGAACAGTGGCCCCCTCCGCAGGTCGAGCTGGCTCCGGGTGTCAGCGCCACGCTCTGGATTCCGAGATCGCACGTTGAGCCGATTTTGCTGGCGAATGTCAGCATGCTACCCCCTTTCTCGGGCATCTCCGGGCTGCAAGGTCAGGCTCGGACACCGCGAGCCGGCCAGCACCAGCGGAGAGTTATTGGGCAAGGCCGAAACAAACTGCCGGACAGTAACTGGAGTCAATTCATAGGAATTATGCACGCTCCGCGAGTGGAGTGCAATATGCGGACAGATTTTCCCACTTGCTTAGACTCCGTTTCCGGCCTTGCCCACCGAGATCTCCCCCGTTCAGCTCTTGCCGGAGCCGAGAGGCACGATCAAGCCTGTGCGCAGCTCGGCCGTCGATTTCACTCGAGCCGGGTCGGTCAGCAGTTGCAGGCCCACCGGCCAGCCCGGCGCGAGGTTCTTGCTGGCGGCGGTTCGCTCGAGGCCGTGGAACGCGGTCGCCAGCCCGCTGAAGGCCCCCTGGTGCACGTACGAGGCCGCCTTCGGCAAGGCCACCTCGCGGGCCGAGAGCGGGCTCTTGACCGCCACACCCCGCTCCTTGACCGGGAAGCCGATCTCGATCTTCACCGACTTCTGCTCATCCGGGTTGCCGTAGAGCCAGGCGATGGGCACCACCTCCGGACCGGCCAGGGCTCGGCCGAGGCCCTGGGCCTCGAACTCGCGCTGGAACTGGTCCAAGAAGCCGTCGATCTGAGCCGGCGAACCCTCGAAGGTCTGGGAAACAAACCAGCTCGACCAGGGTGCCGCCTTCTGCACGGCGGTCGCGATCGCCGCCTGCTCGGCGGCCGCCAGCTTGGCCCGGGCCGGAGTGACGATCGGCACCACCAGCTCGGTGGCGATCTCCGCGGCCGGCACGACTCGGGGGTCGTTGAGCAGGCGCATCACCACCGGCCAACCGGCGCTCGAGCCTCGGCTCTTCAGCTCCGAGTTCAGGCTGGCTCCCACCTTCTCCAGATCCTGGTAGGGCCCCCGGTGCGGCACCGTGGCCGCGAGATCCTGCTGCCACAGCTGCGCTTGCAGGGGTGCCTGAGCCTTCACCGACGTGGGCACGATGAAACCCACACTCAGGCGGTTCATCCGCTCGAGGGCGGGATCCTCGTAGAGCACCAGAATCGCCGTCGGGCTCTCCGACTGCAGGCTCACGTCCAGGCCCTGGCGCACGAACTCCGCGGTGAAGGTTTCGAGGTAGCTGTCGACTTTGTCGAAAGTACCCCTGAAATCCTGAGTGACGATCCAGAAGCTCGCCGAGCGGGCGCTCGCCACCGCCTTCTGCACCGCCGTCCTGCCGCGATCCGCGTGGGTCGCGGCGCCCTGCCCGTAGGTCGACAGCCCGGCGAGGAGCATCGCCAAGACGACCGCCAGCAAGGGGCCCTGGATTCCTGTGCGAACAATCTTGTTCATGGTCTGGCCTCCTTGGCTCGGGTTGCTACCAGGAACAGCAGGAGCAGCAGGAACAGTGGCCGCCGCCGCAGGTAGAGCTGGCGCCCGGGGTGAGCGCGACGCTCTGGATGCCGAGGTCGCAGGTTGATCCGATCTTGCTGGCGAAGGTGAGCATCGGGGGTCTCCTCCTCATGGACGTTCTCGAGGCAGGCCGTAGGACCGGCACTCCTCGTCGGCTGGACGGAGCAGAAGAAACGAGGCTCGATGGAAAGCCGAGGATCCGACCGAAGCGCGGAAAGATCGAAAATTATAAACTCAAATTGAAACGGACGAACGTAAGTCTACCCGCACCCAGCTACCGAGTCAAGCGGGTCGGAGGCTCGCTCTAGCCCGCCCGGCGCACGGCGCGAACGTGGCTGCTGCCGCCCAGGGGGACGTGGACCAGGCAGCTGCCGCCGTAGTAGGTGACCACCCAGGAACCCACCGGGCCTTCGCGGTCGGCCGTCCAGACGAGCCACACCGCCGGGTCGAAGCGGGGGTCGAGGTAGAGGCCGCTGGCGCTCCGCTCGGGCTCCATCAAGGACATCGCCTCCTCCAGGGTGGGCAGGCGCCAGTCCGCGAAGCCGGCGAAGCGGCTCTGGTTGAGGTCCTGAACGTAGGCCAGGGCTCCGTCGAAGGGGAGGGAGCGAGGCGAGCCTCCGCGCTGCCAGGCGAGGCCGGTGGTAGCGTCCACCACCACCTGGTCCGCCGCCTCGAGACGAAACCCGTGCGCGACTCCCCGGCCCCGGGGGTTGCGATGGGTCTCGAAAAAGCCCAGCTCGCCGAGGCGCTTCGCCACCTCCGGGGCCGCGAGGCTCTCCGCCGGCTCGCTGCGCAAAGGTGCCAGCCGAGTGGCCCGGCCGTCGCCGCAGCCGGCGAGGGCGAGGAGCAGAGCCAGCCCACCGAGCCCCCGGAGCGGGCGCCACGAACCGCTCACTGGGCTCCCTTCGGGGCCTCGGCGGCAGGCTCGGTCAAAGTCTGCTCGGTGCCCGCGGGCACATTCCGGAGCTCGACCTCCGCCCCGCTCGGGAAGCGCACTTTCACCCGTTCGGCGGCCGTAGCGTTGCCCAGGCCGAAGGTGGCCGTGAGCTCGGAGCTCGAGAGGTAGCTGCCGCCGGCGCGCACTTCCTGCACCTGCTGCCGCCCCCCCGCCTCGACCTCGATGCGGCTGCCGAGGGCGTCGCGATTGCTACGGCTGCCCAGCAGGTGGAACCGCAGCCACCCTGCCCCATCCCGGCCCGCCGCCTCGTTGCGGAAGAGGTGCACCGGGCCGTCGTTCTCGGTGATCAGCAGGTCGAGGTCGCCGTCGTGGTCGTAGTCCGCGTAGGCCGCGCCTCGGCCCAGAAGAGGCGTGGCGATGGCTCCCCCGAGCCGGGGCACTTGGTCCTCGAAGACTCCGCCGCCGTCGTTGGTGAAGACGTGCAAGGGCTCGCGGAAACGGATGCCCTCGCCGGTGCCTTCATCTTCCTCTCGCACATGGCCGTTGGCGGCCACCAGATCGAGGTCGCCGTCGAGATCGAGGTCGGCGAGCACCAGGCCGAAGGTGAGCGTGAGGAGGCTCTGCATGGCCAGGCGGGAAGGCTCGTCCTGGTGACTGAAGCCCGCCCCCTGCCGGCGGAAGGCGCCGATCGACTCCTTGCTGAAGTTACCCACGAAGAGACTCGCTTCGCCGCTGGCATCCACCACGCCGGCAGCCACCCCCATGCCGGCCCGAGCCCTGCCGTTCTCGTCGAAGGCCACACCCGCGGCCACTCCCACCTCTTCGAAGGTGCCGTCGCCACGGCCGTGGTAGAGCAGATTGCGCTCGGTGTCGTTGGCCACGTAGACGTCGCTCCAGCCGTCCCGGTCGTAGTCGAAGGCGAGGGCGCCGAGAGTCTTGCCGGGAGCGCCGGCGAAGCCCCGAGGGGCCGTCTGGTCCTGGAAGCGGCCGTGGTGGTCGTTCCGGAAGAAATGCCCGGGCAGGCCGGAGTAGACCTCCGGCGAGCAATGGCTCTTGCTCTGACCGTCATGGGTGCACCAGATGTCCTGTTCGGGGCTCCAGGCGACGTAGCTACCCACGTAGAGATCGAGCCAGCCGTCGTTGTCGGCGTCGAAGAACACAGCAGCGGTGGTCCAGGCCTCGCCGCCGGCGAGCCCGGCCCGCTCGGTGACCTCCTGGAAATGGCCGCCCTCGTTCTCGAACAGGCGGTTGCCCGCGAGCGTGGTGAAGAGAAAGTCCGGGTCGCCGTCGTTGTCGTAGTCCGCCGGAAAGACACCCATGCCGTAGGCCGAGACGGCGCCGAGGCCGGCTTCGGCGGTGACGTCCCGGAAGTGGCCGTTGCCGAGGTTGCGGTAGAGGGCGAGGGCCGGGATCGGCGCTCCGGGAGCTCCCGGCAGCCGGCCCCCGGGGACCAGCAGCAGGTCCGCCCAGCCGTCGCGGTCGTAGTCCAGCCAGGCCGCGCCGGCCCCCAGCATCTCCGGGAACCACTTCTTCCCTTCGGCGCCGTTGTGGTGGCGGAACTCCGCAAGGCCGGCTTCGCGGCTCACTTCGGTGAAGGCGAGGGCCGAGGCCCTGCCGGCAGTCGGCGAGCGGCCGCAGCCCAGCCCGAGACTCGACAGAGCCCCTAGGGCGAAGAGGGCGATCTCGGCTCGGCGCACCGGCATTCTCCACGCGCGGCCCGGGCCGCTCAGTAGGGCACCTTGTCCGGCTTGGCGAGCCAGGCGCGAAAGGCCGCCTGCGCCTCCTCGCGCAGCAGCGGCTCCATCCGCAGCCGCCGCTGGTCTTGAGGCAGGGGGATCTCACGGTAGAGCAACTCGTCGTCGAAGCCGATCGCCGCCGCGTCGTCGCGGGTGTTGGCGTAGAACACCCGTGGAATCCGCGACCAGTAGATCGCCGCCAGGCACATCGGGCAGGGCTCGCAGCTGGTGTAGAGCTCGCAGTCCTCGAGCTGGAAGGTGGCCAGGTGCTGGCAGGCCTCGCGGATCGCCACCACTTCGGCGTGGGCGGTGGGATCGTTGGTGGAAGTGACTCGGTTGTTGCCGCGGCCCACGATCTCCCCGGCCCGCACCACCACGCAGCCGAAAGGGCCGCCGTCGCCTCGCTCCATCCCTTCCTGGGCGAGACGCAGAGCCTCGCGCATGAACTTCGCCTGCTCGTTGTCCATCTCCATCCCCGTCACGCCCGGCTCACGGTGGCCTCGATCTGGCCGTGGGGCTCGTCCGTGGGCAAGAAGCTCACGCCGGCCCCGTCGACGCCGAAGGGCGAAAGGTCGACGGGAAGGTAGTGCTTGTTGGGCAGGGCGAGCGTGACACGATCGATTTCCGGGCAGGCGGCGAAGGCGGCTTCGGCCATCTCCCAGATGGTCGCCTGCACTGAGGGGCTGTAGCGGCCGGCGAAGACCTCGAGCAGGGCCGCGAGCACCCCCTGGTTCGTCGCCTGGAAGCTCGCCGGATGCTCGCGGAAGCGCCAGCGGGCTGCCAGAAGGGTGGAGAGGATGCGGTCGTCGGCATCCGGCAGGGTGGTGTAGGCGTCGCGCGGGAAGCCGGCGAAGCCCGAGCGCGTGGACTTGAGGATCAGCAGGTCCTCGATGCCCGATTCGAGCTCGGGGCGGCCGCCGCGCTCGGCCACCAGCCGCACCGTGGGCCGGGCGGCGTCGCCCACGAAGCTATGGCCGTGGGGCTTGCCGTCCACCACCATGCGATTCCAGCGCCGCTCGCGGGTCGCGAGCGAAACCCGGCCGACGTGGTCGTAGCTGCGCAGAAAATGCTCGGCCAGGAGCAGGGCAAAGGGCTCGGTGTCCACCCCGAGGTGACGGTGCGCCAGCACATGCACCGTGTTCTTCATGGTGTCGGTGGGCACCACCTTGCTGTTGTCGGCGGAGGTGTAGGATAATCCAAAATCGCCCTCGAGCCGCACTCCAACCTCGAGCTCTTTCACTTCATGATGCGGCCCGCCCGGCTCGGAGGAAGCATCGCCTGCGGCATCGCGCAGCACTTTCATCACTCGAACGCGCTGTTTTCCGTAGTTTTGAGATTCAAGCTTCATGACCCTTACCTCCCGCTCCTCTGCCGTTATAAAGAACCTGGCCGTTGTTGATTCCGGGCCGTCGGGAACCTATCTATCATGACTTCGCAAAAAATCGCCGACCTCGAGTTTCTCGCTCCCATCGATGATCGTTTCGCGCGGATTCTCACTCCGGAAGCCTGTCGATTCGTCGCCGGCTTGTGCCGGATCTTCGGCCCGCGCCGCCGCGAGCTCCTGGCCGCAAGAGCCGTGCGCCACCGCGAACTCGACGCCGGCAAGCTGCCGGATTTCCTGCCCGAAACGGCGCATATCCGCCAGGCCAGCTGGCAAGTACCGCCGCCACCGGCGGACCTGCTCGACCGCCGCACCGAGATCACCGGCCCGGTCGATCGAAAAATGGTGATCAATGCGCTGAATTCCGGCGCCCAATGCTACATGGCGGACTTCGAGGACGCCACCTCGCCGACCTGGGAAAACGTGATCGATGGACAGATCAACGTCTACGACGCGGTTCGCCGTACCATCTCCTTCACCAGTCCAGACGGCAAAGTATACGCGCTCAATGACAACGTGGCCACCCTGATCGTGCGGCCGCGCGGTTGGCACTTGCCGGAAAAGCACGTGCTCTTCGAGGGTGAACCGATCTCGGGCTCGCTGCTCGACTGGGGATTGTTTTTCTTTCATAACGCGCAGGAGCTGGTGGCCCGGGGCAGCGGCCCCTACTTCTACTTGCCCAAGCTCGAGAGCCATCTCGAGGCCAGGCTGTGGCACCAGATCTTCCTCCACGCCGAGGCCGAGCTCGGCCTGCCGCGGGGCACCATCCGGGCCACCGTGCTGATCGAGACCATCCTCGCCACCTTCGAAGCGGAGGAGATCCTCTACGAACTCGGCGAGCACGCCCTCGGCCTCAACTGCGGCCGGTGGGACTACATCTTCAGCTGCATCAAGCGCCTCAGCCGCCAGGGCAAGCTCTATCCGGACCGCGCCCAGGTGACCATGACGGTGCCGTTCATGCGCGCCTACGCGCTGTGGGTGATCCGCATCTGCCACCGCCACGGCGCCTACGCCATGGGCGGCATGGCGGCGCAGATCCCGATCAAGAGCGATCCAGTGGCCAACGAGGCGGCTCTCGCCAAGGTGCGGGCCGACAAGGAGCGCGAGGCGGCCGACGGCCACGACGGCACCTGGGTGGGTCACCCCGGCCTGGTGCCCACCGCGCTCGAGGCCTTCTCGCGCCACCTCAAGGGCCCGAACCAGCTCGACCGCCTGCGCGAGGATGTGCACGTCACCCAGGCCGAACTCCTGGCGGTGCCCGAGGGCACCATCACCGAGGCCGGCGTGCGGGTGAACCTGAGCGTCGGAGTGCAGTACGTGGAGTCCTGGATTCGCGGCCTCGGCTGCGTGCCGCTCTACCACTTGATGGAGGATGCCGCCACCGCCGAGATCTCCCGCAGCCAGCTCTGGCAGTGGCTGCACTACGGCGGTGCCCTCGAGGACGGCCGCAAGCTCACCGCCGAGCTCTACCACCGCCTGCTCGCCGAGGAGCTCGCCAAACTGCGCCACGAAGTAGGGGCCGAGCGCTACGACCGCGGCCGCTTCCCGGAGGCCTCGAAGCTCTTCCTCGACATGGTGGAGGCGGACGAATTGGCCGAGTTCCTCACCCTGCCAGCCTACGAGCTGCTGCCCTGAGGAAGGGGCGAGGATGAGAATCGCCCTCGCGACGCTCAACGGCTGCGACCGTGCCACCTTCGTAGCCGCCCTCGGCCCGCTCTTCGAGGGCTCGCCGTGGGTGGCCGAAGCGGGCTTCGAGGGCCGGCCCTTCCGCGACGCCCACCACCTCCACCAGGGGCTCTGCGGGGCGATGCAGCGGGCCGGTTCCGAGCGCCAGCTCGCCCTGATGCGCGCCCATCCAGACCTCGCCGGCCGCCTCGCCCGCCAGGGCCAGCTCACCGCCGAATCCAGCCGCGAGCAGGCGGCCGCCGGGCTGGTGGGCCTCGCCCCCGAGGTGATCGCCGAACTCGAGGCGCTGAACGCCACCTACCGCCAGCGCTTCGGCTTCCCGTTCATCCTCTGCGCCCGGCTCAACAACCTCGAGACCGTGCGTAGCGCCCTCCGCAGCCGCCTGGAGAGCACTCCCGAAGCCGAGCATCGCAACGCCCTGGCCGAGATCGAGAAGATCGCCTGGTTGCGACTGGTGGATGTGCTGGAGCCTGGAGCCACGGACGAGACCTCGGAGCCTGCGAGTTAGCGCGATGGCGGGCAAGCTCAGCACCCATGTTCTCGACACCCACCGCGGCGGGCCTGCGGCGGGGATGACGGTCGAGCTCTGGCGGCTTGATCCAGAGCCCCGGCTGGTGAAGACCGCCGTCACCAACGCCGACGGCCGCACCGACGCCCCGCTGCTCGGGCCCGACGAGTTCGCCCCCGGGGCGTACGAGCTCCGCTTCGCCGTGCGACCCTACTTCCTGGCCCGGGGCGTGCCCTGCCCCTTCCTCGACACCGTTCCCGTGCGCTTCGAGCTCGAGGCCGGCCAGGCCTACCACGTGCCCCTGCTGGTGACCCCGTGGGCCTACAACACCTACCGCGGCAGCTGAGCGCAGCCGCCGCCGAGCTCGCCCAGAAACTCGACCAGCTCGGCGCGGTGAGCGACGAGCCCGGCCGCCTCAGTCGCATCTTCCTCTCGCCCGCCATGGCCCGGGCCGGCCTGCAGGTGGCCGAGTGGATGCGCCAGGCGGGCCTCGAAGTGCGCGAAGACTCCCTGGGCAACCGCATCGGCAGGCTCCCCTCGCCACGCCCCAGCGCCCGCACCCTGCTCCTGGGCTCCCACCTCGACACCGTGCGCGATGCCGGCCGCTTCGACGGCGCCCTGGGCGTGCTCCTGCCGATCGTCGCCGCGGCCGAGCTCCGCCGCCGTGGCCGCACCCTGCCCTTCCACCTCGAGATCCTCGGCTTCTCCGAAGAAGAAGGCGTCCGCTTCGCCAGCGCCTACCTCGGCAGCAAGGGCTACTGCGGCCGGCTCCAGGAAGCCGATCTCGAGCTTCGGGACCGCGACGGCCTCACCGTGCGCCAGGTCCTCGAGGCTCACGCCGGCGGCGCCTTCACCCTGCCCCGCCCCGCCCACCGGCGCGCCGAGCTCCTCGGCTACCTCGAAGTCCACATCGAACAGGGCCCCGTACTGGAGGCCAGGAAGCTCCCCCTGGGAGTGGTCTCCGCCATCGCCGGCCAGACCCGCGCTCGCCTTTCCTGGCGGGGCCGGGCCGGCCACGCCGGCACCACTCCCATGGCCCTGCGCCACGATGCCCTCGCCGGCGCCAGCGAGCTCCTCCTCGCCGCCGAGCGCCTGGCCCTCGACCATCCGCCCCTGGTCGCCACCGTGGGAGCCCTCGAAGCCAGGCCCGGGGCTCCGAACGTCATTCCCGGCCAGGTGGTGCACAGCCTCGACGTTCGCCATCCGGACGACGGCGCCCGCAAACAAGCCCTCGCCGCGCTCAAAGCCCAGGCCCGTGAGATCGCCCGCCATCGCCGCCTGGGCCTCGAGTGGCGAGTGACCCAGGACCACGGCGCCACCGCCTGCTCCCCCGGGCTCAGCGCTCTGCTCGCCGAGAGCGTGCGCGCCACCACCGGCCGGGCCCTCAGCCTGCCGAGCGGCGCCGGGCATGACGCCGTCGTCCTCTCCCGCCTCGCTCCGATCGCCATGCTCTTCGTGCGCTGCCGGGGCGGCCTCTCGCATCACCCCGACGAGCACGTCGACCCCGCCGACCTCGAAGCCGCTCTCGCCGCCACCCTCGACTTCCTCGAACGCCTCGCCGCCCGCGAAGGAGGCCGATGAGCCGCCTTGACCTCGTGATCCGCGGCGCGAGCGTGGTACAGCCCGAGGGTTACCCGGGAGCCGGGATCGAGCGTTGCGACCTCGGCATCGCCGAGGGGCGCATCGTCGCCCTCGGCCCCGAGCTCGCCGAGCCGGCCCTCGAAGAGCTCGACGCCCGCGGTCTCCTGGCCTTCCCCGGCATCCTCGACGCCCACGTGCACTTCAACCAGCCGGGCCGAACCCACTGGGAGGGGCTCGCCAGCGGTTCGGCCGCGCTCGCCGCCGGCGGCGGCACGGCCTTCTTCGACATGCCCCTGAACTCCCTGCCGCCGGTCCTCGACCGCGCCGGCCTGGCTCTCAAACGAGCCCAGGCGCGCCGCTTCTCCCGCCTCGACTTCGCCCTCTGGGGAGGGCTCACGCCCTTGAACCTCGACACCCTGGGCGAGCTCGCCGAAGCGGGGGCCATCGGCTTCAAAGCCTTCCTCTGCGCGAGCGGCGTCGACGAGTTCCCGGCCACGAGCGACCCCGCCATCCTCCGGCGAGGAATGAAACGGGCCGCGGAACTCGGCCTGCCCGTGGCCGTCCACGCCGAGGACGACGCCCTGGCCGGCCGCCTGCTCGCTGAAGCCCGCGCCCGGGGCGAAGAGGACGCCGCCTCCTGGCTCGCCACCCGGCCGGTCGAAGTGGAGCTCCTGGCCATCGAGCGCGCCTGCGAACTCGCCGGCGAGACCGGCTGCCGCCTCCACGTGGTCCACGTCAGCAGCCCCGAGGGCCTGGCGGCGATCGCCCTCGCCCGCAAGCGGGGTGTGGACGTGAGCGCCGAGACCTGCCCCCACTACCTGCTGCTCGGCGCCGAGGATGTGCCCCGCCTGGGCGCCATCGCCAAATGCGCTCCACCCCTGCGCGACGAAGCCCGGCGCCAGGAGCTCTGGCGGCGCCTCGAAGCCGGAGAGGTGGACACCCTGGGCTCCGACCACTCCCCTTCGCCCCCCGGGCTCAAGCGCGGCGGCGACTTCTTCCGCCTCTGGGGCGGCATCTCCGGCTGCCAGCACGGCTTTCCCCTGCTCTTGAGCGCCGCTCTCGAGCGCGCCCCGGCCGCCCAGGCGCTGCCCCGCATGGCAGCCTTGCTGGCCGCCAACGCGGCCCGGAGATTCCGCCTGGACCACCGCAAAGGCCGCCTCGCCCCGGGGCTCGACGCCGACCTCTGCCTGCTCGAGATCGGCTCCGAGCACGTACTCGACAACACCGATCTGCTCTACCGCCATCGCCAGGGCCCGTACCACGGACGCCCCTGCCGCGTGCGGGTGGTGCGCACCCTCTCGAGGGGACGAACCGTCTACCCAGGGCCGGACTCGGCTCCCGATCGCCAGGCCCAATACCTCTCACCTCGACCGCAGTGAAGGACCGCCGACCATGACCGAGCTCTTTGGCCATACCCGCGCCCACGTTGGGCCTCGCCACGCCCTGATCACCCCGGCCAACCACGTCGCGAGCGTCATCCCGGGCGTTGCCGGCGCCACCTGTGTGGTGCTGATCAACCCGGCCATGGGCGCCGGCATGACCCAGATGCTCTGGACCTTCGAAGCCGGCGGCGGGGCCTCGCTGCCGGCCAACGACCTCGAGACTTTCGGCTACGTGATGACGGGCGAAGTGAAGGTGAGCTTGGCCGGGGCCGAGCACTCGGCCGGGCCGGGCGGCTTCTTCTTCAGCCCGGCCGGCAAGCCCTGGGGCCTCTCCCAGCCAGAACCGGGCACCCGCCTCACCCTCTTCCAGAAGCGCTACGCGCCGCTCGCCGGGGCCGGCTCGGCACGGCCTCTCTTCGGCAACGCCGCCGAAGTGGCCGGCGCGCCCTTCCTGGGCGACCCCGCCGCCAACCTGCAGGTGCTGCTGCCGGACGAGCTCGCCTACGACCTGGCCGTGAACCTTTTCACCTACCAACCGGGCGGCCACCTGCCCTTCGTCGAGATCCACATCATGGAACACGGGCTGATCCTGCTCGGCGGCGCGGGAGTGTACCGTCTGGAGGACAGCTGGTACCCTGTAGAGGCCGGTGACGCCATCTGGATGGCCCCCTACTGCGCCCAGTGGTTCGTCGCCATGGGCAAGGTACCGGCGAGCTACCTCTACTACAAAGACGTCAACCGCCCGCCTCAGTAGCGACACAGACGGCTTCCGCAAGGTTCGCCCGGCGGGGCCGAGCGGCGACCAGGGCACCGTCCCGGGGTGCAATTGTGTCCTGGCACGAGAAGCGCTACAGTGAGAACCAGCAATGGCTTCTCGAACTCGCGGTTGGCTTGCCGGGCTGGTCGTGACGGGTCTCGGCTGGGGCGCCTTCGAGGCAGGCGCTGCGGAGCGCGCGCCGACGCGGCGTGGCTTCGAGGAGCAGACGCGCGTGATCGCGGTCGAGGTGCCGGTCAACGTCGTCGACAAGAACGGCAAGCCGGTCCGCGGCCTGACCACCGCCGACTTCGAGATCTACGACGAAGGCAAACAGCGGCCGATCTCTGGCTTCGAAGTGGTCGACTTGACGCTCCAGCAGCCAGCGCCTGGCAAGGCCCCGGCGAAACTGGAGCTTTCACCGCCCTCGCGCCGGCACTTCCTGCTGCTCTTCGACCTCTCGTACTCCAGCCCCGCCGCCCTGCTGCGGGCGCGCACCGCCGCCCGCGAGCTGGTGCTCTCCCGACTCCATCCCACCGATCTGGTGGCGGTGGCGGCCTTCACCTTGGAGGCCGGGCCCCGCCTGCTGCTCACCTTCACGCCCGACCGCGCGCAGGTGGCTCAGGCGATCGACAACGTGGGCCTCAAGCGCAACTCTCAGCTCGACCCTCTGCGCTTCTTGATCGCCGCGCAGCCCTCCGACAGCTCGGCCGAGGTCGCCTCGGCGGACCCCAACGCGCTGCGGGTGCTCGACGGCCTCGACGCCGAGGCTCGCGAGCAGCTCAAGGTGATGGCCAGCCTGGTGGACCGCACCGAGAAGATGGACAAGCGCAACCAGATCGTGGCCTTCTCCCGTTCGCTCGGCGATATGGCCGGGCATCTGGCGGCCGTGGAGGGCCGGAAGCAGATCCTGTTCTTCTCGGAGGGCTTCGACACCCGGCTGCTGACCGGCGTGCCGCTCGAGGACACCAGCCAGGGCGAGGGGCGCAACCTGGATATCCAGGCCGGTAACCTGTGGTTCGTGGAGACTGACGACCTCTTCGGCAGCACCCGCCTGCAGCGGGAGATGGCCGAGATGATCAGCTCCTTCCGCAAGGCCGACTGCGTGATCCAGTCGGTGGACATCGGCGGCCTGCGGGCCGATGAGCGGATCACCGATGTCTCGGCCACCGGCCAGGGCTTCCACTCGCGTCTGAACTCCGGCCAGGACGGCCTCTTCTACATGGCCCGCGAGACCGGCGGCGAGCTGTTCAAGGACGCCACCGACCTTTCCAAGCAGCTGCCGGAGGTGCTGGACCGCAGCGCGATCACCTACCTGCTCACCTTCCAGACCGACGAGCTGCCCACCACCGGCCGCTTCCGCAAGCTGCGGGTGAAGCTCGCAGGAGCTCGAGCCAAGGACGACTTGCGCCTGGCCTATCGCCAGGGCTATTTCGAGCCCCGGCCCTACCCCACTTTGGCGCCGCTCGAGAAGGACCTCCTCGCTTCGGACGCCATCGCCTCGGCCACGCCCCTCGACGACGTCGAGATCAGCCTGCTCGCCGCGCCCTTCCGCTCGAGCCCGCGGCACGCCTATGTGGCGGTGATCCTCGAGCTCGCTGGCACGAGCCTCCTGGCCGGCCACCCCAAGGAGAGCCCCAAGCTGCCGGTGGAGATCTACGCCTACGCCTCGAACGCCGACAACGAGGTCCAGGGCTTCTTCAGCCAGCAGATCAACCTCGATGTCAGCAAGGGCCGGCAGAAGCTCGAGGGCTCCGGCCTCAAGTACTACGGCCATCTCGACCTCAAGCCAGGCAGCTACCAGCTGCGGGTGCTAGTACGCAACGCGGTGACCGGCCGCACCGGAGTCACCACCACCGCTCTCAACGTGCCGCCCTACGAGACCACGGCCCCCGTGGTGCTGCCGCCCTTCTTCCCCGAGGAGAAGCCACGCTTCTTCATGGTGAGGGAGCGCCAGCCCGAGGGCCAGCTGGACTCCACCGTCTACCCCTTCACCATCAACGGCGAGCCCTATGTACCTTCGGCGCTTCCCCAGGTGGGCCACAGTGGCGCGGCGCAGTTCTACCTGGTGGGCTACAACCTGGGCCAGGGTCAGCTCGCTCTGGCCGGGGAGCTGGTGGATGCCCAGGGCGGGGCCGTCTCGGGGGGTGAAGTGAAACTGGTGGAGCGCACCGCGACCGGCATCGCCGGTTACGACAAGTTGCTCGCCACCTTCCAGCCGCCCAAGCTGCCGACCGGCCTCTATACCCTCAAGGTGGCGCTGACCAACCCCTCGACCGGCGAGACCCGCAGCAGCTCCATTCCGATCGAAATCCTCAACTGAGGGCCTGAGCGCACCGCCGGGCTCGGCCTCGGCGCTGGACGGACCCGTCCGAGAGGCCGGACGTTCTGGCCGGCTTTTTCGCCCGGATCCCTGGCTCCGTTCTTGCTAAACCTTGTTCCCGCCTCTCGAAGATCGACGCTCGAGCTCAGCGTTCTGGAACACGCGGCCTGCTAGGCTTCCTCGGAGCTTTCACCGGGGAAGGCTCGACGCAAGGAGGACCGAGGATGCGCAAACGGGTTGTGCTCACCGTCGTCTGGGCCCTGGCGGCCGCCCTGCCGCTCGAAGCGGCGAAGAAGGGAGTGGCCGAAACCGCTTCCGTGGTGGTGATCGAGGTACCGGTCACCGTGCTCGCCGACGGCAAGCCGGTACGGGGCCTCAAGGCCGAGGACTTCGAAGTTCTCGACGGCCGAACGGCTCAGCCCATCGTCGGCTTCGATGTCATCGACCTCGGCGAGCGTGCCACCAGCCGCGGCCCTCTGCCCACCGCCGGCCGCCGCCATTTCCTCTTCCTCTTCGACCTCACTTTCGCCCAGCCGAGCGCAGTGCTCAAGGCCCGTGAGGCGGTGCGCGACCTGCTCGCCCACGATCTGCACCGCGACGACCTGGCGGCGGTCGCCACCTATAGCGTGAAGCAGGGGCCGCGGGTGCTCCTGGGCTTCACCCCGGACCGCTCCCAGCTGCTGATGGCGGTGGACACCCTGGGCGATCCCCAGCTCGCCAAGCGCCTGGCCGATCCCCTGGGGCTGACCTTCGGCGACAAGCGCAGCTACCAGGCGGGGGCGGCGCCGCGGCTCGACCGCGAAACGGTGGGCGGCAGCGACGTCCACGACGAGCTCGGCCAGGTGGAGCAGGTCAACCGCCGGGACCAGCAATTCCAGGTCTCCTCGATGACCCGCCAGATGGCCGACCTCGCCCGCCTGCTGGGCTCGGTCGAGGGGCGCAAGTACGTGGTGCTGCTCTCCGAAGGCTTCGACGAATCCCTGCTGGTGGGCACCGGCGGCAGCAACGACGCCGGGCCCCGTGGCATCGCCTCGGTGGACAACAACAGCTCCGATCCCAGCGTGGGCCTGAACGAGCCCAGCACCACCGACTCGATCGCCTCGGGCGCGAGCTACAACGTCAGCTCGGACACCCTCTACGGCAGCGGCCAGGTGCAGAACGACCTCACCAAGATGATCACCGAGTTCCAGCGCGCGGACTGCGTGATCCAGGCGGTCGACATCGGCGGCCTGCGGGCTGACGGCGGTGTGCGCACCGGCCGATCCGGACAGAACAGCCTGACCACCATGGCCAAGGACACCGGCGGCCAGGTGTTCCGCAATTTCAACGACGCCTCGCAGGCGATGCAGCAGATGCTCGCCACCACCAGCGTCTCCTACCTCCTGGCGATCCAGCCGCCGAACCTGGCCCGGGATCGCAAATACCACCGGCTCAAGGTGCGCCTCAAGCGGGACGTCAAGGGCGCCGAACTCACCTACCGCCCGGGCTTCTACGCCCCGGTACCGGTGACGGAGCAATCGCCGCTCGAGCGGCAGCTGCGCACGGCAAGCGATCTGCTCGGCGAGGAGAGCGGCACGCTGGGCGGGACGCTGTGGGCCGGCCCGTTCCGGATGGGCGGCCCCACCGCCTACGTGCCCCTGGTGCTCGAGGTGGACGGCAAGCGGCTGCTCGAGGGCCTCACGGGCGATGTGGTGCCGGTGGAGATCTACGCTTACGCCCTCGACAACGAGGGCACGGTGTTCGACTTCTTCACCCAGAACCTCGGCCTCGACCTCAAGCAGGCTCGCCCCCAGCTCGAGCAGACCGGCTTCAAGTATTTCGGCCACCTGGACTTGCCGCCGGGGGACTTCGAAGTCCGGCTGTTCGTGCGCAACCTGAAGACCGGCCAATCGAGCCTTTCGGTGGTGCCGGTCGCCGTGCCGGACTTCAGCCAGAAAACAACCTACCTCGGCCCGCCGGTCGCCCCGCAAACCAGCCCCTGGGTGGTGGCCCGGGAAGAGCCGGCTCGCCAGAAAGACGTGCCCTACCCGTTCATGCTGGGGGAGAACCCCTTCCTGCCGGCCGCCCGGCCGCGCCTGCCTTCGGCGGGGGAGAGCCAGGTGGCAGTGCCCAGCACCTTCCTCGGCAAGGGCCAGCTGGGGGTGGAGGTACGGCTGTTCAGCACCGATGGCAAGCCGGTGCCGGGCATCGAGGCCTCCACCGTGGAGCGACTGGTCGCCAGCGACTCGGAGGACGCCACCCTGCTCGTCCACCTCAAGACCTCCGGCGTCGCTGCTGGCCGCTATCGCCTGGTGCTCAAGGTCACTCACGCCGCCTCGGGGCAGTCCTGGGAGTCGGCTGGGCTCGTCGAGGTGGGCTAGGGGCGATGGCCGCAAGCTCGGCGGTGGTGCATCTGCGACCGGAGAAAGAGAAGGCCGCTCTCCGCGGCCATCCCTGGGTGTTCTCCGGCGCGGTGGCGAGGATCGAAGGCGATCTCCGCTCGGCCCTCGCCAGGGTCCGCTCGGCGCACGGCAAGGATCTCGGCTGGGCCCTCTTCAACCCGGACAGCCGCATTCCGGTCCGCCTGCTGCACAGCCGGGCCGAGTCGATCGGCCGGGAGTTCTTCGCCGAGCGCTTGGCGGCGGCCCGGGCCCTGCGCGCCGGGCTGCCGAGCGCCACCACCACCGGCTACCGACTGCTCAACGCCGAAGGAGATGGCCTGCCCGGCTGGACGGTGGACCGCTACGACTCCGTGCTGGTGTCGCAGATCACCTCCGCCGGCCTCGAGAAGCTGCGCGGCGAGGCCTACGCCGCGCTCGCCGCGGCCTATCCCGGCCTGGCCATCCGGCAGCGCAACGACTTGACCGCCCGCCGCCAGGAAGGGCTCGCCAGCCACGACGAGACGATTTCGGGGGAGGTGCCCGAAGAGGTGGAGTTCCTCGAGGGCGGGCTGCGCTTCGTGGCGGACCTGGCCGGCGGCCAGAAGACCGGCTATTACTGCGACCAGCGGGAGAACCGCGAGCGAGTGGCCGCGCTCGCCGCCGGGCGCCGGGTGCTCGATCTCTTCGCCCACACTGGCGCCTTCGGCCTCTACGCCCTCCGAGGCGGCGCCGCGCAGGTGACCGCCGTGGAGTCCTCCCCGCGGCTGGCAGAGCTCGCCCTTCGCCAGCTCGCGGCCAACGGCTTCGCTCCGGAGCGGCTGGAGTGGCGGCGAGCGGACGTGGGCGCGGAGCTGCGGCGGAATCGCGAGCTCTACGAGCTGGTGATCTGCGACCCACCGCCGCTGGCGCCGCGCAAAAGCGACGTCGAGCGCGGCGCCCGCGCTTACAAGGACCTCAATCGCCTCGCTCTGGGCCGGGTGGCTCCGGGCGGCTTCTACCTCACCTTCAGCTGCTCGGCCGGAATCGACCCCCGGCTGTTCCGGCAGATCCTCTTCGCCGCCGCCGACGAAGCGGGAGTCAGCCTCTCGTTGCTGGCCCCCCTCGCCGCCGGCCCGGACCACCCGGTGGACATCTTCCACCCCGAGGGCGAGTACCTCAAGGGCTGGCTGGGCTACGTGCGGGGTTAGAGGTCGACCCTATGGTAGCTTCGAGACCATGAGACTTCTCCGCCTCGCTCCCGCCTTGCTCCTGCTCGCCCTTTCGGCTCAAGCCCAGGCCCCGGCTCCGCCGGCCGCCAAGACTCCTCTCGATCAGGCCCTCGAACGGCTCGACCAGGGGGACCGCGCCGGCGCCATGGCCTTGCTCGAGCCCCTGCGGGAGAAGACCGGAACCGACCCTCGGGCCCTCGCCGTGCTCGGGGCGCTCTACGTCGAGGCGGGCCGCAGCGCCGAAGCCGTGGCCGTGCTGAAGCCGCTCGCCGATCGCCCGGATGCCGACCCGGGTGTGCTCTACAACGCGGGCCGGGCCGCCCTGGCGGCCGGCGACCTCGAAAACGGCGAGCGCTACTTGACCCGCTCGGCTTCGCTCGCGCCGCTCTCCCCGGCGGCCCGAGAGCTCGGCCTCCACTACGGCCGGCTGGGCCGCGACGGTGACGCCCTCTCGCTTCTGGTCCGCTGGCTCCAGGCCGACCCGGACGACAGCGAGGCCCGCCTGGCGGCCGCAGCCGCCGCCGTACGCCTCGAGCGTGCCGCGGACGCCAAGGTCCTGCTCGAGGGCCTGAACGCCCAATCCGATCCGGTCCGCGTGCTGCGCGCCGAAGTGGCCGAGCTCGAGGGGGACCCCGCCCGGGTGCTGGTGGAGCTCGGCAACCTCACCGAGACTCCCCCCGCGGGCCTCGAGCGCGAAGTGCTGCTGCTCGCCGCCCGGGCCTACCTGGACACCAACCAGCCGCAGGAAACTGTGCGGGTGCTTTCTGCCGCCCCCACCGGCGACCCCCACGTGACCCTGCTCTTCGGCCAGGCCCTGCTGCAGCTGAGCCAGGCGCCGGCGGCGGTGACCGCGCTCAAGCCTTTCGCCGATGGGCTGCTCAACGCTGATCCCAGGAAGGACACCATCCCCGGTATCGCCGGCGAGATGCTGGTGGCCTACGCCCAGGGCCTCGACACCTCCGGCAAGCGCGACGAGGCGCTCGCAGCCCTGCGCAAGGCGACGGAGCTGCAGCCGGGCTATCGGCCGGGCTGGGAGGCCTACTCCGCCCTCCTGGCCACCGCCGGCCAGGCCGCGGAGGCCAAGGCCGCCCAGGCCAAGGCAGCCGCGCTCCAGACCAGCGAGAGCTCGTTCGCCGGCGGCGATCCGGTCGCCGAGCATCTCCAGAGCGCCCTCGGCAACGCCGCCAAAGGGGATACCGCTCGCGCGGTGGCCGAGCTGCGCGAGCAGGCCGGGCTCCATCCGCGGGACCCTCGGCCGCAGCTACTGCTGGCCCGGGTGCTCACCCAGGCCAAGCGTTACCCGGAAGGCCTGGCGGCCGCCGAAGCCGCCCTCAAGATCGACCCCAAGAGCGCCGACGCGCTCTACCAGCGGGGCGCCGTGCAGATGGCGGCCGGCCGCTCGGCCGAGGCGGAAGCCGATTTCAGGAAGGCGCTGGCGGCGAACGGCAATCACGTGCCGGCCTTGAACGATCTGGCCGTGCTGCTGATGACGCGAAACAGCCTGGCCGAGGCCGAGCAGCTGCTGCACAAGGTGCTGGCCCTGGCGCCCACCGACGAGCTCGCGAACGCTAACCTCGCCCGGCTGCGGGAGAAGCAGAAGGGCTCCTAGGCGGTGCCCCGGTACCTCGACCTCGAAAGCTGGCCTCGCCGCCAGCACTACGAGTTCTTCCGCAGCTTCGACCAACCCTTCTGGAACCTCTGCGCCGAGGTGGACGTCACCGCGCTCCACCGGCGCTGCGAGCAAGCGGGCGGCCCCTCCTTCGCCGTGGCCGCCTTCTACCTCTCGCTCCTGGCGGCCAACGAGGTCGAGGAGCTGCGCTACCGGCTGAGGGGCGAAGAGGTGCTGGTGCACGAGCGCATCCACGGCGGCTCGACCGTGCTGCGCCCGGACGACACCTTCGTCTTCGCCTACTTCGACTTCCACTCGAGCTTCGCCCGCTTCGCCCCGCCGGCGCGGGCCGCCCTCGAGGCCGCGCGCTCGGGCTCCGGCAAGCTCGAGCCGCGCTGGGACCGCGACGACCTGATCCATTACTCGGTGCTCCCCTGGGTGGCGTTCACCAGCTTCGCCCACGCCCGCAAGCACAACCCTGGGGACTCCGTGCCGAAGATCGTCTTCGGCCGCCACCAAGACAGAGCCGGCCGGCGCCTCCTTCCGGTCTCGGTGGAAGTGCACCACGCCCTGGTGGACGGTCTCCACGTGGGGCGCTTCTTCGCCCGTTTCCAGCATTACCTCGACGAGCTCCCTCTGGGCGAGCTGCCCTGAGCCGCGAAAGGAGCGCGGGAACGATCTGCTAGACTGCCTGCGGCTCTGTTCCCTTTTTCTCAAGTCGCTTCGGTTCTCGGTCGGCCTGGGCTCTTGCGCTCTCGCAGCAAGGAGATCCGCGATGGATGTGGTGCTTCTGAAGCCGCCGATCGGCGGCATTCTCGGCCTCGAGATGCTCACTTTCGTCGAGCCCCTGGGGCTGATCTCGGTGGCGGCCTGCCTCGAGCAAGACGGCCACCGTGTGACGGTGATCGATCTCCGCCTCGAGGGTGAGGAGGCCGGGCTGGCGCGACTCGCCGAGCTCGAGCCCCAGCTGGTGGGCCTGCAGTGCAACTTCACCACCGAGCGCTTCCGCACCCGGCGCCTGGCCCGCAAGGTGCGGGCGCTGCTTCCCGAGGCCTTCCTGGTGGTCGGCGGCCACGACTCCTCGCGCGATCCCGAGTGGTTCCAGCTCGAGGAGATCGACGCCGTGGCGATCGGCGACGGCGAAGAGGTGCTGCCCGCCCTGGTCGCCGCGCTCGAGCAGGGCGGGGACCTGCGCCGGGTGCCGGGTCTCTCGCTGCGCCAGGGCAGCGAATTTGTGCCCACCGGAGCGGCCCCTTCGCGCCGCGACCTCGACACCCTGCCCCTGCCCTCTCGCCATCTGATCGCCCGCTACGCTCCGCACTACTACATCAACTTCCGCAAGCCCCTGGCCTTGATGGAAACCGCCCGCGGCTGCCCGTTCAAATGCAATTTCTGCTCGGTGTGGAAGTTCCACGAGAGCAGTTTCCGCGAGAAATCGCCCGAACGGGTGGTGGCCGAGCTCGCCGAGATCGAAGCGCCGAACATCTTCATCACCGACGACATCTTCTGGATGAACGTCAAGCGCGGCGAGGAGATGGCCCGGCAGATCAAGGCCGCCGGCATCAAGAAATACTTCACGGTGCAGACCCGCACCGACATCATCTGCAAGTTCCCCCACCTGATCGAAATGTGGAAGGACTGCGGCAGCCTGGCGATCTTCCTCGGCCTCGAGGCAGTGACCGACGAAGGGCTGGCGGCGGTGAACAAGAAGAACACCGCCAACAACAACGTGCGGGCGATCGAGATCCTGAAGGAGCTGGGCGTGGGTTTCACGCCGAATTTCATCGTCGATCCGGCCTGGGATCGCGAGGACTTCGCCCGGCTGCGGGACTGGATCGACTCCACCGGCGCCTACAACAGCGGTTTTTCGGTGCTGACGCCCCTGCCGGGCACCGATCTCTGGGAAGAGGCCCAACGCCGGGTGACCACCCAGAACTGGGAAATGTTCGACATCGTGCACGCGGTCTTGCCCACGCGGTTGCCGCTCGACGAGTTCTACGAAGAGTACTCCCGGCTCTGGCGCCACGCGCTCGAGGTGCGCTACCGCCACCGCGGCAAAGCTCGCACCTACTTCCAGCTAGGCCTCGCGCTGGCCACGGGCAAGGTCACCCTCGGTGCGGTCAAGAAGGGGATGAACCTCGCCCGGGTGTTCAGCCGGGCGGAGACTTTCCTCGAGGCGCACCAAGGCCCGGCTCCGGTGGCCGAGGCCCGGCCCAGCTGAGCGCTGCCCGGCCTACTTGCCGTCGAGGGCGTCGACCGCCTTGGCCAGGCCTTCGCCGGAAAGCCCGCTGTAGTGGCTGGAGGCCGGCATCTCCAGGTAGCTCAAATGCTCGAAGCCGAGGCTCTTGAGGTCTTTGTAGACGGCCTTGGTCTGCGCTCGATTGAAGTCGAGCTCACCGGTCAGGAGGGCCCAGTAGAGATCGCTCTTGGCCTGTTTGAGAGCAGCGCGCGAGGGCTCCTTGAAGGCCGGGGGCCAGTGGGTGCCCGGGCGATCCGGCACGGCGATCGAGCGGTAGGTGTCTACCCCCATCATGCAGAAGACTCCGCGCACGGCGTCCGGATAGAGGAAGCCGAGAGTGGCGGCGGTACGACCCCCGCCCGAGTAGCCGCCGACGTAGATCCGCCGTGGATCGATGGCGTAGAGCTTGGGAACGTTGGTGAGGGCGTCCAGGGCGAGGGAGATCCGCGTCCACTTGGGCCGCGTGTTGCCGGAGTTGTTGGCGCCCACCCAGATCATGTTCTTCTCGTCGAGCACCTTCTGGACCTCCGGCCGGCGCGTGCCGCCGAACGGAGTGGGGCTGATCCACACCATGAGGCCGGCGGGCCGCTCGGGGCGGTAGCCCTCGGGTACCCGCAGGGAGAAGCTCTCCTTGGCGAGTTCGTAGCGGCCGGCGGTGGAATCCGCTTTCTGCACGTCGGCCTCCGGGATACCCCAGCGCTGGATCACCTCGGAGACCTCTCCGGCCGGGTTCCGCTCGCGGAAGATCACCTGCAGCGCCCCGGTGGCCCCGGGCTTGGCCGGCTGGGGTGCCGGTAGGTCCAGGGCGCCTCCCTCTTCCTCCTCCTTCTTGCCGCCGAGCTCTGCAGCCAGGGCGTCCGGGCCTTCGCGATCGAGCCTCGCGAGCCAGGCTTCCGCGGCTGCGGCCTGGCCGGCCTGCGCCGCCACCAGGGGCAAGAGCTTGCGCGACTCGGCGTCCTGGGGCCCGGCCACGAGGCCCATCTTGAGCGCGTTCACCGCCTCCGCCTTCTTGCCCTCGAGGAAGTAGCAGCGGGCGATGGTGCGGTAGGTCTCGGGCTTCTTGTCGTTCGGCAGCACCTCGACGGCCTTCTCGTACTCCTCGCGGGCCTCCTTGGGCTTGCCCTGGGCGAGGAGCGCATTGCCCTTCTCGAGCCAGCTGATGATGGTGCTGGTGCCGTCGCCCTCGACGAAGCTCGGCGTCACCTCGGTGACCGGCCGCATCTCGACGTCGACCGGCGGCGAAGGGTGATCCGCTTCGACCGTCGCCCAGCCCTGGGCCGCGATGTAGCCGGGGGCCTCGATGCTCAGCTGGTAGCGCGTGGCGGCGAGCCCGCGCAGGGTCCAGTGGCCGTCTTTGTCCGTCACCGTGGGCGGCGGTCCCGATCGCGAGCCGGATTCGAGGCGCACCGTGACCTTGGCGCCGGCGATCGGCTGCTCCTTCTCGTTGAGCACGGTGCCGCTCAGTCGGCCGTCGCCCCACCAGTCCTGGGCGCGGGCGACCCAGGGCAGGAGCGCGGCGAGGAGCAGCGCGGCACCGAAAGCCGGCAGCAGCAGTCGGCGGAAGAGCGGCAGGCGGCGGGCGTTGTCGAGGCGAAGGAAGGGAATCATGGCCATAGCCTACGCGCCGAGCCACCCCGAGTTCCAGTCGGAAGGGCTGTGCTAGAGTGCCGGCGAATGAACGACGAACCTCCCAGTAGCGGGGGCGCGCTCCGGCCGCCCGGTCCAGGACTCTCGCTCTCCGGCCGGCCCTCCTTGGATCCCTCCCTGAAGCCATGAGCCCTACCCTGGCGCTGGCGTCGGACGCGGCCACCGCCCCTCCCGCTGCCGGCGGCCTCAACCCCTGGGCCGGCCTCGGGCTGGCCGTGTTGTTGATCGCGGCCAACGCCTTCTTCGTCGCCGCCGAATTCGCCCTGGTCAAGGTGCGGCCCACTCAGCTCGAGATCCGCGCCGGCCGTGGCGAGCGACGGGCCAAGCTCGCCCGCCACATGGCCCAGCACCTCGACGCCTACATCTCGGCCACCCAGATCGGCATCACGCTGATCACCCTGGCCCTGGGCTCGGTGGCCGAGCCGGCGGTGGCCGGACTGGTGCGCCCCCTGATCAGCTGGATACCCGGGGTCACCGAGGACCTGCTCCACTCGTTGTCGCTGATCCTCGCCCTGCTCGCCATCACCAGCCTGCACGTGCTCTTCGGCGAGCTTACGCCCAAGAACATCGCCCTGCGCAAGGCCGAGGCCACCACGCTGGCGGTGGCCTTGCCGCTCTACGCCTTCTACAAGCTCGCCTATCCGTTCATCTGGCTGCTCAACACGTCGGGGAACCTGATCCTCAAGGGTCTCGGGCTGCAGGCGGCCGGGGGCCACGAGCACGTGCACAACGAAGAGGAGCTGCGCCTGCTGCTGGCTTCGAGCAGCGACGAGCATCTCCAGGAAGAGAAGCGCGAGCTGCTCGACAACGTTTTCGAGCTCTCCAACCGGGTGGCCCGGCAGATCATGGTGCCGCGGGGGGATGTGGTCTACCTCTCGACCGGCCGCAGCCTCGAGGACAACCTTCGGCTCGCCCGGGAGAGCGGCCACACCCGCTACCCCCTGTGCGAGGGCGATCTCGACCACGTGGTCGGCGTGGTGCACATCAAGGACCTGTTCCGCACCGCCCGGCCGATCGAATCCTTGACCGAGGTGGCGCGCAAGATCCCGCTGATTCCCGAGACCCTCTCGCTCGACCGCGTGCTGCGCCGCATGCGGGAGGAACGGCTGCACTTCGCCGCGGTGCTCGACGAGTACGGCGGCGTCTCGGGCATCATCACGCTCGAGAACGTGCTCGAGGAGATCGTGGGCTCGATCCAGGACGAATTCGACGTCGAAAGGCCCGAGCTCGTGGCCCGCGGCAAGGACCTCTACTTGGTTTCCGGGTCGATGCTGATCGCCGACCTCGAGCAGGAGCTGGGCATCGAGCTTTCCGATCGGGACGAAGACACCGTGGCCGGTGTGGTGCTGTCCGAGATCGGCCGCCGGCCGGTGGAAGGGGATCGGGCCGAGGTGGGCCCGTGCCAGTTCGAAGTAGTGGAAGTGGCCGGCAACCGCATCAAGACGTTGCGGATGCGCCTCCTGTCGGCCGGCGGGGAAGCCGGCCCGGAGGACTGATCAGTGCTTCAATTGCGGCCCCAGACCTGGACCCGGGCGCGGCGCCCGCGCAGGCTCTGGGCATCGTAGGTGAGCTCGATCGAGCGAATCACCCGATCGTAGCCCTCGACATCGATCACCCGCGACTCGCCGCCGGCGGGAATCACGTTGCGCAGCTCGATGGTCTGGTTCTCGCCGTTGGCGAAGTGCACGGTCACGTGGTGGAACTGCACCGCGCGGACGAAGACCTTGATTTTCAGGCTCTTGAAGTTGCCCTTGGCGGCCGTCACCGGGATCACATCGTGATCGAGGCGGTCGGTCACCGACCTCTGCCCCAGAAGCTCCCAACCCACCACCGGCCCGGCCTGGGCCGAGCCGACCAGAAGCCCGCAAAGCACAGCAGCCGCCAACAGTGAGCGCACGAGAAAACGCCGAGTCATAGATTCGTCTCCCTTCCGATCCAGCGATCCGCAGCCAGAGCGGATCGATCGTGGCTGAAACCCGCTAACCAGCCTTAACCTGCGGGAGCGGTAGCCAGGACCGAGCTCAGGCGGCTTCCTTCTGGAACCAGCGACCGACCACAGGCAGCTCCCGGCGTCGCACGAAGAGCACGAAGAGGCTGCCCAGAAGCACCACCAGGGCGAGACCGAAGAGCAGGCCGCCATCGCCTTGCACCTCGATGCCGAGCACCGTGAGATGCGAGAGCACGGCCCCCGAGATCACTCCCAGCGCCAGCAAGGCCCCGAGCGCGGCCAAGCTCGGGATCAACAGCATCACTCCCGCCACCAGCTCGGCCACGCCGGAGCCGATCCGCCCCGCCGGCTCCATGCCCAGCTTCGAGAAGATGTACACCGACTCGGGAGCGGCGCTGAACTTGAAGTAGAGAGTCTGGAACAGAATCGCAGCAACTGCAATCTGGACGACCCAGGTGGCGACCTTGAGGCCCCGGCTGGCCTGGAGCATGGCATTTCTCCTTGTGAGCGCCGACGACAGAGCTTATCCCGGAGAGGAGCCGGCCCCGAGCCGATTCCCGAGCCGCTAAACCCTCTCCGGACAGCGTTCAGGAGCTTCGATGCCCGAGCCCGGCCAGGAGTTTCAGCCCCACTCACGCTCCCTTGAGCACGCGCACGGGGTCCACCTCGGCGGCTCGGCGGGCGGGGAGGAAGGCTGCCACAGCTGCCACGCCTGCCAGCACCAGGGTGGTCAAGACGAACGGCAGGGGATCGGTGCTGCTGCCGAAGACCATGCCGGCGATCGCCCGGCTGCCGGCCAGGGCCAGGGCCAGGCCCACTGCGACGCCCACTGCGACGGCCAACAGGCCCTGGCGCAGGATCAGCTGGATCACCGAATCCACGCCCGCGCCCAGGGCCATCCGGATGCCGATCTCCCGCTTGCGCTGCTCCACCGAGTAGGACATCACGCCGTAGATCCCCACCAGAGCCAGCACCATCGCCATCCCGCCCAGGATCCCCAACAGCCAGGCCCCCATTCGCGGCGCCCACAGCGACTGCCGCACCACCGCGGCCATGGGCTGCACATTGGCGACCGGCATATTGGGCTCGAGCTTGCGTACTTCGTTGCGCACCGTGGCAAGCGCCACCTCGGGCTTGCCCTGGCAGCGCAGCACCAGCCCCAGGGCCGGGCCGTAGTGCTGCCAGCGCGGGAGGTAGATGTGGGGCACGGGATCCTCGCCGACGTTGTTGTACTTGCTGTCCTTGGCGATCCCCACCACCTCGAGAATCCACTTCTCGCCGAAGAATCGGAAGCGCTTGCCGAGAGCCTCCTCGCCGGGCCAGAAGCGCTTCGCCGCGGTTTCGTTGAAGATGGCCACGTAGGCCCCGTCTTCGCGGTCGAGCGAAGAGAAGTCGCGGCCCCGCAGCAGCTCGATGCCGATCGTCTTGAAGTAGCCGTCGCCGATCGGATCCACCGCGGTGAGCAGGCCGTTGTTCTCGGCCTTGGGGTCGTGCCCCTCGGCGAAGACCGTGCGCAAGAAGCCGCCGAAGGTGAGCGGAATGTCGGTGACCAAGGCCGCCGAGGTCACGCCGGGAGTGGCCCGGGCCCTCTCCAGCACGGCATCGTAGAACTGCTCGCCCCGCCCGCGATCGAGGCCCAGGGCACCGACGTCGAAGGCCATCACTCCGGTCTGCTGGACGTTGAAGCCCGGATCGATCGCCATCGCCCGGCGCAGGCTGGCCATGAGCAGGCTCGCCCCGGAGAGGGCCACCAGCGCCAGCGCCACCTGGCCGGCCACCAAGAGGTTCCGTCGCGACAGGAAGCGGAAGCGCTCGCCCGAGACCCCGCCGCCGTCCTTGAGCTCGGAGACCACTCCGGCGCGGGTGGTCTGGAGGGCCGGCAGCAGGCCGAAGAGCACGCTCGTCACCACGGCCAGCACCAAGGTGAAGCCGAGCACCCGGCCGTCGAAGGAGAGATCGAGTACGGTCCCCTGCAGGAAGGGCGGCCGCATGGCCCAGAGGGCCGAGCGACCCAGGTAGGCGAGCGCGAGCCCCAGGCCCGCGGCGACCAGACCCAGCAGCAAGCTCTCCACCAGCAGCTGGCGCACCAGCCGCCCCCGCCCGGCACCGATCGACAGTCGAACGGCGATCTCTCCCCGGCGGGCCACGGCCCGGCCGAGCAGGAGATTCGCCACGTTGGCGCAGGCGATCAGCAAGACCAGCCCCACCACCACCATCAGCATGCCACCGGCCTGGGTGAAGAGGCCTCGTAGCTGGGGCGGCAGCGTGGACTGGGCGAGCGGCATCAGCGCCACGTTGCGGCCGGTGTTCTCCTCCGGGTGCTCCTGCTCCAGCTGCTTGCCGATGGCCTGCAGCTCGGCCTGGGCCTGCTCGAGCGTCACGCCCGACTTCATGCGGCCGAGGATGAAGGTGAGCAGCGGACGGCGCTCGCGGAAGTTCTTCACCAGGTCGGTGGGCAGCACCTCGGGGTAGCTCATGGTGGGTACCCAGACATCCGACGTGCCCAGCACGAAGGTACCGACGAACCCTTCCGGGGCCACTCCGACCACGGTGAAGGGATGGCCGTTGAGGTTGATCACGGAGCCCACCAGGTGCTCATCGGCCCCGAGCTTGTCGTGCCACTGGCGCCAGGACAGCACCGCCACCGGGTTGCGGCCAGGGGCTTGATCCTCCTCCGGCAAAAAGAAGCGCCCCCGAGCCGGCTTCAAGCCGAGCATCTCGAAGTAGTCGCCCGAGACCAGCAGAGCGCCCATCCGCTCCGGCTCGCCGCCCGACCGCGACAGGCTCACGCCGGCGAAGCTGACATTCACCAGGTTGTCGAAGTGGGTGTTGCGGTCCCGGTAGTCCTCGAAGTTCAGGCGGGAGATCGGCAGGGCGTTGCCCAGCGCCTTCTGCTTCACGTCCGTGCCCACCACCGCCACCAGCCGCTCGAGGTCGGCCACGGGCAGAGGGCGCAGGAAGATGGCGTTGACCAGCGAGAAGATGGTGACGTTCGCGCCCAACCCGAGTGCCAGCGAGGCCAGGGCCACGAGAGTGACTCCAGGGGTGCGGCGCATGGTGCGCAGGCCGAAACGCAGGTCCTGGAACAAAGAGTGCATCGTGTCTCCTCCCGACGTCGATGAGACCTCTCTACTTTACGGCCGATCGAAACTCAATGTTGCGCTCCAGCCGCAGTTCGAGGCGCTTGCGCACACCCCGGACGGCTGCCACACTGAAGCCTCGCGCCGGGCTCCCCGAGCTCCTCCGGCCCGCCCGCGAAGCGGCCTTTTGAACCAGGAGGTTCACTGCCATGAATCACCGTGCCCGCTGGCTCGTCCTCTCCGTTACCCTACTCGCCGTGCTCGCCTTCTCCCTGAGAGACCGCCTGGGCCTCTCCCGCGCCGAAGCGCAGGAGCCTCTGCCCACCGCCGGCGGCCCGATCGTGCTCGAACTCTTCACCTCCCAGGGCTGCTCCAGCTGCCCGCCGGCGGACCGCCTGCTCTCCGAACTCGGCTCCAACCCCCGCTGGCAGGGCAAGGTACTGCCCCTGGCCTACCACGTGGACTACTGGGATCACCTCGGCTGGGCCGATCCTTTCTCTTCGCCCACCTGGTCCGCCCGCCAGGAAGCCTACGCCCGGGCGCGCGGCACCTCCCGGATCTACACCCCCCAGCTGATGGTCCACGGCCTCGAGGATTGCCTCGGCTCGGACCGCTCCTGCATCGAAAGAGCTCTGCGCCGGCTGCTCTCGGAGCCTGCGAAATGGCAGGTCGAAGTCGCGCCGGGAGAGCCCAAGGCCGGCCGTCTCACGGCCGTGGTCGACGCTCATCCCACTGCCGCCGGTGCCTCGACCAAGGCGAATCTCCTCGCCGCGGTGGTGGAGAACGGCTTTTCGACGGCCGTGGCCCGGGGTGAGAACGCCCGCCGGCAGCTCGACAACGATTTCGTGGTGCGACGGCTGGCCCAGGCCAAGGCCACCCCGGGCAAAGCCTTGCCGGTGAGCCTGGAGCTCGAGTCGGGCTGGAAGCGAGAGAACCTCCGCCTGGTGGTCTTCGTGCAGGAGCCGGAAACGCTCGAGATCCTGGGTGCCGCCGAGCTGCCGCGGGCCCAGCCGGCGACCGGCGGCTGAGCTCGTGGTAGCCTCCGCCGCCAGACACTGACCCGGAGGTGCGCGATGCTCTCGAACGTGCTGGTGGCCTTGGTGGCCCTGCTCCACCTCTACTTCCTGGTCCTCGAGATGTTCCTCTGGACCCAGCCCACCGGCCGGCGGGTCTTCGGCCTCAGCCCGGAAATGGCCGAGGCCACCCGCACGCTGGCCGCCAACCAGGGCCTGTACAACGGCTTTCTGGCGGCCGGCCTCCTCTGGGGGCTGGTGCCCGGCCCCCATGCTTTCGCGGTGAAGCTCTTCTTCCTCGCCTGCGTGATCGTCGCCGGCCTCTACGGTGCCGCCACCGCCAGCCGCCGGATCCTCTGGGTGCAGGCCCTGCCCGGCGTGCTGGCTCTGGTCGCGACCCTGCTCGGCCGCCCCGCCTAGCGGCCGGCGAGCAGGGCCCGCGCCGCCGACTCGACGCTCTGCCACTCGGCCAGCGCCCTGGCTAGCCGCGCCTGCATCAGCTGGGCGAGCTCCCGCTGGGGGCCGGTGGGCGGACCATCGCCGCCCTCGAGGTCAACCTCGAGCCCGGAGAGCACGCTGCCAACGGCAGTCAAATCGAGCTCCTCGCCCCCACCCGAGAGAGGTGCCAGCCGATGGGCCAGGCCCTGCGCCTGGGCCGCTTTCTTCTTCCCCACTCCCTTGGTCGGGGCGGCGAGCCCCTCGAGCTTGGTGCTGAGGGCCGCCGCAGCGTCCAAGGTCTCGACCACCTTCCCCAGCGCGGCGATCACCTCCTGCTCGAGGGCGAGCTGGGCCCGATAATCACCGACCGGAGTGGGGTTTCTCGGGTCCGCCTGCACCTCCAGGGGCTGTTCCACGGAGGCGCCGTCCACCGTCAGCCGCACGGTGTAGCGCCCGGGCACCACGAAGGGGCCCTGGGGTACCGTGGCGGTGTCCCGGCCGGGAACGGCGGCGATCGAGAAGTCGTAGTCCGTGGCCTTCGGCTGGGGATAGCGCAGATTCCACACGAAACGGTTGTGCCCCACCCGGGTGCCGGGCACGGGCAGGGGCAGCAGCCAGCGCTCGTGGAAGTACTGGCCGGCTGCCGGCCGCTCGCGAGGCTGGTCGCTGGCGAAAGCCGCCACCTGGACGCCCGAGGCGTCCAACACCTCGAGCCGCACGGGGCCCTGGGGCGCCGCCGGTAGGAAGTAGTCCAGCGGCGCACCCGCCGGCGGGTTCTGCGCCGTGGGGAACTCGGGCGGCAGGGGCGTGTCCCGATTCTCGTTGCCGGAAAGCCGCAGGGCCGGCGCCGGCGGCGCGAGGCTCGGCTTCGCCGCCCCGGCGGCCAGGTGGCGCAGCGGCGTCACGTCGTCGAGCGCCCAGATCGCCCGGCCCTGGGTAGCCACCACCAGGTCCTTGCCCACCACCAGGAGGTCGTTGATGCCGGTGCGGGGCAAGTTGAGCTGCAGCGGCTGCCAGCTGGCGCCATCGTCGAAAGACACGAACATTCCCACCCGGGTGCCGGCATAGAGCAAGCCAGAGCGCACCGGATCCTGCCTTACCACGTCGACGTAGGCCCCGGCCGGGAGCCCGGCGCCGGAGCGCCGCCAGCTGGCGCCGAAATCATGGGTGATGAAGAGGATCGGGCTGCGGTCGTCCAGCCGATGGCGGTCCACCGCCACGTAGGCGCTCGCCGGGTCGAGCGGCGAGGCATCGATCGAGGCTACCTGGCTCCAATCGCCCAGCTCCTTGGGTGTGACGTCGGCCCAGCTCTTGCCGCCATCGCGGGTCACCTGCACGCGGCCGTTGTCGGTGCCCACCCAGATCAGCCCATCCGCGGCCGGCGAGGGGGCGATGGCGAAGATCACTCCGAAGCCGCAGGCCGTGGCCCGCTCGCTCGGCGGCTCGCCCTCGCAGCCCGGGGCACCGGGCTGAGCGCCGGTCAGGTCCGGGCTCACTACTTCCCAGCTCTGGCCCTTGTCGAGCGAGCGATTGAGCACCTGCGTGCCCTGGTAGAGCGCGTGCGGCGGCCGCGGCGAGATGGCGATGGGGGTGATCCAGGTGGTGCGGTTGCGCAGGCCGGCGGGGCGCTGGCCGTAGCTCGAGACCGGCCAGGGCGAAACGTTGGCCACCCGGCCGGTGCGCTCGTCCCAGCGGGAGAGCTTGCCGCCCAGGCCGCTGCCGTAGACCAGGCTGGGATCGTCCGGGTCCGGCAGGTCGCCGTCGCGCTCGTCGCCGCCCACCGGATGCCAGTCCCGGAAGGTCAGCTGGCCGTAGTTGCTGCGGCTGGCGACGGCCACGGTGCCGCTGTCCTGCTGGCCGCTGTACAGCCAATAGGGCGAACGCTGATCCACCCCCAGCCGGTAGAACTGGCCGGTCGGCTGGTTGTACCAGAGGCTCCAGGTCTCGCCACCGTTCACCGACACCGAAGTTCCCTGGTCGCTCGCCACCACCATCCGCTCGGGGTGGGCCGGGTTGATCCACAGGAAGTGGTAATCGTCGCCGCCCGGCGAGCCCTTCACATAGCGGAAGGTCTTGCCGGCGTCGTCCGAGCGACGCAGGGACTGGCCCACGAAATACACCCGGTCGGCGTTGCCCGGGTCCACGAAGACCCGCCCGAAGTAGTTGCTCACCACCGAGCGGCTCTCGAGCGCCGCCACCCAGCTCGCCCCGCCGTCTTCCGAGCGATAGAGGCCCGCTCCCTTGGGCGCGTCGACCACCGCGTACACCCTCGCCCCGCCCTTGCCCGGGGCCACCGCCAGGCCGATCCGCCCGAGCGGCCCGGCCGGCAGGCCCTGGCGGGAGGCGGGGGCCCAGCTGCGGCCGCCGTCGGTGGACTTGTAGATGCCGCTTCCGGGGCCGATCTGCGGCACATGGTAGGCCTGCCAGGGGTAGCGCCGGACTTGCCAGAAGGCGGCGTAGACCACGTCCGGGGCCGCCGGGTCGGCCGCCAGGTCCACGGCACCGGTCCCCTCGTCCACGAAGGCCACCTTCTTCCAGCTGCGGCCGCCGTCCTCGGTGCGGAACACGCCGCGCTCGGCGTTGGGCCCGTAGAGGTGGCCGAGGGCCGCCACCAGCACCACGTCGGGGTTGCGCGGATCCACCCAAAGCCGGCCGATGTGCAAGGTATCGGCAAGGCCCAGGGAGGTCCAGGTCTTGCCCTCGTCCTCGCTCTTCCACACCCCGGTGCCGTCCACCACGTCGTAGCGGGTCTGAGTCTGGCCGCTGCCCACGTAGATCACCCGCTTCGAGCCCGCCGCCACCACCTCGAGCGCCCCCACGGACGAAAACGGCGCCTGGTCGGAGAGCGAGCGCCAGGTGTGGCCGGAGTCCGTGGTCTTCCACACGCCGCCGTCGGCGGCGCCGAAGTAGAAGGTGTCGAGCTCCGAGGGCAGGCCGGTGGCGCACAGCGACCACCCCGCCCGCAGCGGCCCGACCAGGCGCCAGGAGAGGTCCTGGAACAGCGCCTCCGGCACCGCGGCGGAGACCGGCAGGGAAAGAAGGACGAAAACAACGGCGAAGGGCACGAGCAAGGCTTTTCGCACGGCGAGGTCCTCGAAAGAGTTCCGGGATGAAGGGACGATCGACGCCAAGGACGATAGCGCATCCGGACCGGTGCCAGCCGGTCTTCCACACGGGAGTGAAGGGGACGGCGGCTCTTTGGCGCATCGTGCTCTAGGATGGCTGCTCCGGGAGGTGCCGCATGCTCGCTCTGCCCAGCCTTGCCTTCTCCCTTCTTCTCAGTAGCTCGGCCCCTGAGGCTCCTCCTCCCGCCCTGGCTGAGGACGCCATGGCTCCGGCGGGCTCCTTCACCGGCGGGCGGGAGCCCTGCCGGCCCGACGTGGGGAACGTGCGCTTCGACGGCGAGGAGGATGCCGCGGTCACCTCGCGGCTGGCCGAGCTCTTTGCCGCCGACCAGGAAGCCCGCAGTCACGGCCTGGGTGCCGAGAACGGCTGGGAGAGGATCGACATCGAGGACGGCCAGCGCCGCGTCGAGGTGATGGGGTGGCTGGTGCAGGGCAAGATCCGCCGCGCCGAGAGCCTCTACCAGGCTGCGATGATCTTCCAGCACGGCAACTGCCCGGCGCACTTCCAGCTCACCGCCGACCTTGCCGAGCGTGCCGGCCAGCTGGACTATCCACGGGCCCGTTGGCTCTACGCCGCCGCCATCGATCGCTACTTGATGAACCTCGGCAAGCCCCAGAAATACGGCACCCAATTCACCAACACCGCCGACGGCCGCTGGCGGCTGTACGAGGTAGACCCCGCCGTCGACGACGCCGAGCGCGCGCGCTACGGCGTGCCACCCTTGGCCGAAGCGCGCAAGAAGGCCAAACAGCTGAACCAGTAGCAGCGGGGAGCGGAACAGGTGCCAGCCGCTTGGGCGGAGTCGCTCAGTCCTCTCGCAGGGTGGTCACCGGGTCCACTCCGAGGGCCCGCGCCAGCGGCACCAGGTGCGCGAGCCCGGCGGTCCCCACGAGAACCGCGGCGATGGTGGCGTAGGTGAGGGGATCGTCCGGGGAGACCTCGTAGAGCAGGCCGGCCAGCAGGCGACTGAGCAGCACGGCTGCGAGCCAGCCGAGACCCAGGCCGGCACCCACCAGGGCTAGCCCCGGGCCGAGCACCAGCCGGCAGATGTCTGCCCGCAGCGCCCCGAGGGCCACTCGCACACCCACTTCCTTGCGCCGGGCCTCGACCAGGAAGGCCACCAGCGCGTAGAGCCCGACGCTCGCGAGGAGCAGGGCCGAAGCGGCGAAAAGCGTCAGCAACGTAGAGGTGAAGCTCTCCCGGAAGGCGGTTCGAGCCGCCAGCTCCTCGAGCGAGGCCACACCGTAGATCGGCACGTCCTGGGCCGTGGCGACCACCCGCGCCCGAACGGCCGGCGCCAGGGCCGTGGGCTCCCCGCCCGTGCGCACCACCATCACCAGGAACGGGTCGGTGCTCTGCTCCAGGGGCAGGTACATCTGGGGACTCACCTGCGAGGAGAGCGCCTGGTGACGGACGTCGCCCACCACTCCCACCACCGTCCGCCAGGGCCTCTCGGGCCCACCGATGCGGATGCGCTTGCCGAGAGGGCTCTCGGCCCCGAAGAGCTGGCGGGCGGCGGTCTCGCCCAGCACCATCACCGGCAGGGTGTCGCTTCGGTCCTCGTCGCCGATCCACCGCCCCGCCACCAGCGGCAGGCGCATCACCTGGCGGTAGCCGGGGGTGACGGCGTAGCGCTGGAGGTCCAGGCGGTCCTGGGGGCGGTCGGATTTCCGGCCCTCCACTTCGGCGCCCCAGGAGTCGTAGTTGCCACCCAGGGGGATTTGGCCGGCCATTCCCACGGCCTCGACTCCGGGCAGGGCCGCCACCTCGCGGCTGATCGCCGCCACGGCGCGATGGATTCCGGCCTCCTCGTCGTAGCGGGGCGCCAGGAAGGAGAGCCTCATCACCAGCACGCCGTGGGCGTCGAAGCCGGGATCCACCCGCAGCAGGCGATGCACACTGGTGAGCATCAGCCCCGCTCCCACCAGCAGCACGAAGGCCAGGGCGAGGTTGCCCATCACCAGCAGCCTGCGCCCGCGGGTCGCCGGCCGGCCGGCGGTGGCGCGGCTGGAAAGCTCGAGGTCCGGCCGGGGACTCGCGAGCCCGAGAGCCGGGGCGAGGCCGAACAGCACCCCGCTCGCCACCATCACGAGCAAGGCGAAGGCCGTCACCCGCAGATCGAGCCCCGCCTGGGCGATGCGCGGCACCGACGGCGGAGCCCCGGCCACCAGGACGCGGATCAGAACTCCCGCCAGGGCCAGGCCGAGGCCCCCGCCGAGCCCCGCCAGGAGCAGGCTCTCGCTGAGCAGCAAACGCACCAGCCGCGAGCGATCCGCTCCCAGGGCCGCGCGGATGCGCACCTCCTTCACCCGTCCCCGGCTCCTGGCCAGGAGCAGGCTGGCCACATTGGCGCAGGCGATCAGCAACAGCAGGCCCACCGCTCCGGTCACCACGAAGAGCACCGGCCGGGCCTGGCTGTAGAGGGCGTCGCTCAAGGGAATCACGCGCACGCGGGCGTCCGCGTAGTCGTTCGGAAACGCCGCGAGGAGGCGGCTCTGCACCGCCATGAGGTCCTCGCGCGCCAGCGCGATCGAGGCTCCCGGGGCCAGCCGGCCGAGCACCTTGAGATGGTGGCAGCTCCGGCAGCCCCAGGGGTCGCTCGCACGGTAGCCGAGGGGCGAGATCAGGTCCGGAGCGCCGAAAAAGGGCGAGATGGCTGCCGGGTCGAAGCTCGGCGGCAGCACTCCCACCACCTGGTAGAGAGTGCCGCCGAGGTCGAGGGAGCGACCGATCACGGCCGGGTCGGCGCCGAAGCGGCGACGCCAGAGGGCATCGGTCAGCATCGTCACGTAGCGCCGCTCGGGGTCGTCGTCCTCGGCGGTGAAGCCGCGGCCGAGAGCCGGCCGGACTCCCAGGGTCGCGAGAAGGTTGGCGCTCGCCCGCAGGCCCTGGAGCTGTTCGGGCTCGCCCTCGCCCAGGAGCACCGGGCCCCAGAAGCGCAGGATCGCCAGCTGCTCGAAGCTGTGGCTCTCCCGGCGCCAGTCCTCGTAGGTGGCGAAGCCGGTGTTGCCCACCGCGTTGTTGTCGCTGGCGGATTCGTCGCTCACCATCACCAGCCGATTCGGCTCCTGGTAGGGCAACGGCCGCAGCAGCACGGCGTCGAGCAACGAGAACACGCTGGCGGTTCCCGCCACGCCGATCGCGACCGTCACCACCGCCACCGCGGTGAAGCCGGGCTGGTGGCAGAGAGAGCGCACGGCATGGCGCAGATCCGTACCCAGGCCCCGCCAGGGCCGGAAGCCCGTCCCTCTGGGCCCGAACGCGGCGCGCTCGCGGGCCGAGCGCAGCCAGGCGAGGCTCGAGGCCAGGGCTTGCCACCAGTACCACCGGCTCGCCGCTCGCCGGCCCTTGCCGGAGGCGAGCTCGAGACTCCAGCCCTCCACCAGATCCCCTTCGATCACTTCTCGGGCCAGGGCGTCGCGCACCACCAGCCACAGCACCAACCGAGCCAGCGCAGGGGGGCTCATACCAGGCGAAACCTCGCTTCCATTCCCTGGGTCATCCGGCGAAGCTCCTCGAGGCAGCTCGAGAGGGCCTTCTCTCCGGCCGGCTCGAGGCGGTAGACGCGCTTGCGACGCCCGCCCCGAACTTGGCTGGGGGCGGAGAGCTCCGAGCTCACCAGGCCCTGGCTCTCCAGCCGGAGCAGCGTGGTGTAGACCGCTCCCGCAGATACATCACGGCCGGTACGAGCCTCGATCTCCAACCGGATGCTCACCCCGTAGGCCTCGCTCAGGCGGGCCACCGCGAGCAACACCAGGCGCTCGAAATCTCCCAGAGAACTTGCCATGGCTGATTAGTACCACAATGTGGCTGAAATCAACAAACGCCCTGCAGACGGTACCCTCTCGGGCCGGGCGCGGAAACCGCGCCCCTACGACCGCTCTTTCGCGTCAGGGCTCAGTACACGCCCACCACCACCGACTCGGCGAGGCGGGAGAACAGGCGCAGATTGCTCACGCCATCCCAAGGGTAGGTGGGGATCGGAGCCGCGCGCTCGCCCTCGTCGCGCTCGAGGAAGCGGGGCATGAAGAACTCGCGGGTGAGGGTGGTGAGCATCACCCGGCCGGTCTCGCCGTAGGCCACCGTGCGCCCGGGGTGGTCCGGATCGACGATCTCGAACACCGCCCGGGGCAGCGGCGGGTAGTAGGTGATGGCGTAGCCGTCCGCCGGGTCGAAGGGCTTGGGGCAGGCGAGGCCCATCAGGGTGTTGCCGTAGGTGGGCACGAACTCCACGCCGGGCACCAGCTCCTCGCGGGCGAAGCGGTGGAACTGCGCGTTCATCTCGGTGCCGCCGCAGAAGATGCCCGTGATGCCGTAGCGGCCGAGGTCGATCTTCTCGCACAGCGCCTCGAGCAGCTTGGGAGTGGTGAACAGGCAGTGGATGCCGGGATGGGCGCGCAGCACGGTCAAACCCTGGTCGATCACGTGCTGCTTGTAGGCCGCGAGCTCCTGGTGCTTGCCGGCCTTGATCAGCTTGTTCACCCAGCGCGGATCGAGATCCACATGGAAGGCGATGCCGCCGCGGTGCTGCGCCAGGTGCTCGATCGCCAGGCGCAGCCGGCGCGGCCCGGTGGGGCCGAGCATCAGCCAGTCGGCGCCGAGGGGGAAGGCCGCGGGCGAGAGCGTGTCGCTGTAAAGCTCGTAGTCGATGCGGAAGTCCTCGATATTGATGCGGGACTTGGGCACGCCGGTCGAGCCGCCAGTCTCGAACACCGAGACCGGCCTGCCCTCGAGCCCGCGGGGCAGCCAGCGGCGCACCGGCCCACCGCGCAGCCATTCGTCCTCGAAGTGGCCGAGCCGGTGGAGGTCGCCGTAGCCGTGGATCTCCTGCCGCGGGTCGAACGGCAGCCGCGCCGCGTACTCCAGCCAGAACGGGCAGCCGGTGGCCGGGTCGAAGTGCCAGGCCACCATCTCCCGCACATGGGCGTCGAGCTCGGCCCGGCGGGCGGCCACCTGGGCTTCCAGACCCGGCGCCCCGGAAGTGGACGTCACGGCTCCGCCCGGCCTCAGTGGGCCGCCGGGGCGGCGGGAGCGTCCATCGGGTGTGGCTTGATGCCTTCCTTCAGGGCCCACAGCCGGTTGCGGCTGGCGATAAAGAGCACACCATCCCGAGGGGTGACGCTCGTCACCACCGAGCTGCCCATGTTCATCTCGGCGAGCAGCTGCTTCTGCTTCGACGCCTTGAAAACCACCACATCGCCGTCTTCGTCGCCGAGATAAACCTTGCCATCCACCAGCACCGGCGAGCCCCAGACGGCGGCGAACATGTCGTGCTTCCAGTAGAGCTCGCCGGTATCCGGATTGAGGCAGTAGAGGAAACCCGAGAGGTCCGCCGCGAACATCAGGCCGTCGCCGATCGCCACCGTGGACAGGGTGCGGTGGAAATCCTCGCCGCCGCGATGCCAGATCTGCTTGCCGGTGACGTCGCCTTCCTGGTCCGCCGGCACCGCCCAGAGGTGGCCGGGAGCCTCGCCGTGCTCCGGATCCTGGCCGACCCCGATATAAACCTTGTTGTTGGCGAAGACCGGCGTCGCCACGATGTAGTTGCGGGTTCCCGAGCCGCCGATGATGTACTTGGCATCCTTGGGGTTGCAATCGAACTTCCAGATCAGCTTGCCGGTCTTGGGATCGAGAGAGTAGAGCCAGCCGTCGCCACCGGCGAAAACCACCTGCTCGCGCCCGCCGGCCACGCCGTAGGTGGCGTTCGACCACTGGCCGTGGAGGATGTTGTTGCCCGGGAGATTGCTCTCCCAGATCAGCTTGCCGGTGTTCTTGTCGACCGCGATGAAGCTCGGCGCCAGGGGCGAGGGGATGTTGACGTGCCCCTCGTCGACGCCGTTGGCGGTGACGGTGTAAAGCACGTCGCCGACGATGAGCGGGCTGCCCACGGCGAGGTTGTGGGGAAAGACATCGAGCTCGCCGATCATGTCGAGCTTCCAGACGACGTCCTCGTCGGTTTCGGTGGCGGATTCCTCGTTCTTCACCGCGCCGTCGTTCTCGCCGTCGCGGAAGCCCTCGGTGTCGGCGCAGATCAGCTCGGCCCGGTTGGACACATAGTAGACGCGGTCGCCTTCGACGTAGGGCGCCGAGCAGATGCCCTGCTGGGGCCAGTCGTTGACCCGGCCCTGGGAGAGCTTGGCGTGGGCGCCCTGCCAGAGGAACTGGCCGGTGTGGGCGTCGAAAGCCATCATCACGCCGCGGTCCCCGATCACTTTGGGATTGCGCGGCGCCTCGTTGTTGGTGCCCATGAAGATGCGATCCCCCACCACCACCGGCCCGCCGTAGGCCTGCGAGCCCAAGGTCGCGGACCACAGCACGTTCTCGCCCGTCTTGACGTCCCAACGCGTGGGCAGGCCTTTCTCCGGCGAGACCATGTTGCGCGAGCGGGTCTGGCCGAACATCGCGTACTGGCCGGCCGGAGCGCCCGCCCACAGCGAGCACGGCAGGGCCAGAGAGGCGAAGAGAGCGGCGACGATCAAGCGGTGAGCACGGCTCATGGCGCGTTCCTCGTGATGCGGACGTTGTCGAAGTAGGCCGGGGAGGGCGTGAAGCCGTAGAGGCCCGGGGCGCCGGAGAGGATGCCCAGCGGATCCTCGTGGACGGCGGTCCAATCCGCCGGCTCGGCTTCGGCTCGCGGCCAGACCTTCACCGAGATGCGCGCCGCCCCCGCCGCCGCCGGCTCCACCCGCACCTTCATGTGGTACCAGACGCCCGGCTGCCAGGGGAAGGGGATGTCCTTCGAGGCGCGCAGCTCGGACTCCCAGGAGCGGATCTGGATCTGCTGGTGGGCGCCCATCAGGTCCACGGTGTAGCCGCTGTCGATCAGCCCCACGTCGGGAATCTTTCGCCCGGTCTGCACTCCCATCAGATCGGCCTCGATGGTGTAGCCGCTCCAGCTCGAGGGCCCGATGAAGGTCTTGTGGCGATGGATGCCCTCCGGCGCGGGCGTCTTCATCAGCACCTTGGCGCCCTCCACCTCCGCCACCTCGAAACGCGGCGCGGCACCCAGCAAGTAGCTCGGGCGGCCCTTGAGAGGCAGGCTCTCGAAGTCCTCGCTGAAGGGCAGATCGGCGAAGACGCGCACCCGCGCCGCACCGCTCAAGCTGCCGGCCTTGGCCACCACTCTGCCGATCTGGGTGCCCTTGGCCGGGTCCGGCACGAACTGGCCGGTGGCGTCGACCGTGCCTACCAGCCCCTCGAGGGACCAGGCCACCGGGCTTGCCAGGGCTCCCGGGCCGGTCGGCGTCTCGCCGTCCACCCGCAACCGCAAAGGCTGGCCCGGCGACAGAGTGGCCTCGGCCGGGTAGACCAGCAGCTTGGTGGCCGGGGACGTCGAGGGAGCCACGATCGCCGGCGTCGCGGCCGTGATCGCCGGCGTCTTCAGCCTCTTCTTGTCGCCCAGGCAGTAGATGCCGTTCTCGGCGGTGAAGCACACCATGCCGTAGCCCACGGCCGGCGAGCCGTAGATCTCCGCCGCCCGCCCTTCGGGCATCGAGAGCTGCACGTCGCTCAGGGATGTCACGCCGTCCGGGCCCTCCTCCAGGATGTGGAAGCGGCCGTTCACCTCGGTGGCGTAGAGCTTGCCGTCCGCCCACACCGCCGAGCTCTTGCCCACGGTGCCCAGGCGGTCGATCCACAGCTCTCGGCCGGTGGCGGCCTCGAGAGCGATCAGGTTCGCCGAGTTGTCGATCACGTAGAGGTGGCCGCCGTGGAGCAGCGGCGAGGAGAACCCCACTTCCACCTGGTAGCGCCACTTCTCGGTAGCCTTGAAGGCGCCATCGGCCTGGCTGATGCCGATCGCCACCACCCGGCCCAGCGGCCCGCCATCCGGGTTCTCCTCGCTGTGGGCCGCGAACACGGTACTGGTGGCCGGGTCGTAGACCACCGTGGTGTTGAGCGCCAGCTTGGACACCTGGAAGCCCCAGGCCTTCTCGCCGGTGTTGGCGTTGACGCCGTAGACGAAGCCGTCGGCGTTGCCGAAGAGGATCTGCCGCTCGCCGGCGATGGTGGCCACCACCGGGGTCGATTGGGTGTTGAGGTCCTGCGGCGCCTGGCCAGGAGTGGCCACCCACTGCAGCTCGCCGGTCTTCTTGTCGAAAGCGAAGAGGCGATGCCGCGGCGGGCCCCAATCCCCCCAGCTCGAGCTCACGAAGGTGACGATCACCCGGCTGCCGTCCACGGTGGGCGTCTGGGTGCGGCCGCCGAAGCCGGAGAAGAAGCCGTAATCCTCCGCCAGGTTGCGCTGCCATACCACCTTGCCGGCGCGGTCCAGGCAGAGGAAGGTGCCCCCTACGCCCTGCACGAAGAGGTAGCCGGTTTCCGGGTCGCCGGCCACGCTCGCCCAGCCCACCCGGTTCCAGGGCACAGCCGTGTGGTAGACGTTGAAGCGGTACTCCCAGAGCTTCTTGCCGGTGGTTGCCTGCCAGCAGGCCACCATCTCCTGCTTCAGGGGGCCATCGCCCACCCGGCCGTTGGCGCACACCCGGCCTTCGAAGATCACCGGCGTCGAGCGCCCCGTGAGCTCATCCTTCCAGACCAGGTTCTGCCCGGCCAGGGACCAGCTCAAAACCAGACCCTTCTCGTTCGAAACACCATCTTGGCCTGGCCCACGCCAACTTGGCCACTCCGCCGCCGTGGCCGGCAGGGCCGCGGCCAGGAAGAGCAGCGCGCCCAAGGCGCTCCAGACCTTGATCCTGGGAATGTTCATCCTGGACCTCCTTGATCCGACTCGACGCGTGTGGCCAGCCCTTCCGAGATCGAAGCGCGGTCGTCCGCCGTCGATCTCCGAAGCGAGGCTGCTGCCCAGGCTCGCCACCTGGCCGATTCTTGTGAGCACTCTGAAGAAGACCATCCCAGCAAGCCGTGTGCCGCCATCCTGGCCAGGTTCCGAGCTCCTACTACGTGGCTCGGCGGCTCCGGTTCTGTCCGCGCGCAACCAGCGGGCCTTTGCATCGTATGAGATTCGACGTGTTCCTGGCAGAATTCTCTTCATCTTCGTCTTGCCCAGGGCTGTCTGCAATCGCCATCCACAGCGAGGGGGAACTATGAAGCTGACCGCCTTCTGGAGTCTTTTCGCTCGCGCCTCGGTGAGCGGCCTGCTCGCCCTTTCCGGCCTCGCCTCCTTCCCCCTCGCCGCCGAGCCGCCGGCAGGGGACGCCGGCGCCGAGCTGCGCGCGGCGGCGACCGAGGGCAATGTCGAACGGGTGCGGGCCCTGCTCGCGAGCGGCGTCGACGTCAACGCCAAGAGCGAATACGGCGCCACGGCCCTTTCCTTCGCCTGCGACAAGGGCCGCACCGAGGTGGTGCGCTTGCTGCTCGAGAAGGGCGCCGAGGTGGAGGTGGAAGACACCTTCTACCACAGCACCCCCGCCGTCTGGGCGGCCTACAACGGCCACGCCGAGGTGATCCGGCTGCTGCTCGAGAAGGGCGTCGCGGCGGCGCCGATCGCCATGATGGCCGTGGGCCGAGAGCACCCGGAAGTGCTGAAGGTGGTTCTCGCCAGCGGCAAGCTCAAGCCCCAAGACCTCACGGACTTGATCGACGCCACGGCCGATCCCTCCCAGGCCGGCGATGCGCCCATGAAGGAGATCGTCCAGATGCTCCAGGCGGCCGGCGCCAAGCCCTCGCCGCCGGCCAACGCCAAGGTGGATCCCGGGCTCCTCGCGAGCTACGCCGGCCGCTACGTGGGTCTCTTCCGGGGCGTCAAGGACTACAGCCTCACCCTCTACTTCGACCCGCAGGCGGGCACGCTCTCGGTGAGCTTCTACACGGATCCCAGCCACTACACCCTCGGCGCCGTGGACGACACCCACTTCCGCTCGCCGGATCTCGGCGCGGGGACTCTCGCCGTGGTTCGGGAGAACGACCAGCCGGTGGCCCTCGACCTGATCTTCGGCGGCGAAACCACCCGCTTCGCCCGCGCTGCCCATCCGACCACCGAACCCGGAGCCAAGCCATGAAGCGTTTCCTGCCCAGCCTGCTGCTGCTCCTGCTCCCGGCCACCTCCCAGGCCCAGAACTGGCCGTCCTTCCGCGGCCCCGGCGCCTCGGGGCTCGACCCGATGGCCAAGCCCCCCGCCACCTGGAACGTGAAGGAAGGCAAGAACGTGCGCTGGAGCGTGCCGGTGCCCGGCTTCGCCCACTCGAGCCCGATCGTCTGGGGGGATCGCGTGTTCGTGGCCACCGCGGTGCACAGCGAGAAGGAGCCCACGCTGCGCACCGGCCTCTACGGCGACGTCGACAGCGCCACCGACCCCGGCCAGATCTCCTGGCGGCTGCTCGCCTTCGAGCGCGCCACCGGCAAGCTGGTGTGGGATCGCGAACTCGCCAAGGGCGCCCCCAAGGTGCTGCGCCACTTCAAGGCCACCCACGCCAACTCCACGCCGGCGACCGACGGCCAGCACGTGGTGGTGTTCTTCGGCTCCGAGGGCGGCCTCTACTGCTTGAGCCAGGATGGCAAGCTCGAGTGGCGCACCGAGGTGGGCGGCGTCGATACCGGCTGGTTCTACGACCCCAGCTACCAATGGGGCCACGCCAGCTCGCCGGTGATCTGGCAGAACCAGGTGATCCTGCAGGTGGACCGCCCGAAGGACTCCTTCCTGGCCGCCTACGACCTCGCCACCGGCAAACCGCTGTGGCGCACGCCCCGGGCCGAGATCTCCTCCTGGGGCACTCCTACGCTGGTGCCTTCGGGGGACCGCTTCGAGATCGTCACCAACGGCAGCCGGGCCATCCGCGGCTACGACCCCAAGACCGGCGAAGAGCTCTGGCATATCTCGCCCACCACCGAAGTGAGCGTGTCGACGCCGATCTTCGCCGGCGGCCTGGTGTTCGTCAGCGAGGGCTACCGGCCGCTCCAGCCGGTGTACGCCATCCGCCCCGGCGGCCGTGGGGATCTCTCCCTGAAGCCGGACGCCAGCACCAGCGCGCAGATCGCCTGGAGCGTGCAGAAGGGTGGCACCTACCTGCCGACGCCGATCGCCGTGGGGCCCCACCTCTACACCCTGAACAACAACGGCACCCTCACCTGCTACGAAGCGGCCACCGGCAAGGAGCTCTACCGCCAGCGGGTGGGCGACGGCCATGCGGCCTTCTCGGCCTCGCCGGTGGCCACTCCCGAGCGGCTCTATCTAGCGAGCGAAGACGGCGACGTCTTCGTGGTGGCCACCGGGCCGGAGTTCAGGGTTCTGGGCAGCAACCCGGTGGGCGAGACCTTGATGGCCACGCCGGCGATCTCCGGCGATCTGCTCATCCTGCGCACCGGCAAGAGCCTGGTGGCCGTCGGCGAGCCGGCCCCGGCGCACTGAAGCGCTGCTAGGGCGAAGCCGCGCAGGGCAGCGAGGTGCCGTCCACGAACAAACCCACCCGCTGTCCGAGCGGCTTGGCGTAGCGCAGCAGCGCGCCGGTCGCGGTGTCGGTGATCTGCAGGTACTCCTCGTCGCGGCTGAGCGAGGAGGCGAACACCACGAAGTGGCTGGCCCCCTGGGCGCAGCCGTCGAAGACCTTGACGAAGATCTGCCCCCGCGCCGGCTCGGGCAAGAGAAGCAGGCCCGAGGGCACGGACGGGTCCAGCCCCAGGATCGGCTGCGCCACGGCCTGCCCGGCCACCTGCCCGGCCAGGCTCAAGGTGCGGGCCTCCACCCGGAAGCGGCCGTTCGCCAGGCAGAGGTGGTGCTCGTCCGGCACGCAGGGGCTGCCCGGGCGGATGCGGTACACCACGTTGTCGAGGTCCCCGCTCACGAAGAGGGCGCCGCTCGGCGACACCGCCACATCGCTCCAGAAAACCGTGGGCGCCGCCACCGTCTCGGGCGCCTGCACTCCCACCTGGAGGCCGGAGACCACCGTGCTCGTCTCCCCGGTGGCGGGATCGATGCGCAGCAGCCGGCCCGTGCCGGTCTCCACCACCAGCAGCGAGCCGTCGAGGTCCACCGCCATGCCCTCCGGCCCCACCAGCCCACCCGCCACCGCCCGCGGCTCGGCCAGCACCTGCCCGCCCGCGGCGAGCTGCCAGATCACCCCGGTGGCCCAATCCCCCAGGTAGAGCTCGGTCGCCGTCGCCGCCAGGCCGGCAGGCACGAAGAAGCCCGAGGCGAGCGGCTCCGGCGCGCCCGGGCTTGCCGCCGGCAGCCGCAGCACGCTGCCCGAGAGCAGCTCGCTCACCACCAGATCGCCGCCGAAACGCAGCGCGTAGAGCGGCAGGCCGAGCTGGCCCGCGTGGTCCTCGAGGACCGTCTGGGTCCGCGGGTCCCACACCTGGACGTTGCCCGCGGACCACGAGGAGAGGATCAAGTTCGCGCCGTCCCGGGCCACGGTGATCGGGTCCTGGATCGCGGCCCGGAACGTCGCGCCGGCGATCGAACGCACCGCGCCGCTCGCGCTATCGAGCTCCTCGAGGCCCGAGAGATCGGCCACGAAGAGGGATTCCCCATCCGCCCGCGGCAGCAGGGCCAGGCCGCCCGGCGCCGTCAGCCCGCCATGCCGCACCACCCGCACGCTGCCGTCGCTCTTCACCTCGGCGACCTCACCGGTGACGTTGCTGGAGACGAAGACCCGATCCCGCCGGTCGATCGCCAGGCTGTCCAGGCCCGGCGCCAGGGTGACGATGCGCGTCTTCTGGCCGGTTTGCGGGTCCACGCGGTCGAGCGTGCCGGCCCCGAGGTCGGTCACCCACAGCCGCCCGCGGGAGTCGAACTTCACCGCCGAAGGCACCGCGAAGCCCGTGGCCACCACCGAGAAGGCCCCGCTCTCCGGGTTCACCCGCACCACATCGCCGTTGGCCGAGCGCGGGCCGTAGAGCAGGCCGTCCGGCCCCACCGCCATGCCGTTCAGGCCGCAAGCCTCGCCCAGGGCGTCGGTGATCAACCGCGGCGGCGCGAGGAGAGCCGGATCCAGCTCGAAGAGGCCCGAGCCGCCCTGGAAGGCGCATTGCGAGGCGAACACCCGCCCCCCCTGCGACGTCGCCACCGAGTTCAAGCTGAAGGCCACGAACTGGTGCGAGAACTCGCCCCGGGCCGAGAGCTTGCCGATCTCCCCGGGCACGATGGCCGTCCAGTAGAGCGCGCCATCCGGCGTGAAGGCCACGTCGTCCGGCGTCTCCACCCCCTGCTCCGGCCCGATCCGCGCCAGGATCACCCCGCTGTCCGGGTCGAGCACCGTGATGCTGCGCCCCAGCACACTCGCCACGTACAGGCGGTTCTGGCGGTCGAAGATCATCCCGTGCGAAGCGCGAATCGCCGCGCCCACCGTGAGCAGATCCACACTGGCCGGCCCAGCCAGAGCGGAGGCCGAGCCGAGAGCCAGGAAGGCCAGAAGCCAGACGAGAGAGCGGCGCATGGAGACCTCCTCGCGAGCAAGGGCTGAAGGCAATCACGCACGATGGTAGCTCTAATGCACCAGGAAAGACAACTAAACTGTCATTGATGAGCCAAGATCCGCGGCGAATGGGGGGTCTGGCGAGGGGGAAGCCGGAAGAGACGGCGGTCTTTCGGCAGGTGCGGCGCAGGTGCCACCGATCGACCGCTGGTCCACCGCCCTACCGCCCCAGGCGTAGGGGCGCAGCACGCTGCGCCCAAGGCCCCGGGGTCTCGGCATCCCGGGCGCAGCGTGCTGCGCCCCTACGCCCTTCGACGGGAGGTGGCGGCCAGGTTCAGCGGAGCCGGCGCACCAAGAGGTGCCAGCCGATGGGCCGGCGCTGCGCCAACGGAGTTGGAAGAGGGCGCGGGGCCGCGCCCCTACAGGCGAAGATTCGATTCCGGTGTAGGGGCGGGGTCTCCCCGCCCCAGGCCCGCCCGCCAGCCCAGGCGCCAACTTCTTGGAGGGGCGTCCGTTGCCGCGGACGAGGTGCCCGCAGGCGGTTCGGCCGAGGCGCGAGTCTCCTGGAGCCCCCCGCCTACCGCGCCAGCCGGCGCCAGAGGGCTTGCCTCACGGCTTCGAAGCCGTTGTCCAGGTGGGCTTCGAGCTTGCGGGGCATGAGCACGTCGTTGAGGAAGGCGAGGATGTCGTCGATGTCCTGGGCGAAGGCCTCCACGAGCTTGATCTGGACGAAGGACTGTTTGCCCAGCCGCGTCTTCTTCCTCACCAGCAGCTCCTGGTTGGCCTGGTTCTCGGCTTCCCAGTGGTCCGAGTGGACGCTTCGCTCCCGGGGTGTGCTGATCTTCACTCCCGGCAGCACGATGGGCACCACGTGCTCGACGGCCTGGTGGGCGTCGCCCTGGCAGCGTTGCCAGATTCGGTAGAGCTCGTACAGGCAGTTCGGGGAACGCAGGTACTTCTCGCTCAGAATCACCACCACCTGGTTGCCGCGGCTCAGGCGGTCCATGTAGGGGGAGATGAGCTGGCCCGGCTGGATCTCGCTTCGGTCGCGCCGCACGGTGAAGCCATCGTCTTGGAGGGCCTTCTCGAGCTGGTTGGCCACCAGGTCCCGCTGAAGGCCTTCGGGGGTCTCGTCGTCCCCCCAGGCGTAGGAGAGGTAGACCTCCGGGTCTGGGCTAGCCGGGGTTAGCGTGCGGGGGAGCACCGCCGCGCGGATTCCGGCGCTGCCTGCCTCCTCGCGGGGCTCCGCCTGCCACCTCTCCCCCCGCCAGAAGGCCTCG
>CALMKX010000056.1 GCA_937867335.1 uncultured Acidobacteriota bacterium
CACCCTTGAGCTGGAAAGAAGTGGTGTTGTGGTCGAAGCTCGCCGGCTGCCAGGCATTTTCGCTATGGCAGTCCTGGCAAGTGTTGGGGAAGCCGGCGTGGCTGGGGTTCTTGGCGCTGGTGAACTGGCTCTGGTGGCAAGAGAAGCAATCCGTGGGCGTGCCGGCGTAGCCGCGGGCATGGCAGCTCTGGCAAGACACGCTCCTGTGAGCACCCTTGAGCTGGAAAGAAGTGGTGTTGTGGTCGAAGCTCGCCGGCTGCCAGGCGTTTTCGCTATGGCAGTCCTGGCAAGTGTTGGGGAAGCCAGCGTGGCTAGGGTTCTTGGCGCTGGTGAACTGGCTCTGATGGCAGGAGAAGCAATCCGAGGGCGTGCCCGAGTAGCCGCGGGCGTGGCACGAAGCGCATTCCACCGAGCGGTGAGCTCCGCGCAGCTGGAACGAAGTGGAAGCGTGGTTGAAGCTCGCGGGCTGCCAGGCGTTCTCGCTGTGGCAGTCCTGGCAGGCGTTCGGCAGGCCGGCATGCCGGGGATGCGTGGCCGAGGCGAACTGGCTCTGGTGGCAGGAGAAGCAGTCCGTGGGCGTGCCCTGGAAGCCCTTCGCATGGCAGGAGGCGCAGTCCACCGCACGGTGCGCCCCGCGCAGCTGGAAGTGGGTCTGGTCGTGGCTGAAGGTGGCCGGCTTCCAGGCCCGGGTGCCGTGGCAGCTCTGGCAAGTGGGGGCGAAACCGCGGTGGTCCGGCTGGCGGGCCTGCTTGAGCGCCGCCTGGTGACAGGAGAGGCAGTCCGGGCGGGCGGTGGAGAAAACCAAGGCCTCGTGGCAGGACTTGCAGCTCGCTCGGGCGTGGGCCCCGGAAAGCTCGAAGCCGGACTTCGCGTGCTGGTAAGGCAGCGGGTCGGCCAGGGGCTTCCACGCCGAGAGCGTGTGGCACTCCGTGCAGGAGAGCTTGAGTTCGCCGTGAGGGCTCTTCGCCCCCTTCTGCGCCGATGCCGGACTGGCAGCCAGGAGGCCGGCCACGAGGGAGACCCGCAGCAGCAACCAGGCGCTGCGAGCTCCCTCGAAACCGTCCTTCTGCACTCCGAGCCGGCGGCCCACACCCTGAACCGCGCCGCTCATGAGACGGATTCTTCACATCCCACCTGAACAAGAGATGAACGGAGCGCTGGGGCCGTCCCCCGGCCTGGCTGGCCTGCCTAACCGCGGCCCACTTCGGCCAAGAGCTCGGAATCGAACACCCCTCCCGGGGTGATCACCGGCTGGTCGAGGGGCAGCACCACACCATAGTGCTCGGCCAGGGCCTGGCGCACGCGGGCCCCGCCGAGCTTGAGCTCTCTCAGTTTGAGCGGCTGCCCGAGCTCCAGGCCGAACGCCCGCTGGTAGAGCTTCCAGACGAGTTCGGCTCCGTAGTACGCAGAGTCCGAGTCGTCGAAGGCCGGGTCGTAGGGCCGGCCGAGAGTGTCCTTCGAAGCTGCCTTCAGGCGGGCGAGGGCTTCCGGAGTCAACCGGCGGTCAGCATCCCGGAGCCGCTTCACCACGAAGTGCCGGTAGCGACCCCGCACCGCCCACTCGGCGAAGGGAATCAGCCGCACGGGCCCAGCGGCATCGAGCACGAAGGGCAGGCCGTTCTCGAGCAGCACCAAACCCACCTGGTTGAAGCGGGAGGGCGCCGCGCGGTCGAGGATTCTCCCCTCGGCCGACTGCCAGCTCTGGAACACCACATCGCCGTCCTGCAGGTGGGGTGTGGCCGCAACGAGAGCCGGAGCCCTGTACCCGAGGCAGGCGACTGCGGAGACTAGAGCGATTCGCACGGGATTCATGGTGCCAGTGTCGCACGGAGAGCGTCGACAGGCTACCGCTCAGCGCCTCAGCCCTCTTGCGCCATCCAGCCGAGAACCGCCTCGGCGAAGGCCTCGGGCTCTTCGAAGAAGGGCTGGTGGCCACTTTTCTCGAACAGATGGCGGGTGGTGCGGGGAAGGGCCTCGGCGATTCCCTCCCAGAGCGTGGAGGGCACCGCGTAGTCGTAGCGCCCGTGGGCGAGGAAGAGCGGCGCCCGCCGCTGGGCTGCGGTGGTCCGTACGTCCCAGCCGGGGGCGAGCTTGCCGAAGAGATGGCTCATCAGCTTCTCGCTTGCCACGGCACCTTCAAAGAGCGGAGCGGCGTCGAAGCTCCAGTCGAAGAAGCGCATCGGCGTTTGCGCCAGCAGGCCTTCGCGTAGCGTGGGCGCCGGGCCGAGACGAGCGAAGTTCTCGGCGAGGCGGGCCTTGCGCTCGGGGCTGGCGTCCTCGGCGAAGAAGGCGTTGGCTTTCACTGAGAGCGCCGCCATGTCACCCGAAGGCGGCGTGCCGACGGCGATGATGTGGGAGATCGAGGTCAAGCGCCGGCCGGCCTCGATCGCCAGCAGGCCGAGGATGGAGTGGCCCAGCACGGCCACGCGCTCGGCGCCGATGCCGCGCCGCACCGCTTCGAGGTCCTCGGCCAGGCGGTCGAAGTCGAGGTCGGAGCATTCGCCGCTGGACTCGCCGGTGCCGCGCAGGTCGACGAAGACGAGCTTCAGGCGGTCAGGGATCGGCGGCAGGAACTGGCGCCGGTAGAACTCGTTGCCGAGCGAGCTAAGCACCAGGCAGGTAGGCCCCTGCCCTAGGACCGAGCACGAGAGCTCGGCGCCGGGAACGGCGATTCTCATGGTTCTCTCCTCAAGAGTGGCCAGAGCTCGGGCACGCCCAGGCCGAGGCCCGGCGCAAAGCCAGGCACACCCGGGCCGCCGCGCGGGAGGCGGGCGGTTGCGTCCTCAAGCTCGGGTCGATGGGGATGGTTGCGTCAGAGAGCTCAGGAGAAGAGTGTGGCAAAAAGGAGGCGGGTGAGGCAAGAGGCCTTGCCGGCGACTTCAGCGGCTCGGCTGGGCTTGCAGGTGCTGGCAAAGGCGCGTCAACAGCCGTCGATATCGCTCCGGCGCCAGCTCGCCGATCGAACCTCCGAGTTGCTCCTTGGGCACTACAGCCAGGAATCCCAAGCGAATCAGGGAAGCTGCCTTCAAGCCGCTGCTTGGGTAGTCTCGATCCCTCGGTTCGATCCGATCGTCGAAACCGACGACTTCCTGGTGAAGCTGAGTGCTCACTCCACAGATCAGTAGGTCGCCGAAGGGCGGCATGCTTCTGAGTGCTACTGCAGGGCGGCTCTTGGTCTTGCCGTCCGCTTGCGGTATCGAAGCAAGCACGATGTCGCCCTCTTTCAACCGTTCAGTCCCTCACGTCTCCTGGGCCGTATTCCGGCTCGTCCTCGCCGTAAGCTGCTGCCAGGCGGGAGAGCCCGAGGCGGGACCAGGCAACCGCTTCTGAATCGCCAGGGGCCGGCGGCAACACTGTCACCAGAAGCGGGGTGTCGGGTTCGAGGGCGTAGGGTTCGTCGAGCTGGATCCGCTCGCCGTCGTAGTGGGCTCTGAGGCTGACGGTGGCCATGAACGGACTCTACTCCGGTGGGGTAGGCCCAGCAAGTCGAGCCGCGCGTAGGCCAACGAGGAACTCAATGGCACGGGCCGGGCCGCTCCAGGCTCCGAGGCGCAGCTGGCCTCGGAGCCAGGGTGGGTGGTTCGGTAGCGCAGCCCTAGACGGGCGAGCAGGGCCCGCCGCAGAAGGACTCGCAGATGTCCCAGCACTCGAAGAAGCCGATGTCTCCCGTGATCTCGATGGAGCGGCCGTTGCTGCACCAGATGCTGCAGGTGGATTCGATGGAATTGCCGCGCCCATTCGAGAAGTTGGAGGAGGCTCCCTTGGCGAGCCGTGGGGCGGCGTTGGCCATCTGCGCCGTCAGGACTGCACCGATGGCGAAAGCCAGAGCGAAACCGAGAATCAGCTTCTTCATCGTCGATTCCCCCTCGGAGTGAGTACGGCACCAGTGCCGTAGCTGGAAATGGATCCAGAGTATACGGCAGATTCATTTTCGATGTTTAATTGTATTCTGGTAGTTCCGGGAGGCTCGACGGACCAGGCCCTGGCGCCCGGGCCGGGCGGCCCGGGCGGGATTCTCGAGGCTCAGCCGTTGACCACCGAGGACCAGCCGGAGAGGCCGCCGGACTCGAAGCCGTCCGAGAAGATCGGCTGGGCGTCGATCGGCAGGTCCACTCCCTGCACCACTCCGAGCGGCGTGTAGCCGGTGTAGCCCGGGAAGATGGTGGAGATCGCCGGGTTGCCCATGCGGCGGATCAGGATCTCCGAGAGCACCCGGCGGAACTCCGTGGTCACCTCGACATCGCCCTGGTTGAGCTGAGCGGCTGCCAGCCCCGGCCAGCTGCCATGCAGGCCGCCGAGGGCATTGCCGGAGAGCACCATCAGGTTGTTGCCGTGGCCATGGTCGGTGCCACGGTCCGGATTCTCGTAGGCGCGGCGGCCGAACTCGCTCATCACCACCACGGTGAGCTTGGAGGTGAAGGCCGGCGTACCCACGTCGAGATCCTCGTAGAAGGCCGCCAGGCCCTGGGCGAGCTCGCCCAGGAGGGCCGCGAAGAAGCCGCCGGCGCCGTCGCCCTCGTTCTCGTGGGTATCCCAGCCGCCGAGGTCCAGCGTGGCCACGCGCAGTCCCACGCCGATCTTGATCATCTGGGCGATGGTCTGCAGGTTCTGGCCGAACCAGGTGTCCGGGTACACCACGCCAGGCCGTGGGGTGTAGCCGTTCGAGGCGTAGAGCTCGATGATGTCCACCGCGTCCAGGGCCTGGAGCCCAGCCTGGTGGACCCAGCTGGTGTCCGCCTCGTAGAGGTTGCGCAGGAAGATCCGCTGCTCCTCCTGGTAGCGCCAGGGGCCGATCTGCAAGGAGAAGTCGCTCGGGCTGCCGAGGTTGATGGTCTCGTTGCTGCCCAGCTGGGAGAGCGCCTGCAGGCCGCCCACCGACATCGAAGGCACTAGCACGTTCGGCGGCAGGTTGGTGGCGGTCATCAGGTGGCGGGTGAGCCAGCCGCTGGCGGTGTTGTCCACGCCGGGCGTGCCGAGCTCGATCCAGTTCATCGAGTCGAAATGGCTGCGCTCGTTGGCGGCCTGGCCGCAGGCCTGCACGATGGCGAGCTTGCCGGCCTGGAACAGCGGATGGAGCGGTGCCGCCGCCGGGTGGAAGCCGAAGGCGGTCTGGCCGTTGGGGCCGGTGACCGAGCCGAGCGAGTAAGCCTGGGCGGCGGCGGCGGGAATCTGCAGATTGGGCCGCAGGCTCTGGTAGAAGCCGCGATCGTTGCCGGCGGTGGGCACGATGAAGTGCAGGCCGTCCTGGCCACCGCGCAGGAAGAGCACCACCAGCACCTCGTCGTTGGTCACGGTTCCGGGCGAGGCGAAGGCCAGGGAGTTGAAGCGCGAGCCGGCGAAGCTGGCGATGGCGGCCGAGCAACCCGCCACGAAGCCGCGGCGGGTGATCTGACAGGGGCAATTGGACATCTCAGAGTCTCCCTGGAACGGCTTAGCGCCAGAGGAATTCCGGCGACATGAACATCAAGGCGACGAGCGAGCGGAGGCGGTCCTGGGTGGCATCGTCGGTGTCGAGCGGCAGGTCGAGGTCCGCGTTGTGGCCGGAGGCCATGAAGTCCACCAGCTGGTCGCGGTCGAAGGCGCTGAGCGCACGGCCGTAGATGCGGTCGATCCAGAAATCCACGATCTCGTTGGCCGAGCGCACGCCCGAGGGCGTCTGGCCGATCACGTTCAGCCGCCAGGTGCCGTTGGCCTGCTGGGTCTCCACCAGCCAGTTCACCAGCCGCCAGCAAGCCACCCGCGGCGAGCTCGCCTGCCAGGCGCCGCGGATGTCCGGGTGACCGTTGGGAGGGTGCCAGCCGAAAAGGATCTGATTGCCCATCTCGTAGAGGTAGTGCAGGCCGGAGGTGTCCATCATGTCCACGTGCCAGGTGTTGTAGTCCGGCGGGTAGGGGATCTGGTAGTAGAACCGCAGCTCGGCGCTCGAGGCCCGCAGCGCGGAGACCGCGATCTCGAACGGCCGCTTGATCTTCTCGCCCCAGGTGGTGCGGAACTCGTTCGACAGCAGGATGTGCCGCACCACCTGCTTGAGCTGGTCCGGCGCCTGCCACTGGCTGGTGAACAGCGCGGCCGCCGAGTCCACCAGCGATTGAGGTGGAAAATCGCCCACCAGGCGCCGGCAGAGCTTCTTGGCGATGAACTTGCCGCAGGCCGGGTGCTGGACCAGGATGTCGAGGGCCTGGTTGCCGTCCACCTGGGCGGTGCGCCCGGAGGCCATCTGGGTGCCCAGCAAGATCTTCGCCTCCGTGGAGTGGAGATCGTTGCGGTAGACGAACTGGCCCGTGGTGCCTGCCTGGCCGGGGATGTAGTCGATGTCGAAGGTCCAGCCGGTCAGGGCCCGGGCGAGGTCCTGTACGTCCTCCTGGCAGTAGCCCAGCGGCACGCCGTTGCCGTCGGTGGGCACCAGGTTGCGCGGTGTGTTGCCGTAGGAGACCGTGGCGCCCAGGCAGTGGAGCTCCAGGCATTCGCGGGCGAAGTTCTCGTTCGAGTAGCCCACGCCGGAGTCGGCGAAGTTGATGAAGTTGTCCAGGTACACCAGCATCGACTGCGAGCGGGCGATGCCGCCCAGCATCGCGCGGAAATTCCCCAGGGCGTTGGCGCGGATCACGTCGCGATCCACCTGCACCCACATCGGTCCCTCGAGGAACTCGTAGGCGTACATGCTGAAGTGGTTGTGCCAGAAGTGGACCATCGATTCGAGCAGCTGCCGCTTGCTGTAGACCGCCCGCATCCAGGTGGCGAGCTCGGTCTCGAGGGCCGGCTGGATGCGCTGCTCCCAGGTGGGCGGGTCGGCCAGGTGGTGGTCCTGGAACAGCTGCGTGGCGGTCTTGTTCAGGGTCTGGTAGGTCGCGGCGGCGATGCGGTTGTCGCAGTCGGTATCCGAGATCGAGGTCGGGCTGAGCTGCTGGTCCACGTAGGCGGTGAGCCGGGCGGTGTCGGTGCCGCCCAGAGCGTTGAAGGCCGCGATGTCCCCCGGCCGCGGGCCGAAGGCCATGCGGTTGAGCGCCACCACCGCCACCGACGGTAGGGTGACCGTGCTGCTCGTGCCCCCGGGCGGGGCGACCGGCTTGCCCGGCCGCCTCATGCCGGTGGGCGCAGGATAGCCGGCCGGGAAGTGGCCGGCGAGCGCCGAGAAGAGGCCTGGGCGGGAGGGTGGGCGGGAAGGTCGGGATTGAGGCTGGGGGAGGGCAGGCAGATTCGGATACGGCATGAGAGCTCCTTCGACGGGGAAAAGGAGTTGCCAGGCGCGACGAGAGGCGCAAAATCTGGCCAATTCATACACCCATTTGAATAGAGCGTCAAATTCGACCTGGACCGCCCCGGGGAAGGCTAGCAGTCTTTCAGCAAGATGTGGTGCCATTGCTCCTTCTCTTCAGCGTTGCAGAAGGCTTTTGGCAGCCCCGAGTTGATGTTTTCAGCGCTCGAGAGTAGAATTTTGACATGTCAAAAATCCATCTCTCGGCCAGGCTTCTCGGCCCCGGACTGAGCCTGGCTCTGATCGCTTGCAGCGGCTCGCCTGCGTCCTCGAACGGCTCCGGAATCCACGTGGTGGCCACCACCGGCATGGTGGCCGACGCCGCCAGGAACGTACTCGGCGGGCATGGCAGGGTGGAGGCCCTGATGGGCGCCGGGGTGGACCCTCACCTCTACAAGGCCAGCGAGAGCGACGTCCGCCGCCTGGCCGATGCGGACCTGATCCTCCACAACGGCCTCCACCTCGAGGGCAAGATGGGCGAAATCCTCGAGAAGATCGCCGAGTCCCGGCCGGTGGTGGCGGTTTCCGATGTGCTGCCCCGCGCCGAGCTGCGCGAGCCGCCGGCCGGCCTCGCCACCCAATACGACCCTCATATCTGGTTCGACGTCGAGTTGTGGTCCCGCACCCTGCCGCCGGTGGTGGCCGCGCTCTCGAAACTCGACCCGGCCCACGCCGCCGAGTTCGAGCAGAACGCCGAGACCTATCGCCAGCAACTGCTGGAGCTCGACCGGTGGGTCGGCGGCCGCATCGCCGAGATTCCCGCCGAGCGCCGCGTTCTCGTCACCGCCCACGACGCCTTCGGCTACTTCGGCCGGCGCTACCGCATCGAAGTGCTCGGCCTCCAGGGCATCAGCACCGTCACCGAGGCCGGCCTGGCCGACCTCGAGCGCGTGGTCGGGGTGGTCACCCAGCGCAAGGTGAAGGCGGTGTTCGTGGAGTCGAGCGTGCCCCGGCGCTCGATCGAGGCGGTCCAGGCCGCCTGCCGGGCCAAAGGTTGGGAAGCCGCGATCGGCGGCCAGCTGTTCTCGGACGCCCTGGGCGCCCCGAGCACGCCCGAAGGCACCTATGTGGGTATGGTCCGCGCCAACGTCGAGACGATCGTCCACGCCCTCAAATAAGGAGGCCGCGATGAGCCTGGCCCTCGAAGCTCCCCTCGCCCCGGCCGCCTCCTCGACCGCCGCGCCCGCTCTCCTAGAGCCGGCGATCGAGATCCACGACCTGACCGTGGCCTACGGCACCCAGCCAGTGCTCTGGGATGTCGACGTCGCCCTCCCCGAGGGCCGGCTGATTGCCATCGTTGGCCCCAACGGCGCCGGCAAGAGCACGCTGCTTAAGGCCTCTCTCGGCCTGGTGACGCCGCTGACCGGCTGGGTGAAGGTGTTCGGCGGGCCGGTGGCCGAGCGCCGCTCGTGGATCGGCTACGTGCCCCAGCGCGAGAGTGTCGACTGGGACTTTCCCACCAGCGCCCTCGACGTGGTGACCATGGGCCTCTACGGCGGGCTCGGCTGGTTCCGCCGCCCCGGCAAGGCCCAGCGCGAGCGAGCCCTCGCCTGCCTCGAGCAGGTGGGCATCGAAGACCTCGCTCATCGCCAGATCTCCCAGCTCTCCGGCGGCCAGCAGCAGCGAGTGTTCCTCGCCCGAGCTCTGGCCCAGGACGCCCGCCTCTACTTGATGGACGAGCCCTTCGCCGGCGTCGACGCCACCACCGAGAGGGCGATCCTCGGTCTGCTCCAGCAGCTGCGCCGCGATGGCCGCACCGTGGTGGCCGTGCACCACGACCTGCAGACGGTCTCCGAGTACTTCGACCACGTGGTGCTGCTCAACCTGCGCCTGGTGGCGGCCGGCCCGGTGGAGACCACCTTCACGCCGGAGAACCTCCAGCGCACCTACGGCGGCCGCTTGACCGTGCTGAGCCAGACCGCCGAGAGCTTGCTGCGCTCCGGCGGCCGCCCTCGCCTGGGCGACGAGGAGCGCCCTTGAGCCTTTCCTACTCGGCGCAGGTGGTGCTCGCGGGAGTGAGCCTCCTGGGTGTGGCCGGTGGCGTGGTCGGCTCTTTCGCCCTGCTGCGCCGCCAGAGCCTGCTGTCGGACGCCCTGGCCCATGCCGCCCTGCCGGGAGTCTGCGTGGCTTTTCTCTTGACCGAGAGCAAGAGCTCCCTGCCCCTGCTGGTGGGGGCGCTCGTCTCCGGCCTGCTCGGCACTCTGGCCGTCACCACCCTGGTGCGTCGCTCCCGCCTCAAGGCGGACAGCGCCATCGGCGTGGTGCTGTCGGTGTTCTTCGCCCTGGGCATCGTGCTCCTCACCCGCATCCAGAAGCTGCCCCTCGGCAACCAGAGCGGCCTCGATAAGTACCTCTTCGGCCAGGCCGCCACGCTGATGCCGCGGGACGTCGCCACCATCGGCGCCCTCACCGCAGTGGTGCTCCTCCTGGTGGCGTTCTTCTACAAGGAGCTCAAGCTGCTCTGCTTCGATCGCGAGTTTGGCGCCAGTCTGGGCTGGCCGATGCGCCGCATCGAGCTGCTCCTGGTGTTCCTGCTGGTGACCGTGGTGGTGGTGGGTCTCCAGGCCGTGGGCGTGGTGTTGATGGTGGCCGCGCTGATCACGCCCGCCGCCGCCGCCCGGCAGTGGACCGACCGCCTCTCCACCCTACTGCTCTTGGCCGCGGCGATCGGCGGTGGGGTAGGCGTGGCCGGCACCTTGATCTCGGCCAGCTGGGCGAACGCCCCTACCGGTCCGGCCATCGTGGTGGTGTCGAGCGCCGTTCTGGTGGTCTCGCTGCTCTTCGCCCCCCGGCGCGGCCTGGTGTGGGCACGGCTCCGGGCCCGGGCTCTCGCCCGCCGCATCCGCCGCGAAAACCTGCTCAAGGACCTCTACCTCGAGGGCGAGCGCCGGGCCGCCCCCGGCGCTCTGGTGGGGTGGAGCGATCTCATGGGCCAGCGGGGCCAGGGTCGGCGTCGCCTCTCGGCGCTCGCCCGCAGCCTGGCGGCCTCCGGCCTCCTCGCCCGCGGCAGCGAAGGCGTGCGGCTCACCGCGGAAGGCGAAGCCGCAGCCCGCGAGCTGGTGCGCCGCCATCGGCTGTGGGAGGTATACCTGGCCCGCCGGCTGGAACTGCCGCTCGACCACGTACACCGCGATGCCGAGGTGATGGAGCACGCTTTGACCGAATCCGCCGTGGCCGAGCTCGAGGAGCTCCTCGGCTGGCCCGAGAGGGATCCCCACGGCCGTCCCATCCCGCGCCGGCAGGGCCTGGCGGCCCCGCCGAGCCCGCTGCGAGGTGCCGCATGAGCCCGGCCCTGGTGATCATCCTGGTGGGCAGCCTGGTGGCCGCCTCCTGCGCCCTGGTGGGCTCCTTCCTGGTGCTGCGCAAGATGGCCCTGGTGGGCGATGCCATCAGCCACGCCGTGCTGCCGGGTATCGTGATCGCGTTTCTGCTGAGCGGCAGCCGGGCCAGCCTGCCCATGCTCGTGGGCGCCGGGGCCTTCGGCGTGCTCACCGTGCTGCTGGTGGAGCTCTTCCACAAGACCGGTCGCCTCCACGAGGACGCCTCGATCGGCGTGGTCTTCCCGGTGCTGTTCTCCTTCGGCGTGCTCCTGATCAGCCGCTACGCCAACCAGGTGGATCTCGACCTCGACTGCGTGCTCTACGGCGAGATCGCCTACGCCCCGTGGGACCAGCTCAAGCTCGCCGGCCAGCTGCTCGGCCCGAAGGCGTTGTGGTTGAACGGCCTGGTGTTCGCCGTCAACCTGCTCTTCGTGGGCCTCTGCTACAAGGAGCTCAAGCTCGGCACCTTCGACCCCGAGCTCGCCGCCGCCCTGGGCTTCGCGCCCACCTTGATGCACTACCTGCTGATGGGCTCGGTATCCCTCACCGTGGTGGGCGCCTTCGAAAGCGTGGGCGCCATCCTGGTGGTGGCCATGCTGGTGGTGCCGCCGGCCACGGCCTACCTCTTGACCGAGCGCCTCTCCCGCATGATCGCCCTCGCCATGGCCTTCGGCGTGGCCTCCGCCATCGCCGGCTACGGCCTCGCCCGCTGGATCGACGCCTCCATCGCCGGCGCCATCGGCGTGGCCGCCGGCGGCTTTTTCCTGCTCACCTTCCTGCTCTCCCCTCGCCACGGCCTGATCGCCAAGGCCCTGCGCCACCGCCGCCTGAGCGAGGCCACCGCCGAGCAGATGCTCCTCCTCCACCTCAAAGCCGAAGGCCAGGGCCTCTCTCGAGAACACCTCGGCCGCCGCTTCGGCTGGAGCGAACCCCGCCTCGAAGCCACCCTCACCGCCCTCACCCAAAGAGGCCACGCCCGCCGCGACAACGGCAAATGCTACCTAACCGAATCCGGAGCCCGATTCATCGAGGCGACCGGGCAGGAGTTGATTCGGGATCGGGGGTAGGGGGGATTCTGGTCCCTTCACGGGATGAATCTCGCGTTTGAGCAGTGGAGATCCCTCGCCCCTCTGCGGCCAGGTGAAGTGACACTTTTGCAGCGCGCGAAAGCGAGTCCGTTCACTGATGCATTGGCACGTGTGAACTCTTGTACGCCAATTAACGCCGGCGGTCCTGGCTGCGCTGAGCGGTGGGAACACTGACAGATGCCGAGTACTTCATCACTCGTCTGGGCCCTTTGTACCGCGGGTGAGGAGGGTCCTTGGCCCAAGGCTCGATCTGGAGCTTGAAGAAGGCCTGATACTGGTTGAATGGGAGGTCAGAAAGTGCTTCGGCAGCTCGTTGCAGTGCCGCCCCTTGGTCCGCTGAGAGGACCATCGGAGCGGTCTGATCTTGTTGCGGGCTCGGCTGTGATGCGTCAGCTCCTGATGCAGGCTCAGCTGGCCGCTGGGCGAGTCGACAGTCCGGTCTTGATTACCGGTCCGGTCGGCGCTGGGAAGAGTCATCTAGCTCAGTACATTCATGCGAACTCTTCTCGCTCTAGCGGGCCGCTGCAATTCGTCGAATGCGGTGCCTTGGCGGACCTCGACAACTTGCTCTTCGGCCACCGCCCCGGTAGCTTCACGGGAGCCAGCAGTGGCCACAAAGGGCGCCTGATGGCCGCCCATAAAGGCACGTTGGTACTTGACGACTTCGAAAGGCTCAGTCACCGACATCAGGATCTTCTGCACCGCGTGGTGGTAGATGGGGCGTTTTATCCGCTGGGCTCAGATCAGCCTATCCAGGTGGATGTAAGATTCATAGTGACTACCAACAAGGATGTTCGAGCAGAAGTTGCCGCCGGCGTGCTCAAGGAAGACTTCGTCAGCCGGCTCGACTACTTCGAGTTGCGCGTTCCTTCACTGGCTGAGCGCCCGGAAGACGTGCCCGATCTAGCCAGGGGCCTCCTTGCTCGCAACCTTGAAATGCTTGAACGGAAGGATCTGCGGCCCCCGGGTCCTACTTCTTTCGATCCGGACTGCTGGCCGGCTATCCAGGCTAGGCGATTCCACGACAACATCCGCGGCTTGGACAAGTTGATTGTGCGTCTGCTGGCCCACGTTTACGAGGATCGGCCAATAACTCCTCGAGACATTGAGGAGGTCTCCCCAGCTCTGCCGCCGACCAGGATTCCCTACTACGAACAGCCGCGCACCCTCCGCATGGTTAGGGAGGAGGCCGAGAGAGAGTACATTCTGCGTGTGGTCAATCACTCGGGTTACAACCTTCGGCAGGCCGCAAGAGTGCTGGCCGTAAGCCCCAAGTGTCTCTACGCCAAGCTGCGGCAGTATGGAATTGCGAGAGATTAGATGAAGCGAGAGGAACCTGCCGATCCCAGTCGCAGCCTAAGTTTAGCCCTCAGAGTGCTGGCGATAGGCAGTGTGCCCCTCGGTCTCCTGCTCTCTCCTACGGCCCTCGGTCAACCCAACTCCTGCGCGCGCGAACTCGTCCTTTACGTCGACATCTCAGAGTCCGTAGGAGGCAGCTCCGCGGCCCTGGTGTCCAACCTCCTCTCGGTGGCCGACGCCCTTCGCGTCATGGCACAGCACCCTGACGCGGCGTTCCTGGCCGGGCGCTCGATCCGGGAACTGGCCGTCGAACCCAGCCTGTGCGACCCCACTCGGTCGGACCTGGTAGATCTGTTGTGGCGCATGGGAATCCGCAGCATCGGCCAGTTCGCCGCGCTGAGCCGGGCGGAGGTGGCCACCCGGTTCGGGACCGACGCGGTGATCGCCCACCGGATGGCGGCGGCCGAACCCGCCCCGCCGCCGTCGGGCACCGATCCGCCC
>CALMKX010000057.1 GCA_937867335.1 uncultured Acidobacteriota bacterium
AACCGGCGCCACCGATGTGTTCTCGCTCGGCCTGGGGCTCTATGAGTTGCTCACCGGCCAGGGTCCCAAGAGCCCGCCCTCTTCGCGCGGTACTGAGCCCCCTTCGCTCTATGCGCCGCATTCGCTGATTCCTCGCCATGTCGAGCCGCTGCTCCGGGCGATGCTCAACAAAGACGCCGCCGCCCGTCCGCCCGCCTCGACCCGCCTGCCCTTCGAAGTGCCGGAGACCGAGCCGCTGGCCGGCCTCGCCCGCAACCTCAACGAGATGGTCGAGCGCCTGCGGGGCGAGCTCGCCGCCGCCTCGGCCGACCGCGACCATCTGCGTACCATCCTGGCGGCGATGAGAGAGGGCGTGCTGGTGATGGACTCGGGCGGGAGGGCCGTGCTGGCCAATCCGGCCTTTTCTCGGCTGTTCAATCTGCGGGTGCAGACCCTGGGGCTCACCGCCATCGAAATCTGCCGCCAAAGGGAGCTCGCCGCCCTGGTCGACCGCGCCCTCGGCCCCGGCGAAGCGGGCACCGCCGAACTGGAGCTCGAGCTGCCCGAGCGCCGCAGCCTCTCCCTCGCTTGCGCGCCGCTGGGTCCCGGGGCCGGCGCCGTGGTGGTGGTGCGCGATACCACGGCGTTCACCCGCCTCGCCCGCATGAGGCGGGACTTCGTGGCCAACGTCTCCCACGAGTTGAAGACTCCGTTGGCCGCCATTCGTGGCTATGCCGAGACCCTCCGCGACGGCGCTCTCGACGAGCCGGAGACCGCCCGCCGCTTCCTCGACCGCGTGCTGGTGCAATGCCGGCGCCTCCAGGCCCTGCTCGAGGATCTGCTCACTCTCTCCCGGCTCGAAAGCACCGAAACGCCCCTGCCGATGGCCCGCCTCGAGCTCGGCGCCATCCTCACTCGCGCCCTCGACCTCGCCGCCGAGCTAGCTGGCGAGAAAGGCGTCGAGCTCAGCCGCGAAGGCCTAGGGGAGCTCGCCCTGGTGGGCCATGCCGAGAGCCTCGAGCGGCTGGTGGTCAACCTGCTCGACAACGCCATCAAGTACAACCGGCCCGGCGGCACCGTGGTGGCGGCCCTCGGCCGCCAGGGCGGCGAGGCCGTGATCACCATCACCGACACCGGCATCGGCATCCCGGCCGACTCCCTGCCCCGCCTGTTCGAGCGCTTCTACCGAGTGGACAAGGGGCGTTCGAGAGACGAGGGCGGCACCGGCCTCGGCCTGGCCATCGTCAAGCACATCGCCCAGGCCCACGGCGGCTCGGTCGAAGTGGCCAGCCAGGAACGCCACGGCTCCACCTTCCGAGTCCACCTGCCTACCCGGCTCTGAGCCGCCCTGCAGCGGCAGATCCGCCGATCTCGGGGCGGGCGGATCTGCTAAGTTCTCGCTTCCATGCGCGGCGTGTTCATCACCTTCGAAGGGCTCGACGGCAGCGGCAAGTCCACCCACTTGAAGCGCGCGGTCGAATGGCTCGAGGCCCAGGGCAAGTCCGTGGTGGTGACCCGCGAGCCCGGTGGCACCGCCCTGGGAGCCGAGCTCCGGCGCCTCTTCCTCGAGCCCGGCTGGCGCGTGGCCGATGGCACCGTGGAGCTCCTCCTGGTCTTCGCCTCGCGCCGCCAACACCTGCTCGAAGTCATCGATCCCGCCCTCGCCCTGGGCCAGTGGGTGCTCTGCGATCGCTTCACGGACTCCACCGTCGCCTACCAGGGCTTCGGCCGGGGAGTCCCGCTGCCGGACATACGGCTGGTCGAGCGCCTCGCCACCGGCAGCCGCCGTCCCGACCGCACCCTGCTCTTCGACCTGCCCGCCGAGCTCGCCCGCGAGCGCGGCCATTCCCCCAAGCGGCGCGACTCCCCCGAGGGCATCGACCGCCTCGACGCCGAAGAGCTCGAGTTCTACCAGCGCGTGCGCCAGGGCTATTTGAGCCTGCTCGAGCAAGAGCCCGAGCGCATTACCCGCATCGACTCCTCGGGCGATCGCGAGCTCACCGCCGAGCAGGTTCGCCTCACCCTCGCCCAGCTGCTATGAACCTCTCCGGTGCCGTCGACCTCGCCCGCGTCGGGCGCCTCTACCCCTCGATCATCCTCCACGGGGCGAGCGAGCCCAGCCGCCAGCAAGCGGCCGTCGAGATCGCCCGCACCCTGCTCTGCGAGAGCTCCCCGGCCGAGCGCCCCTGCGGCCGTTGCCGCCACTGCCGGCGCATCCTCTGGCCGGGGGACGAGAGCGAGGGCCGCTTCCACCCCGACTTCCACGTTCTGCTGCGCGACTTGAAGACCGCCACCTCCGTCGACGCTGCTCGCACCTTCCTGCGCGCCGCCCAGGCCGCTCCCTTCGAGGCTCGCGGCCAGATCTTCGTGGTGGCCAATGCCGAGACCCTCTCCGGTGAAGCCGCCGACAGCCTGCTCAAGACCCTCGAAGAGCCCATCGAGCGCAGTCCACGCCACTTCCTGCTCCTCGCCGGCTCTCGCCACGAGCTCTCGGCCACCCTGCGCAGTCGCTCCCTTTCTCTTTACCTCGGCCCCGCCGAGGCCATCGACTCCGGCGAGATCTCCGCCCTCCTGCGCGGCCTCGCCCTCTTGCTCGGGGCCTACGCCGAGCGCGGCTCCGCGGTCCTGCTGCTCGCCGCCGCCGAGCTCGCCCGCAAGTCCGTCGCCGGCTGGGAAGAGCCGAGATCCTCTCGCCCCTGGGCCACCACCGCGGCGGCCTTCACCCGCTTGGTGGCGAGCGGCGAAGCTCCGCCCTCCCTGCGCCGGCCCCTCCTCGCTCTGGCCGACGATCTCCTGCGGGCGCCGGCGCTCCGCCTGCGGGGGATCGGCCCCGAGCGAATCCTCGAAGGATTGATCGTTCGGCACCTCGGACCGGGGGCATCCTGAAACGGCCCATCCCACCCTCCTGCAGAGGGGCATAAGATTTGCTGATCGTCTTCCCCGGCGGCCGAGTGTGCCCTTACAATGGTGCTTTCTTGCAACATTGGCGATCTGAAACCAGCGAACCACCAAGAAGGAGTTACCCGATTATGAAGTCCGTCCAGTCTTCGAAGTCCGTGTCGCGCGGCCTCTGGGCCGGTGCCATTCTGGCCCTCGGCCTCGGCACCCTGCCCGCCTGCTCCGCCGAAGATGCCGGCGCCAAGGCTGCCATGGCCAAGCCCGCCGACAACTCCTCGGTGGCCGAAATCGACGGCAAGGCCGTCACCATGGCCGACCTCGAGAAGAAAGCCTCCCGCGAGCTCAAGCAGCTCGAGAGCCAGCGCCAGCAGATCCTCGACGGCGCCCTGAACCAGCTGATCGAAGACAAGCTGATCGAAGCCGAAGCGGCCAAGCGCGGCATCAGCAAAGAAGACCTGATCAAGAACGAAGTGGACTCCAAGATCGCCACCGTCACCGACGCCGAGGTCGACACCTGGTACGAGCAGAACAAGGCGCGCATCAACGTGCCCAAAGAGCAGGTAGCCGACCGCATCAAGGCCTTCCTCGGCCAGCAGCGCTCCGGTGAGACCCGCCAGAAGTTCATCGCCGACCTGCGCAAAGCCCACAACGTCAAGATCCTCCTCGAGCCGCCCCGCGAGCACGTCGAAGTGGCCGACGCCCCGGTGAAGGGCCCGGCCAACGCCCCGGTGACCATCGTCGAGTTCTCCGACTTCGAGTGCCCCTTCTGCAGCCGCGTGGTGCCCACCATCAAGAAGATCGAAGAGACCTACGGCGACAAGATCCGCCTGGCCTTCCGCCAGTTCCCCCTCGACATGCACCCCAACGCCCGCAAGGCCGCCGAGGCTTCGCTGTGCGCCCACGAGCAGGGCAAGTTCTGGGAGATGCACGACTCGATGTTCGGCAACCAGAAGGAGCTCTCGGTGGCTCAGCTGAAGGGCCGCGCCACCACCCTGGGCATGGACCAGGCCAAGTTCGACAACTGCCTGGACTCCGGCAAGTACACCAAGAAGGTGCAGGACGAGATCGAGGCCGGCTCCGCCGTGGGCGTCTCGGGAACCCCCGCCCTCTTCATCAACGGCCGCATGGTGGCCGGCGCGGCTCCCTTCGAGGACTTCGCCAAGATCATCGACGACGAGCTCGCGCGCAAGGGCAAGTAGCAAGGCCAAGGGTCGCAGCGGCCGCCGCCACCGCGCTCGCGACTTCGAAGCACTGCCACGGCGCCGCCAGGCTCGAGCCTGGTGGCGCTTTTTCGTTTCGGGAGAACATTCCGGCACCATGAGCAAGCCTGCCTCGGCCCCCGCCCCGCCCCGCTTCCGCCCCCTCGAGTTCGAGCGCCAGCCGCCGGAAGAGATGCTGCGGCGGGCCCGCCACTTCTACGCCGAGCTCGACCGCAGGCGCAGCGTGCGCAGCTTCTCGCCCGAACCGGTGCCGCGCGAGGCGATCGAGCTGGCGATCGCCACCGCCTCGACGGCGCCGTCCGGTGCCCATCGCCAGCCGTGGAAATTCGTCGCCGTCTCCCATCCCGAAACCAAGCGCCGCATCCGCTTGGCCGCCGAAGAGGAAGAACGCCAGAGTTACCTCGGGGGCCGCATGCCGGCCGACTGGCTCGAGGCCCTGGCCCCCCTCGGCACCGGTTGGGAAAAGCCCTACCTCGAGATCGTGCCCTGGATCGTGGTGGTCTTCGAAGAACGCTGGAGCTTCCATCCGGATGGCTCTCGGCGCAAGAACTACTACCCCACCGAAAGCACCGGTATCGCCTGCGGCCTCTTCGTGGCCGCCCTCCACCACATGGGCCTCGCCACCCTCACCCACACCCCCAGCCCGATGGCTTTCCTCTCGGAGATCCTCGGCCGCCCGGCCAACGAGAAGCCGCTGATCCTCTTTCCGATCGGCTATCCGGCCCCCGGCTGCGAAGTGCCGGACATCGCCCGCAAGAGCCTAGCCGAGGTGGCATTATGGGATCCCCCGCCGAATGAGCGATGATGCCGGCAACCAATGCCCGCCCGCCTCGAGCGAGCCCGTCCAGGACCTCCCATGAACCGATTCCTCCTGCTTGCCACCTTGACCCTGATGAGCACCTCCCCTTCCCCCGCCGAACCCGGAAAGTGGACTCCCCAGCAGATCCTCGAGATCGACCTCGCACGCCTCGCCTCCTGGGGCCTCCAGGTGCCGCCCACCGAGCTCTGGCGCCCCGAGGGCGGTGGCCTGCTCGAAGCCGCCGTGCAGATCTCCGGCTGCTCGGCCGGCTTCATCTCCCCGGACGGCTTGCTGGTGACCAACCACCACTGTGTGTTTTCGATCCTCCAGGAACATGCCACGCCGGCTCGGGACCTGATCCACGACGGCTTCCTCGCCAAGAGCCGTGAGGAAGAGCTGCCCGGAACCGGCGTCCGCGTCACCGTGCCGCACAAGCTCACCGACGTCACCGCCGAGATCGAAAAGGCGGCGGCCGGCGCGGCCGACGACTTCGCCCGCTTCCAGGCGATCGACCGCAAGAAGAAAGAGCTCGTGGCCGCCTGCGAAGCTCAGCCCTTCCGCCGTTGCCAGGTGGCGGTCTACAACGATGGCGTGCGCTACGAGCTGATCGAAGCCCTCGAGTTCTCGGACGTGCGCCTGGTCTGGGCGCCGCCTCGCGCTCTCGGCGAGTACGGCGGCGAGGTGGACAACTGGTCCTGGCCGCGCCACACCGCGGACTTCGCCCTCGCCCGAGTGTGGGCCGCCGACGGCAAGAACCCGGCCCCCCACGCCGCCGAGAACCAGCCCTATCACCCCTCGCGGTTCTTCCCGATCTCCCTCTCCGGCGTGCGCGACGGCGACCTGGTGATGGTGGCGGGTTTCCCGGGCTACACCGTGCGTGGCATGACCGCGCCCGAGATGGCCGAGGTGGCCGAGCGCTACTTCCCGGCCCGGGCCGCTCTCTACCGGCGCTGGCTCGACCTGATGGACGCCGCCATGGCCGCCGATCGAGAAGCCTCGATCGCTCTGGCCGACCGCGCCAAATCCCTCGCCAACCGCGAGAAGAACGCCCGTGGGCAAGTGGCCGGCATCGCCCGCGGACAGATCCTCGCCCACCAGCGCGCCGCAGACGAAGCCGTACGCGAAGCCGCCGCCTCGCGGCCCGAGCTCGAGCTCGCGGTGGCTGCCTATCGCGAGATCGGCGAGCGGCACGCGGCGCGTATGGCCACCTGGGACCACGACTTCCTGCTGCGCGAGACCAAGAGCGGTGCTCGCCCCCTGGCCCTCGCCATCACCCTCAGCCGCTGGGCCCTCGAGCGAGAGAAGCCGGACCTCGAGCGCGAGGAGGACTACCAGGAGCGCAACCGGAACCGCCTGCTCGACGAGCTCCGGCGCGACCAGAAGCGGCTCCACCCGGCCACCGAAGTGCAGCTGATGGTGGATCTGCTGCACCGCTTCGAGAACCTGCCGGCCAGCCAGCGCAGCACCGCCTCCGACTCCTTCCTCGGCCCGGACCCCACCCTCGACAAGATCGCCTCGAAGGTGAAGGCGGCGCTCGCCGCCACCCGAGTGCTTGACCTTCCGAGCCGCGAGGCGATGTTCGGCGAGACCGTGAGCCAGCTGCACGCCCGCAAGGACCCGCTGCTCGAACTCGGCTTCGCCTTCAACCAGGAGATCCTCGCCTTCGAGCGCCAGGACAAGGCCTGGAAGGGCGCCCTCTCTCGCCTGCGCCCGCTCTGGTGGCGGGCCCAGGCCGCCGTCAACGACGGCCCCGTGGCCTTCGACGCCAACAGCACTTTCCGCGTGAGCTTCGGCCATGTGGGCGGCTACAGCCCGAGAGACGGGGTCTGGATGAAGCCCCAGACCACCCTCTTCGGGCTGGTCGAGAAGCACACCGGCGAGGAGCCCTTCAACGCCCCCGAGGCAGTGCGGGCCGCCGCTGCCACCGCCGCCTCCAGCCGCTGGGCGGACCCGACTCTCCACGACCTGCCGCTGTGCTTCCTGGCCAGCGCCGACACCACCGGCGGCAACTCCGGCAGCCCCGTGCTCAACGCCCGCGGCGAGCTGGTGGGTGTGAACTTCGACCGCGTGTGGGAGAACGTGGCCAACGACTTCGGCTACAACCCGGCCGTGGCCCGCAACATCACCGCCGACGTGCGCTTCCTGCTGTGGTACCTCGAGACCCTCGAAGGCGAGCGCGCCCGCGGCTTGCTCGCCGAGCTGGGAGTGCGATGAGCGAGGGAGCGAAAGGCGGGCTGCTCTTCCTCTGCGTGGCCAACTCGGCCCGCAGCCAGATGGCCGAGGCCCTCGCCCGGAAGCTCGCCGTGCCGGAGCTTTCGGTGCAGAGCGCCGGCTCGATGCCTTCCCGCGTGAATCCCCTGGCCTTGGCCGTGCTGGCCGAGCTGGGCCTGGATGCCGCCGGCCAGCGCTCGAAGTCGGTGGCGGAGATCGACCCGGCGACCGTCGCCACCGTGATCACCCTCTGCGCCGAGGAGGTCTGCCCCGTCTACCTCGGCCCGGCCCGGCGGCTCCACTGGCCCCTGCCGGACCCGGCCGGCCCCGCCGCGTCTCCCGAAGCGGCTCTCGAGCGCTTCCGCACCGTGCGGGACGAGCTCGCCCGCCGCATTCGAGCCTTCTTGGCGGAAGAGGGCCTGCTCGCCCAGGCGGAAGAGAGCCCCGGCGCGTGAGGCGCGAGGCTGCTGCCGGGGCACTCGAGCGCTTGCCGGCGCTGGTCGCCCAGCTCCTCGACGCCAACCCCTTCTACCAGCGGAAGTACCGGGATCTCCCCGCGCTCCGTGGGCTCTCGCCCGAGGCCTTGCTCGCGCGGCTGCCGTTCTTGACCAAGGCCGAGCTGGTGGCAGACCAGCAGGGGCATCCGCCCTTCGGCTCGAACCGCACCGTGCCCCTCGAGCGCTTCACTCGCCTCCATCGCACCTCGGGCACCAGCGGCCAGCCCCTCTACTGGCTGGACACTCCCGAAACCTGGGCCTGGTGGCTCGATTGCTGGCAGGAGATCTACCTGCGGGCCGGGGTGCGAGCGGACGATCGGGTGTTCTTCCCCTTCTCCTTCGGCCCGTTCATCGGCTTCTGGAGCGCCTTCGAGGCCGCGGCCCGGCTGGGGGCGATGGCTCTGCCCGGCGGCGGCCTCTCCACCCTGCAGCGCCTCGAGCTGCTCGAAACCACCGCAGCCACGGTGCTGGTGGCGACGCCCACCTATGCCCTGCACCTGGCCGAGGCCGCTCGAGAGAGAGGGATGGACCTCGCCTCCGGCCCGATCCGCCTCACCCTCCATGCCGGAGAGCCGGGGGCGAGCGTGCCCAATGTGAAGGCCCGGCTCGAGGCGGCCTGGGGGGCTCGGGCGGTGGACCACGTGGGCGCCACCGAGGTGGGGCCCTGGGGTGTCGGCTGCGGCTATCAGGATCACCTGCACATCCTCGAGAGCTTCGTGGCCGAGCTCCTGCCGGCCGGGAGCTCCGAGGCGCGGCTCCTGGAACACGCCCTCGGTGAAGCCGGCGAGCTGGTGCTCAGCAACCCCGGGCGCTGGGCGAGCCCGGTGCTGCGCTACCGCACGGGAGATCGCGTGGCGGTGGGCGAAGGGCCCTGCCCGTGCGGACTTCCGGGGGCCTATCTGCGCGGCGGCGTGATCGGCCGGGTGGACGGCATGGTGGTGGTGCGGGGAGTGAACGTCTTCCCCAGCGCCATCGAGAACCTGGTGCGGGGCTTCGCCGAGATCGGCGAGTTCGAGGCCGAGGTGGTACGCGAGGGGGAGCTCGCTCAGCTCCTGGTGCGCATCGAAGTGGCGGGCTCGGTAGCGGAAGAGGAGAGGGTGGCCGCAGCCCTGGCCGCCGAGCTGCACCGCGGCCTGAGCCTGCGCCCCCGGGTGGAGCTCGTGCCCGCCGGCAGCCTGCCCCGCTACGAACTCAAGGCCGGGCGCTTCAAGTTGGGTTGAGGGCTGGGGCGGCAGCCGCCCCGCTACTCGCCCTTGGCGATCACTTCCACCTCGGCCACACTGGCGATCGCCATGCCGTAGAAGGTACCGGTGATGTTGTCCACCCGCACCTCCACCACCCGCGCCAGCACGTCGGCGAACGGCACCGGGGTGCCCGAGACCGCGAGGTCCTGATTCACCGCCTGGGTGGCCACTTGCTGGGTGCCGCCGGCATCCGAGAACAGCCGCACCGTGGCAGCGTGCACCTGCAGCGTGGAGTTCGCTTCATCCCCCTGCCGGGGGTTGTAGAGCCGGACCGTGCGCACCCGCACCGGCGCCGGGAAGGTGAGCCGCACCCACTGGCCGTTGGCCCCTTGGCCGGGGGCCGAGTTCCAGTAGCGCCAGATCTCGCCGTGGAGCACCTTGCGGTCCACCACGCCGCGGTTCTGGTTGACGTCGCGGGTGGAGGAGACGCTCACCGCCGCTCCCGGCGCCAGGTTGCTCCACAGCGCCGCCTGGCGGCTCGGCGGCGGCGGAATCATGGTGTGGCCGGCATGGCAGCCCACGCAGCTCGCCACCGTGCCGGCCCGGCCGTAGTTCATTCCCGCCACGTGAGCGGCGCCGCTGCTGCCGGTGAGCGGAACGGTACCGCCCGCCGTGCGCAGCTGCTCGAAGAGCGGCACATGAGCGGGAGCGAGTGCCATCACCGAGCCGTCCGGCGCCACCGGCAGCTCGTTCAGCAGGATCGGCCAGTCCAAGTGCGGGAACGAGCCCGGGCTGGTGCGCTGGTGGTCGAGGAAGAAGCGGATGGTGGCCGCCGAGCCCACCGGCGGGGCATCGACGATGTCGAAGTCCACCGGGCCGTTGGCGTAGACGTTCAGAGCGTCGAAAGTGAAGGTGCCGTCGACGTCGTAGGGGCCGTCGGCGTCCGGAGGCAGCAAGCTCGGCACCGAGGTGGCGACGTCCGCCAGGATGGGCGGCCGCGGCCGCGCCTTGAGCACCCGCGCCCGCAGCTCGGAAGTGCCGGCGTGATCGTAAAGCGGCGTGAGCCCGCTGCCGTCCGCGTTCACGGTGTAGAGGCCGTAGTCCTGGAACACGTCCGCCGCCCAGGAGACCACCAGCCGCCCGTCCGGCAGCACCGTCGGTTCCGCGGCGTAGTTGCCCACCAGGATGCCGAAGGAGGTGGGGTTGGAGGGGTGGACGTAATTGGTGCCCTGGTTGGTGATGCCGAGGATCGGCTGGTACGGCCCCGGCCCCCGGTGATGGAGGCGGATGCCGCCGAAGCCGGAGGCCTCGGTCATGTTGGTCATCGGGAAGAAGTTGGCGTAGAGGTCGCCGTTCGGGGCGAAGGCGCCGCCGTAGAAGTGGCTGTCGCTCTGGTTGCGGAAGAAGCCGGACCACTGGCCGAGGTGAGTGCCATCCGGGTTGATGCTGGCGATCTGCCAGAAATTCCGCTCCAGGGCTCCCGGTCCGCCGACGCTGTGCGAACCCACGGTGGTGAGCCCCAGGTTCTCGATGTAACCGCCGTTCGGGTCCGGCACCACGGCGTAGCTGTCGTAGGCCATGCGGTTGTTGCGCCACCAGCGGGCGAACACCACTTTGCCGGTCAGCGGGTCGACCAGCGGCCGGTCGGCGCCGTTGCGCTCGGCGGTGATGCGGTGCAGGCCCGTGCCGTCCGCGCTCACCACGTAGAGGTTGCTGGTGCGCACGCCGCTGTAGTGGGCCCGCGAGGGCCAGCGCGTGGAGGAGAACACCACCCTGCCGTCCGGTAGCCAGGCCGGGTCGGTGTCGTCGTAGGGGCGCATGCTCGGCCCGGCTTCGCCGAACTGGGTGAAGTCGAGACCGTCCTGGTCTTGGTCCGAGAAGGTGAGCTGGTGGAGGCCGGTGCCGTCCGCCTGGATCACGTAGAGGCGCCAGGCTCCCGGATTGGCGTTCGGCCCGAGATCGTACTGGCCGGTCGGCAGCCCGGCGAAGACGATCTCCTGGCCGTCCCAGGAGACGTCCGGGGCGTTGACGTCGATCAGGTTGAGGCTGGCGGCGGTGGGATGAGCGCCGTCCACCAGGGTGCGCAGCGTGCCGTTCGGCTCTCGCACCAGGAGCTTGCCGGGTGCGGCCACCCGGAAGCGCCCGTGCTCGCCCACTCCGGGCATGGCATTGGGCACGCTCCAATAGATGCTGCCGTTCGGCGGGATCTGCCGCGAGACGAACACCAGCGGCGCCTGGCATTCCCCCAGCGGCGTGGCCCAGTAGCAGCTGTCGCCGGACTCGAAGCCGTCGCGAAAGACGCTCTCTGAACCTTGGGCCAGGGCCAGCTGCCCCGGCTGGGCATCGGATACACACCAAGACAACAAAGCTACAAAGAACCAGCGGCGCATAGCGGCCTCCTGGAAAAAGCCGCTCCAGTATAGGCGATTCAGGACTCGCTTGAAAGAGGCTGAGAGCCGGGGCAGGCCCTCGAGCTTGCCCCGGAAGACGTCGGTGGTACTACTCGTGCCCTGAGGCCGGACGGCGGCTACTCAGCCAGGATCGGGCATTCGCACCCGCCGTAGCAGTTCTGGGTGCAGTGTAGGTGGTACTGGCAGCTGCCATCCCAGCTGTCGCAGTGGCAGACCGTGTCGCACAGTGGATAGTTCCTCAGCGGGTCCACGGTGGCGCCGGCCAGGAAGTTCGAGGTTCCCGCGACCTGTGTATCGGGCTTGCGGTCGCCGTTGGTGTCCACCGTCAGGGGCCCAGAGGCCGCGGCTCCCACCTTCGCCACCGGCGAGGCCCATGGGGCATTGCCGAGGGCCGGGAAGTTGACGCTGGCGCGGAACTCCCTCGGCAGGACCGCAGTGCTGCCCACGGGCTGGAAGGTGAAGCGGGCGTCGACGGCGATCGGGGCGAAGAAGCGGCCACCGGTGTCGCTCTCGCGCACGATGCGCATGGTGGTCACCCGCTGCTCCCCGGCGAGGGTCATGTACACCTGGAAAGAGCCGCAACGCGTCTTGATCGGCTCCACCGACACCAGCGAGAGCGCCCGCACCTTCACCCGCGTGAGCGCCACGCCCTGGGCGTCGAACACCGCGTCGTCCAGCCGCTCGACGATGGTATCCACCCCCTTGAGCCGACCCTGCTCGGCGATCGCCAGCGGCCGGCCGCGGAAATGCACTCGGCCGGTGAACGGCTCCGAGCCCTGGCAGAAGAAGCCGGCTGGAATGGGGTTGCTCTTGAAATCCGAGAAGGAGGCGCCGTTGGGGGTGGTCCACCAGGGGTCGATCCCCTTGAAAATCACCGGGTCCGCGGCGAGAGCCGGAACGGCCACCACCAGCAAGGCGAGCACTCCCAAGATCCAATTCCTGCGCATAGGTGTCTCCTCTGCGACCCGAGGTCGATGAGGGCTCCCCTGGGCACACGACCATCGTGGTCTCAGAGGAACCCTGAGATGGTCCGGAAGCGACGTGACGAGGCAAACGCTGGAGGAATTCTACTCGCGACTATGCCAGTTTGCAATATGGAAAATCATTTAGAAGTACAGCGAGCAGCGCGCTCGCGAGGGTGTTGCGGTTCTCAGCCGGCCGCCGACACCACTTCTCGCTGAGCGGGATCCCAACGCCACGGAGGTTCGCCGACGCGCAGGTGCACCCCGCCCAGCCACCGGTCGATCGGTTGCCGCTCGAGCCACCCCCAACGCCCCGCGAGCACTTCCCTGCCATACCCGCTCAGCCGGAGCTCGAGGGAGAAGAAGGCCTGGCCGAGCTCGCCCGAGCGCCTCCAGGGCCCGCCGTCCGCTCGCTCGAGGAGAGGCCAGGGCGGGCTCGCCAGGCGATCGAGGTAAGCGCCGAACACGGTATCACCCAGAAAAACCCGCTCCTCACGGTGGTGGTGGGCGGCCCTGAAGGCATCTGCCACGAGGCTGGCACCTCCCTCGAAGGCCTCCAAGGCCTGCCGCTCCGAGCGCGAGAGGCCGCTTCGCAGGTCCGGCAGCTCCTCGAGGTGGCGGGCCAGGGCCGCCGGGAGACAGGGTAGCGGTGCCGCACCCAGCCGAGCGAACGGCAGGAGGTCCCGCGGATCGGGTGAGCGGAAAGCGGCCCAGGCCGCCTCCGCCAGCTCGAGCTCTGCGGCGGAGACCGCCTGGCGCGCGCCGAACAGCCGCCGGGTCTCCTCGGCCGCGAGCGAGCCGAGCGTGGCGGCTTCGATCCGCGAAAGCACCGGCCGGCGCTCGCGCTGGGCGCAGAAGTCCAGCACCTGGAGCAGCTGCAGCTGGTCGTAGAGATCTTCCTCGAACCACAGCACCAGCTCGTCCTCCTCGAGGGCGTCCTCGAGGGTGGCGTCGCGATCGGCGAGCTCCGCCGTCAGGGCACCGAGCTCGCCCCAACTCTGGCGGGCGAGGAAGCGGGCCCTCACGCTGCGCAGCTCGCCCAGGGTGAGGCCGGCGGGCACCGGCCCCTCGTGCAGCACGTCGCGCCAGGGCAGCGCCTCCACGCCGGGGAAGGCGCCGCGCAGCGCCTTCGCGGCTTCGTCGCCGTTGGTCAGGAAGAACAGGGCTCGGCTCCTTGGGCTCCTCAGCCGCTCGGCTCGTCCAGAGCGAGGCGGGCGGCGCCGGGCGGCTCGGCCGCGAACAGGGCTTCCACGCCGTGGGCGGCGAAACGCTGGGCGGCCAGGCGGCCG
>CALMKX010000058.1 GCA_937867335.1 uncultured Acidobacteriota bacterium
GGCGCTGGCCGAGCGGCTGCTCGCGCCCGGGGAGCCCGGGTGCGGGCCCGCCTAGTTGGCTGGGCCTCGAGCTTCGATGCCAGCCAAGGCGCTGAGAGCCGCCGCGCAGCCGCTGCGGCGGCCCGAGCCATGGAGGGAGCCCTAGCCACGGCCGGCCTCGGCGTCGAAGCGGTGGACGCCGTTCTCGCCTCGGCCAACGGCAGCCTGGACGGCGACCTCCAGGAAGCCCTCGCCCTCGCCCAGGTGTTCGGAGCGCGGCTTCCCGAGGTGCCGGTGGCGGCGCTCAAGGGCTCGTTGGGCGAGGCTCTCGGTGCCTCAGGGGCCCTTCTGGCCGCGGCGCTGGTGGCGGCCCTCGAGACCCGCCGGCTGCCCGGAACCCGCGGCCTCGAGCGCCTGGAAGAGGGTTGGCCGCCTCTCGCCTGGAGCGGCGAAGCCAGGGAACTGCGTCTTCGGGTGGGGCTGATTCATGCCTCCAGCGCCGACGGCCAGCACTACGCTTTGGTGATCGCAGAGTCATGAGGAGCAGAAATCCATGAGAAGTGACGATCCGGCCCGATTCGATGTGGTGATTGTGGGTGGAGGCCTCGCCGGCCTCAGCCTCGCGCGCCAGCTCCTGCTCTCTACGCAACGCACGGTGCTGCTCCTCGAGAGGTTGCCGGAGCTGCCCCCGAAGCGGCAGAAGGTGGGCGAGTCCACCGTGCAGCTCGCGGGCTACTACTTCTCGCGGGTGCTCGAGCTCGAAGAGCACCTCATGAACTGCCACTATCTGAAGTACAACCTGCGCTTCTACTGGCCGAGCGCCGGCCGCAGCAACCAGGGCTTCGAGGACGTCTCGCAGGGCTTCATCCGTGACTTCTCCAACGTGGCCAGCTATCAGGTGGATCGCAACGTGCTCGAGGGCGAGCTTTTCCGCCTCTGCTCGGCCGAGCCGCGATTCCGAGCCGTGCTGGGAGCGAACGTGGGAGACGTCGAGCTGGGCACCGGCGCGGCGGACCATCGGGTTCGCTTCACCACGGCCGGGGGCGCCCAGGAAGTGCAGGCGGGCTGGGTGGTGGATACCTCCGGCCGGAACCGGCTGTTCGCCAAGCGGCGCCAGCTCCTGCGCCCGAGCCCGATCCGCCACGGCACCTACTTTTGGTGGGTGGAAGGGCTGATCGACATCGAGAAGCTCAGCTCGAGGAGCGGCCGCGAGCGGCGTCTCGACCCTTCTCGCCGAACGCTCGGCCATTTGCCCAGCTGGCTCGCCACCAATCACTTCGTGGGCGAGGGGTTCTGGTTCTGGGTGATCCCGCTCCACGGCAAGACCAGCCTGGGGTTGGTTTACGACCGTGCCGTGGTGGACCTCGAGGAGATCAACAAGCCAGAGAAGGCGAGCGAGTGGGTCATCGAGCGCTTCCCCTTTCTGGCACGGGAGCTGCGCCACCGCAAGGTGCTCGATGCCAGCGGCTATCGCTCCTATGCCCACGATTGCGGCGAGACGCTCTCGGCCGAGCGCTGGGCGATGACCGGCGAGGCCGGTCGCTTCACCGACCCTCTCTACAGCCCGGGAAGCGACCTGATCGCCATCTACAACACTCTGGTGGTCGACGCGATCGAGACCGAGGATCCCACGGAGCTCGCAGCCAAGGTTCGCGCCTACGAGCAGCTCCAACGGGCGGTGTACGGCGCCTACTTGCCGTCTTACGTCTACAGCTACGACGTGCTGGGGGATCCGGAGGCTTTCTTCCTCAAGTACACCTGGGAGCTCGCGGTGTACTTTGTGTTCTACGTTTTCCCCTTCATCAACGATCTGTTCACCGACCGCCGCTTCATCGCCACCCATCTGCGCGCCTTCTCCCGCTTGGGGCCGATCAACCACGGCCTGCAGAAGCTGCTGTCCGCGTACTACCAGTGGAAGAAGCCGCGGATCGGCCTGCCCGAGGAGCCGATCCACTTCGATTTCAACGATCTCGGGCCACTGGCGCGGGCGCGCACCACCTTCTACCAGATCGGCATCGAGGTAGAGGAGGCCCGCAAGGTGCTTGCCGAGCAGCTCGAGAACCTGGACGAGCTGGCCCGCTTCCTCTATGCCCGCATCGCCTCGGTGGTGCTCGACGAGCCCCGAGTGCTCGAGAGCGCCGCCTTCGTGGCAGGGATCGACCCCGCCGCCCTGCGCTTCGATCCCGAAGAAATGGCCCGGCGTTGGGAGGCTGCCCGCCTCGGCCCCGAGCGGCACCGCTGGAGCTTCGATCCGGCGATCATCGAGCGATTCCCCACTCGGCGGCTGCCCGCTGCGGCAACGTCGAGAGAAGAGGTTGAGGTTCTGCCATGAGCCGTGATCACGCCCCGCTTCTAGAACGCCTGTTCACTCTCGAGCCGGTGGAAGGCCGCTTCGCTCCGGTGGTGGAAGGCCGGATCCCGGAGCGCCTGGCCGGCAGCTACTACTTGAACGGCCCGGCGCGCTTCCGCCGCGGCTCGCTCCATTACCGGCATTGGCTGGACGGCGACGGCCTGGTGAGCCGCCTGGCCTTCGAGGGCGGCCGGGTGATGGCCACCCACCGCTACGTGCAGAGCCACAAGTTGGTGGCAGAAGAAGCGGCCGGCGAGGCCCTCTTCCGCACCTTCGGCACCAGCTTCCGGGGCGACCGCCTACGCCGCGGGGCCAGCCTGGCCTCGCCGGTGAACGTCAGCGTCTACCGCTGGGAAGGCAAGCTCCTAGCCTTCGGCGAGCAGGGCCTGCCATGGTCCCTCGATCCGGAAACGCTCGAGACTCTGGGCGAGGAGCGCTTCGACGGTCGACTCAACGAAGTGAGCCCCCTCTCCGCCCACGCCAGCTTCGATCGAGAAACCGGCGAGATGCTGAACTTCGGCATCTCCTACTCGGCCCAGCAGCCGGCGCTCAATTTCTACCGCTTTCGCGACGGCGCCCTCCACGACCGCCGCCGGGTGCCCTTGCCGTTCCCCTGCTCGGTGCACGATTTCGGCCTCTCGCCCACCTACGCAGTGTTCTACCTCTCGCCCCACTTGCTCGACATGTCGGGCCTCCTGGGCGAGGGCAGGAGCGTGATGGACTGCCTCTCCTGGCGGCCCGAGCTGGGCTCGGTGCTGATGGTGGTGGATCGGGAGAGCGGCCAGGAAGTGGCCTCGTTGCCGTTCGAGGGTCGCTACTGCCTGCATCTGGGCAATTGCTGCGAGGTGGGGGAGGAGCTGTGGGTGGATCTGGTGGAGCTCGATCGCCCGGTCTACGACCAGTATCAGGTGATCCCGGACCTCTTCACCGAGGTCCTGCCAGGCCGACCGGTGCGCTTGCGCCTCGACCGGCGGAGCTGGGCCTTGCTGGGCCGTAGCGAGCTCAGCTACGACCGCACCCCGGACTTCCCGGCCTGGGATCCCCGCAAGGCCTGCCACCCCCTGGACCACACCTGGGTGCTGGGCATCAGCCATTCGCACCAGCCGGGCCGGAAGTTCTTCGATCAGCTGGCTCGGCTGTGCTGGAGCGAGGGCCGGGCGGCGGAGGTGTACCACGCCCGTCCGGGCTGCTACCTGGGTGGAGAGCCGGTGTTCCTGCCGGATCCGGCGAGCGAGGAGGGCGGCTGGGTGGTGTGCCAAGAGATCGATCCGGCCAGGCCGGAGACCCAATTCCTGCTCTTCGATGCCTTCGACTTCAGCCCCGGCCCTGTGGCCCGGCTTCACCTGCCGCACGCCATCCCGGCCGGCTTCCACTCGAGCTGGGCAGCGGACGACGGGGCTTAGCGCCCGCGCGGAGCAGGAAGCCAGGCTCTCTCGCCCACAAGCCTCGCGGCCACGAGGGCCGATCTCAGGGCTCCCAGACGCCCTGCCCCTGCTCCGTCCAGGGGATGTTTCTAGCTATCAGCAGCTCGAAACAAGGAAATATCGCAGAAACTTGTCACTCCCTCCTCGAGTTCTGGCACTCGATAACATAGAGGTATTTCGGCAAGAGGGGTGATGATGAATCTGCCGCCGGCACCCACTCGAGAATCCGAGTCGCCCGAAGAATAGTGCGATGGGAGGTTCGAGAAATCGCTACCGCAGTCGCGGGCTCGGCGGCCTTTGGCCGTTGGTGCTGACAGCGGCAGGGATGGTGGCCGGGTCGCCTCTCCTCGCGCCGGCCGCTTTCGCGCAGTCGGTAGTGCGGCAGGAAGCGGCCGCGCTGCTCGAGGCCCGCCGGGCGCAGGCCCGGCCGACCGAGCTCGTGGCTCTCTCCTATTCCCTCAAGAACGGCGATCAGAGTGACGTCTACCTGCTCAACACGGCGGGCTATCCGCTGGACTTGGACCTCCAGGCCGTGTCCTCGAGCGGCGCTCGGTGGGCGCTGGGGAGCCTGCTCTTACCCGCAGCGCAGCACCGAGTCCTCTCCCTCAAGTCGGCGCTCGGCTCGGCACCGCTGGAGTTCGCCCAGGGCAGCCTCTCGGTGGGCTTTCTCGGCGATGACGAGAGCGTGCAGGGCTGGCTGGTACGGTCTCGTGGATTCCAGCAGCAGGAGCTGCCGATGAGGACGGCGGGCGACGCCCTGCAGGGAGCCTGGATCTCCTTCTGGCAGCGCCTGAACCGGCCCGGGCCAGTCTCAGCGAGGGCGCTGTTTCGGTTCCTGAATCCGGGAGAGCAGCCTCTGCGCCTGACCCTGACGGAGGGGCAGGGCGCAGAGGTGCGCAGTCGGCGGCTGCTCGAGCTGGCGCCGCACCATTCCGGTCGCTACGCCTCGCCCCTGGCCTCCGGCTGGCTGAGAATCGAAGTTCCACCCGAGAGCAGGGGCGTCTTGGCCGAGGGCCTGCTGGAAGGCGCTGGCTTCCTGGCTCGCCTGCCCTGGGAAGCGCTGGCCGAGCCGGGCGAGTCCCGCTGGGAGTCTCTTCCCCTGGCGAGCGTGGACTCCGGCTCCGTTCTGGCCTTCAACCCGGGGCCGGCCGACCCGGATGCAGCTCGAGCTTCTGGACGCCACCACGGGCCAGACTCTGGCCACCGAGGTCGCTCGCGCCGGCTCGAACGAGACGGCCGTCTTCGACCTCGGCAAATTGGCTGCGGGGGCGGGAACGGACTTGCGGCAGCTTCCACGGCGCCTGCGCCTCACGGGCTGGCCGGTCTCGGTGGCGAGCGGCTGGGCGATGAGCCCCGATGGGGCCATGCTGGAGTTGCCTTGGTTTCCCGCTCGCGACGCACATGCCGGAGGCTCCTACCCCATTCCCGACCTGGCTCGACACGAGGTGATCACCCAGTTGGTCAACCTGGGCGAGGAAGCCTCCGAAGTGGCGGTGCAGATCAGCTGGAACGGCGGCACCTACGCCTACGGCCCGTTTCTGGTGCCGGCGGGCGGTGCACGGCGGCTCGACCTCGGCGCCATGGCGCTTGCCGGGGAGCCAGACCTGCTCGGCCGTACGCTCGACCCCCAGATACCCCAGGGCTTCCTGCATTGGACCGTTCTCGGCGGCTCGCGCAGCTTGATCGCCCGCACCGAAGCGAGGCGACTCGACGGCGAGGACCATTTCGGGTTCAATTGCTTCGGCTGTTGCTGGCAGCTGCCGGACGGCGAAGTGGTGCCGGCGGCTCCCAGCTTCTTGCCGGGGCAAACCGTGGCCATGCAAGCCTGCCTCACCTACAGCACCTGCAGCGGAGAGATGGGCCCGTACTCCACCCCGCCGCTCCGCCTCACCGTGCCGGCGCCTTTCAGCTGGAATGGCCGGCAGGTCTCCGCCTCGGCGCCGGCCAGCGCCGATCTGCTCTTCGAAGGCAGCGCCCCGAGGGTGGACCTCTCCTGCGACACCCGCAGCCAGCCGATCTACGGAGCGGCGAGGCCGACCACTTGCTTGAAACTGCTCAAGACGACGCGGAGAGCTTCGGGCTCGTGGTCCGTCGCCGAGGCCTGCACGATCCAACTCGGAAGTGTCTCGGTCGCCCAGAAGTGCTCGGCCTGCGGCGAGTGTTGTGACGCTATCTACTCTTACACCCTCTGCCAGGGTGGGCCGGAGGCAATGGGCGAAGCGGACGCAGCCAGGCTGACCTGCCGCACCCTTTGCGCCGTAGACTGGCAGTGCCCGTTCGACGACGCCCGCGTTTCTGGAGGGAAGCCGTGAATCGGAAGCGAGCGAAGCTCTGCTGCGCACTCGGCTGGGCCGGGGCCAGCTTCACGCTGGGCATGGCCTGCGCTTCCGAGCTGCCGACGGAAGATCCTGGCCAACGGAACCGGGCCCTGGAGGTCCACTCCGGGTTCACGCTAGCGCCGCCCGAGGGCGGCGAGCCGGCGAAGGGCTTGCTCCTGTTCGAGAGTGGCCCGGCAGGGTCTGTGACAAGACTCCTCCTCGCCTTGCCCGAGGAGCGGAGTCGGCTGGTCATCACCTATGAGAGCAATGCTCGAACTGGCCGCAAGTCCGATCGACTCTTGGACGACACAACGGGTGCCTGGTTGCAGGTCGAGTGGGGCACGGGCCAGCCTTCCAGGGACAACGCCGAGGCCTACCGGAAGTGGCTGAGAGAGCTCCAGAAAGGGCGCGGAGACCGCAGGACCGCGGGTTGGATCGCTCTCCGAACCAGCTCGGGGAGGAGCTGGCAGCATGCGGGGGGCGTCACTACTATTGGCGCCGACTTCGCGGATTTCGGTAACTGGCTCTCGGGCCGAGAGTACGCAAGAGAGCTGGTCGGGAGCGTGCCGGCGAGCCTCCTCTCCGCGCTGGCCTGGCTGAACCAGCTTGCCGTCCCCGTCGGCGATGGCAGAGTCGAACCCGAGCTCGGCTGGATTTTCCAACCCCTGACCTCGAGCTTGGGCCAGGTGCTCTCCACTCGGGCCGGTGTGGTCAACCCTGCAAAGGGGTCCCGTCCCTGGAGACAGGAGAAAGCGGCTCTCACACCAGGCCTCACCCTCACCGAGCCAGAGCTGCTCGAGCTGACCTCGCGGTTCCGCAGCCTGAGCAACACCGAGCCCCTGGCCGACGCGCGGCTGGCCGGGTTCGCTGATCGGCTGGAGGAGTGAGCTCGAGCCAGAGCCGCCCCCGCCGCCTCAGGCCAGGTTGTGGAAGACCTTCTGGACGTCGTCGTCCTGTTCGATCCGGTCGATCAGCTTGAGGACTTCGGTGGCCTGGTCTTCGGGCAGCTCGGTGGCGGTGGTCGCCACGTACTCGGACTCGGCCGAGAGCGGGGTGATGTTGCGGTCCTCGAGTGCCTTCTGCAGCTGGCCGAAATCCGCGAAGGCGCAGCGCAGCACCAGCTGCGGCTCGCCCTTCTCGCCGGTGGACTCGCCCATCTCCTCGAGGCCGTGGTCGATCAGCTCGAGTTCGAGCTCGTCCTGATCGATGCCCTCGGGGCTCAGCCGGAACACACCCATGCGCTTGAACAGGAAGGCCACGCTGCCGGAGCTGGCGAGGTTGCCGCCGCCCTTGTTGAAGTAGGTGCGGAGGTTGGAGACGGTTCGGGTGGTGTTGTTGGTGGCCGTCTCCACCAGCACGGCGATGCCGTGGGGGGCGTAGCCTTCGTAGAGGATCTCTTCGAAGTTCTCGGCTTCCTTGCCCGAGGCCCGCTTGATCGCCGACTCCACCTTGTCCTTCGGCATGTTGATCGCGCGGGCGTTCTGGATCACCCGGCGCAGCAAGGGGTTGGCGGCCGGCTCCGGGCCACCGGCCTTGACCGCGATGGTGATCTCCTTGCCGATCCGGGCGAATTGCTTCGCCATCCGGTCCCAGCGGGCGAACATCGTGTGCTTGCGGGTTTCGAAAATGCGTCCCATGGTTTTCTTGTGCCGGAGTCGAGGTTCTGAGGTGCGACGGTTCTGCTCGGTGAGTCGGAGCGGATGTCGGCGGCCGCTGTGGTGGGCCTGAATCTAGCCTGTTGCAGCGGCTCGAGTAAAGGGCGGTGGCGACGGCGCTTGCTTCTGTTCCAGCTTTCCGGTAGGAACGCCGCCATGGGCGACATCGGGGCTCGGTCGGAGTCGAGGGTGGGGCTCTGGACTCGGGCCGGGCTTTCCTGGTGGGAGCTGGTGCGGCGGGTGTGGCGCGAGCTTCTGGAGGACGAGATCCCCGGCCGCTCGGCCGAACTGGCGTTCTACTTCCTGCTTTCGTTGTTCCCGCTGCTGCTGTTCCTGACTTCGATCTTCGCCCACGTGGTGGGCGGGCGGGCGGACCTTCGGGCCGAGCTTTTCGAATATCTGGCCGCCGTGATCCCCAGCCAGGGAACTTTCGAGCTGGTGCGCCAGACTCTCGACGAGGTGATCGACCAGCGCGGCCTGCACTTCGGCGTGGGCCTGCTGTTCTCGCTGTGGGCCTCGTCCCAGGCGATGGTGGCGGTAGGCCGAGTGCTGGATACCGCCTACGAGGTGCCGGTGCGCCGGCCCTACTGGCGCGCTCAGGCGGTGGCCCTGGCCCTCACCCTGGCCTTCGCCCTGCTGTCCTTCCTGGCCCTGGTGCTGATGTTCTGGGGTGGGGCGATCGCCCAGCTGCTGTCGGATCGCTTTGCCTTCGGGCAGGTCTTCCTCGCGGCCTGGAGCCTCTTCCAATGGCCGGTGGCGCTCCTCTTCGTGGTGATGGCCTTCGAGCTGATCTACAACTTCGCTCCCTCGGCGATGGCTCGCCGGCCGCTGTTCTGGACCAGCCCCGGAGCGGCGGTGGCGGTGACGCTCTGGGTGGCTTCCACCTTCGCCTTCAAGAGCTACCTGAGCCATTTCGATTTCTACTCCTGGACCTACGGCTCGCTCGGCGCGCTGATCATCCTGCTCCTGTGGTTCTACCTCACGGGCTTTAGTATCCTGGTGGGAGGGGAGATCAACTACGAGATCGTCAAGGCGCTCGGCGAGGAGCGTGCCCCGAGGTCGACCCCGCGCCGGCCCAAGGCCAAGCGGTCCCGCGCGAAGCGCTAGAGGAGCGGATTCGGCTGAGGGGGAAGACTGTCCAGGCAGAAATTGTAATGCGCCTTGTTAGCTGCTCTCGCTACGGTCGGAGCGGCCCCTTGGGAGCTGCGGGCCTCGACGGTACTCGACGGCAGAGAGTGCGGCGAGGCGAACGAGCTGTGGCCCGGGCCGGCAGGCGCCGGCTCGAAGCCCGGAGAACCCTGTGTCGAGCCTCTTGATCGTCGACGACAACGTCTCGGTTCGCAACGCCCTCGTGCGGGTCCTGGCCCCGCGGGGCTTCGAGCTCAGCCAGGCCGCCCTCGGCTCGGAAGCGTTGGAGCTGGTGGAAAGCCGCGTGCCGGACCTGGTGCTCTGCGATCTGGTGCTGCCGGATCTCGATGGCTTCGAGCTCTGTCGCCGCCTGCGCCAGAAGGGGCATCTGCGCTCCGTGCCGGTCCTGATTCTCGCCACTCGGGACGACGCGGAGATTCGCGAGCGGGTCCGACTCCACGGCGCGCAGGGATTGATCGCCAAGCCGATCTCCGCGGACGCCGTGCTGGATGCCGTGCTCCAAGGCCTCGCCGGCTCCACTCTCGCGGGCCAGGCCCCCGCCCAGCGCCTGGCCGGGCGGCCGCTCTGGCAAGACGCCCACATCACCAGCCTCAGCCGAGCGCTACGCGAGGTGCAGCTCGAGCCCGGAACCGTCTTCGTGCTGGTGAATGCTTTCGACGGCGAGAGGCTGGCGGAAAGGCTGGGCCCCGCCGCCGGTATCCGCCTGGCCCGCCGGCGAGTGGAGGAGCTGATGCAATTGGCCTCCTCGCTGGATGTGGCCGTGCGGTCCGGAGGGGGTGAACGGCTGACCCTCGAAGCCGACGACGCCACCCTGCTGGTCGACTCTCTGCCGAGCGGCGACGCGCTCAGCTTCTGCGTGGACTCCACGGTCCCGGTGGGCAAGGCCCGCCTCTACCAGCGCCAGCTTCGCCTCGGCCTCGAGTGGTTCGAAGGGCTCGCCGCCCAAGCCCTGCCCAACTCCCTCCGCAGCTGAGCCCCCCAGACTCGCCCTACCAGGAGGCGATGAACTTTTGTTTTCCGATGTCGTAACAGGTTCATCGATCTGGATTGCATGTTAGTATGTCCGGTATTCCCTCGCTGGCCGTTCATTCATTTCCCGAGGTTGGGGAGAGTGCGTCTCTGGGTGCGAGCGGGTGCTCGCCGGGAGTACTAGTGGAGTCTCAGGGTGGCTATGGAGCACTTCCAGGATCTCTATCGGCAGTATTTCCCCCAGGTTGTCTTGTTCTTCCAGCGGCGTCGGTTCAGCTACGAGGAGAGCCTCGAGCTCGCCCAAGACACGTTTGTTCGTGTCTATAAAGGGATGGAAGATTTCCGCCAAGAGGCCCAGGTGAAGACCTGGATCTTCCGCATCGCCCTGAACACGTTGCTGAACCGAAGACGGGATCTGGGGGCACACAAGCGTAGAGCGGTGGAGGTTCCGCTCGAGACCGGGTTGGACGGCTCGGACGCAGTTGGCGGCGAAGCAGGCCAAAGGGCTCTGGCGCGCGACTTCGATCGCCTCGAGAAGCTGCTCCGGCTCGAGCAGTCGAGGCTGCTGCGCGAAGCCCTGGGGGAGCTGCCGCCGAAGATGCGTGAGTGTGTCATGCTGTGGGTTCGCGAGGACTTGAAATACAAAGAGATCGCGGAGCGTACTGGCGTCTCCGTGAACACGGTGAAGGCACACATCTTTCAAGCCAAGAGGCAGCTCAAAGAGCGGCTCGCCGCGGCTGGAGGTGAGAGGTCCTTTTCCTCCTCCTCGAGGGAGTGCTGAGGATGCCGGGTCGCAATCCTTTCGACGAGGAACCGCGGTCCCTCGCCGAGCAGGAGTCCCGGCCTCGGGCGGAGGGCGAGGAGCCGTTGAGCTCCGAGGAGTTGGCGAACGTGGCGCCCCTCCTGGCTCCCGGCGACTCCCTCGAGGCCCTGCGGTCGGACGCTCGAGCCTTTCCCCACCTCGAGCCTCGACCGGGAGAACGCCTGCCCGATGCCGACGAGGTGGCGGCGCGCTTCGCCGAGCTCGAGGCGCGACTCGCAGCCTCCGACGCGGCAGCCCCTTCCGCCGCTCGAGTGCTCACCCATCCAGGCGCGGCACGGGCCGCGCCAGAGGCGGAGCCCGAGCCTGCCGGGAAAGCCGAGAACGCGGTCGACCCTGCTTCCCTCTGGCGCACCCTGGCGGCTCTCTTCTTCTTGTCGACGGCCGGGCTGGCCTGGTGGACCGCGGCGCACTACGGCGAGCCCCACGGCGGCGCCACCGAAGTCCTCCAGCCTCGCCGGTTGGAGGATCCGCTGCGCGGCGAGCCCATCCCGGCAGCCGAGGAGCGACCCGCGAGCCGGGCCGAGACGCTCACGCTCGTGCTCGCCTTGCCGAAGAGGGAGCTCCAGCCCTCCGAGCGCTTCCAGGTGGAGATCTCGGTGGCGGGAGACGCCCACCCGGTCTGGCACCTAGGCGACCTCGAAGCCACCCCGAGAGGCACCGTCGAGCTCGCCATCCCCCGGCACCGGCTGCCCCCGGCCAAGCTCCGGATCCGCCTCGCAGCCACCGCACCCCACCCCGGGCCCCTCGGAACCTACGAGATCGACCTCAGCGAGCGGTAGGGGCTGAGGGCTCGGCCCTCCCTCTTCCGACAAGCCGGGCGCGTCACGCCGAGCCAAGCAACTCTCCGGTGCGCCTCCAAGTGGGCGGAGTGAAGCCCTTTGGTAGGTACGTGGAGCCTACGCGCAACTCCCTTGGGTCTTACGACGGCATGAGCCGACTCTAAACCTTCCCCGGCAGCACGTGTCTCTCTTGAATATTGCTGCGTCGGAGAGCCTCCGGTCGAGCTAGGCCGAGCTCAGTACTTTGCGACCATCTTGGTGGAGGAGAGCCATAACTATCGGAACTGGCCTCGTGCACCACCAACTTGGACTCGTGCTCGGCCAGCACCGGGCCAGGACCTGCAATCCCGTAGCTAGTGAGCTGGAAACCCCGCTCGCCCGCTCTGGCAGCCTTGCCAGATTGCACTCTTGTGACCGATCTCCCACGCCGTGGCCCGCGAGAGCCTCGCTGGCCGAAGGGGCCAGGTTGGCGAGACAGTTGAGAATCGGCCGACCCGAGCCCATCCAAGCTCAAGGAGTTGGCGCTGGGGCTCTTACGCCTGCAGATCTCGCGTTTGATAACCGGAGGCTCGAAGTGAAGAGAACAGTGCCCATCGTGAACCGAGATTTCAAAGCGAGTCGCCACTACCCCGAAGACCTCAGATGGAGCACAAGGTCCTCCATGAAGCTCGCGGCTGCGGCAGACTCCTCGCGCCCAGATCACGCTGAAGCTTGCGGAAGTGTCTATGACTCCGTGCTTCGCGGGCAGGCGGCAGCGCGACGGGCCAACTTAGGCATCAAGGAGAGGCGTGCTCTCGGCTCTGTTCCTCAGTGGCAATTCCCAAGGGCTCAGGAAAGCACACTGACTAGGTCTGCTCCGCCTTCTCTGATCAAGGTGACCTCACCAGCAGCCAGAACTGAAACCGCCGGCGCAGGCTAGTCCGGCCTAGTTAAGGGGGGAGACGGAGATGGAAGTGAATTGCTTGAAGTGTGGAGCTAGGCTTTCAGCCGAGGCAGCCTTCTGTGGGAATTGTGGGGCCAGTGTGAGCGGCACTTCTAGGGGGGCTCCGCCCACCACCAACTCCTCTTCGCGAAAGAGTCCCGCCACTGCGGGGTGCCTGTCTTGGTTCCTGCCAGGGCTGGGCCAGTTCTACAATGGAGATCACCGCAAGGGCTGGACAATGCTCACTCTCGCGCTCCTTCTGTTTGCGTTGACCCTCATTGCCGGTTTTCCAGGCTTGCTCTTTCCAGTGCTTGGTATCTGGTCAATCTCGGATGCATATCGTGTAGCGGCTGGCAAGTCCGCTCCGTGGCGGTGAGGCCTCCTCATGAAGAGACTGCAGATACCGAAGCTGCACCCAGCCGAGTATGAACACCGCTGGGATAGAGAGGCACTAGACGCGGTTGAAGGAACTCCGGGCCTCGAGTTCACTGTCAAGAAGTTCCTGGACCTTGGCCTCGACAGGGAGCTCCGCCTTCGCCTCACGGGGTCGTACTTCCAGGTCACTCAGGAGTCCCTTCCTGAGCTCCACGCGCTCTTCCTGGATACATGTAGGACGCTGGCTATGCCAGGTGCACCCGAGTTGTACGTAGTGTCAGACGACTCTCTTGACGCATTTACGGCAGGCGCGAGCAGACCCTTGGTCGCGGTGA
>CALMKX010000059.1 GCA_937867335.1 uncultured Acidobacteriota bacterium
GGGCCTGGGGCAAGGCCCGGGCCTCGGCGGCGGTGCGCGCCACGGCGAGGGGCAGGTCCTCCTCCTCGGCCCAGCGTTCCAGCTCCTCACTGCTGCGACGGACGAGTTCGGCGGCCAGCTCCCGGCGCACGGCGGGGTCGCTCGAAAAGCGCCGGCGGCGAAGGTCGGGGCGGCCCAGGCAGCGGCAGAACCGGCGCCAGAAAGGTGCCTCGAGCAGGGCCACCGCCACCGTGCGACCGTCCGCCGTGGGGTAGAGGTCGTAACAGGGCAGGGCCCCGGAGAGCGGCAGACGCCGCCCCAGCGGCTGAGGCCCGCCGGCTTCGGCCACCCAGGCGCAGAGGTTCGCGTGCCAGGCAGCATCGTAGAGCGAGGCGTCGATGAAGCTGCCACGGCCGCTCCGCTCACGACCGTAGAGGGCCGCGAGCACGCTCGCCACCACGCTCCAGGCGCCCGCGACATCCGCCACGGGAAGGGCGGGCGTGCTACCGGTGGCGGCCAGGGCTCCGGCCAGGGCCTGGTAGGTGAGGTCGTGGCCGGCCCGGGGGGCGAGGGGGCCGGTCTCGCCGAAGCCGGTCAGGGAGCAGACCACCAGGCGGGGGAAACGCCGGGTCACCTCTTCCTGCCCCAGGCCCAGGCGGGCCAGGGTGCCCGGGCGGAAGCTCGAGAGCAGCACATCGGCCTCCTCGAGCAGGGCCGCGAGCACCTGTCGCGCCGCCGGCCGCTTCAAATCGAGGGCCACGCTCTCGAGGCCGGACAGCAGCAGGGTGGCCAGGGCGCCTCGGCCACCGCGGGCGGGAGGCGCCTGGCGAGCCGGATCGCCCAGGGTGGGCTCTTCGATCTTGATCACCCGGGCGCCGAGGTCCTTGAGCAGCCGCGCGGCCAGGGGCCCGGGGATGAGCCGCGTGAGGTCGACCACGGTCACGCCCGCAAGCGGCGAGGCGCTGGAGCGTGGCGGCTGCACGGCGGTCGAGGAGGGCCCGGGGGCTAGTCGCGCTCGAGCACCATGGCGAAGCCGTGGCCGCCGGCGGCGCAGACGGTCACCAGGCCGAGGTTCTGCTGGCGGCGTCCGAGCTCCTGGGCGAGCTGCATCACGATGCGCGCACCGGTGGCGCCGAAGGGGTGGCCAATCGAGATCGAGCCGCCGTTGACGTTCACGCGCTCGAGGTCCACGCTGCCCACGGCGCCGCTGCGGCCCAAGGCCTCTTCGCCGAACTTCTTCGAAGCCAGGGCCTTGAGGGTGGAGAGCACCTGGGCGGCGAAGGCCTCGTGCACTTCCACGAGGTCCATTTCCGCGAGCTCGACACCGGCGGCTTCGAGGGCCGCCGGGGCGGCGAAGGCGGGGCCTTGGAGCAGCTGCCCGGCCGGGTCCACGGCGGCCACGGCGTAGGAGCGCAGGTAGGCGATGGGGGTGTAGCCCAGGGCCTTGGCTTTCTCTTCGCTCATCAGCAGCACGGCGGCGCCGCCGTCGGTCAAGGGGCTGGAGTTGCCGGCGGTCAGGGTGCCGTAGCGCCGGTCGAAGACGGGCCTGAGCTGGGCCAGGGCCTCGTAGGAGGAATCGCTACGCACGCCGTTGTCGGCCATCACGGCCTGGCCGTAGGCGGGCGGCGGAAAGGTGGGCACGATCTGGTTGGCGAAGCGGCCCTCGGCCTGGGCGGCCGCCGCCCGGCGATGGCTCTGGAGGGCGAATTCGTCCTGAGCGCGGCGGGAGATGTCGTTCTCCTTGGCCATCTTCTCGGCGCTCTGGCCCATGCTGAGCCCGGTGGTGTACTCGGCGATGGCCGGTGCCACGGGGGCGAAGTCCCGCGGCCGGAACTGGCCGGCCGCACCCAGCTTCTGGCCGAGGCTGCGGGCCTTGGAGAGCCGTAGGAAGGTCTCCTGGGCGTGCTTGCCGAAGGTGAGAGGCACGTTGGAGAGAGACTCGGCGCCCCCGGCGATCACCACTTCGGCCTCGCCGCTCAAGATGGCCTGGGCACCGAAGGCGATGGCACGATTGGAAGAGGCGCAGGCGAGGTTGACGGTGGTGCCCTGGACGGTCATGGGCAGGGAGGCGCGGAAGACCACCTCACGGCCGAGGTTGGGGGCGTGCAGGGCGGGCACCACGACGCCAAAGACAGCGAGGTCGATTTCCCGCGGGTCGATGCCGGTCTTGGCGACGAGTTCGGCGGTGGCCACGCCGGCGAGGTCGACGACGTCCATGTCCTTGAAGACGGAGAAGGAGCGCACGAAGGGGGTGCGGGCGCCGTCGACGATGGCGATACGGCCGCCCTTGCCGGTGAGGGCTTTCTTGCCCACGGCCCGCACCTTGAGGGCCCGCACGTAGGTGGCCACGGTGTCGGCACGGCTGGTGATCTCGTCGTGCAGGGAGGCATCGTTGGCAGGAGGAAGGCGCACTGCGGCAACGGCGGGGGACAGGGGCTCGACGGCCATGAAAACCTCTCCTATGGGCTTCTGTTTATACCATGGGGCCGGCGATTGTTGCCGCAGAGCGGCGAAGCGGAGGGTGGAACCGGAGCCGGGGTCGAGCGGCCGAGTCGCTGCCGGCCCTTGCCTCTCTGCCGATGAGAGAATAGTTTCTCAAGGATGTGGATCAAGAAAACCTGGATCGGCCTGGTGATGCTCGGGGGGTTGAGCGGTGCCCTCGCCTCGCTTGCGCAACAGGGGCGTCAGCCTACGACTCAGCAGGTGCTGGCGGAGCTCGACGGGAGGATCGCCGAAGCGCGCCGGGCGATCGATGGCGACCCCTCCCGCACCGACCTCTGGAGCGCCCTGCTGCCCCTCGAGATGCAACGGGCCCATGTGCGGGCGGTGGCCGAGAAGGAAGCCGGCCACTTTCCTGCGGGCCAGGAAGACGCACGAGTGGCGCGGGCGAGCGACGAGGCGCGAGATCTCGTGCTCGCCGAATGGATCCGCCGGGTTCCGGACGATCCAGCCCCTTACTTGATCCGCATGAACGCCTACCGCAACAGCCCCGAGGTTCGTCTCGACCTGCTGCGCGAACTCGCCACTCGCTACCCGGACAGCCTGAAGCCCCGCCGGGCGCTGGTGGACGAACTCGCCCGGCAGGGTGACCTGGTGGCGGCCCGGGCCTTGGTCGAGGAGGAGCTCGAGCGCCACTCGGACCGCGCCGAGGCCTATCGCATGGCCTTGGACTACTACCAGCTGCGCGAGCCGGCCTCTCCGCGCATGGGCGCCGTGCTCGAGGCCTGGAAGCAGCACTTCCCTTCGGACCCCCTGATGCTCGCCGCCTGGGTGGCCGAGGAGCTCGCCGGCAAGGACCCGGAGGCCAGCCGGGCCGTGGCCGAAGAAGCTCTCGCTCATCTGCCCCGAGACCTCGCGGCCCAAGGAGTGTGCAGCGCCCTCGCCGGCCAGGATTCGCTCCAGGCCGAGGCCGCGCGCTGCTGGCTGGCCCTCCTCCCCGCTGCCCAGGAGGCCTCGGATCACCAGAACCTGGTGGCGCAGTACGCCCAGGCCGCCGGCCGCCAGGGCAGCTGGCAGGATGTCAACCAGGCCATGGCGGGCCTCGACGCTGCCCAGCGCGCGGGAGTGATCCACACCCTCGCCCTCGACCTCGCAGGCGCCGGGCAGTGCCAGGGCAGCCTGGTGGTGCTCTCGAACCTGCTCGCCCTGCCCGCCACCGAGGCTCACTTCGAAGCCGCCGGCCCCACGCTCGCCCAGTGCGGCACCAGCCCCGAAGCCTTGCCCCTCTTCCTGCAGCTGATCGCCCGAGCTCCCGCGGAGGATCTGCCCTCCCTGGTCGCTCGCGGCCCGGCCGCGACCGGCGTCGGCGAGGTGAGCGAGGCCTTGCGCGCCCGACTGGAGCAGAGCCCCAGTGAGGCGGATGTCTGGCGGGCCCTCGACGGCTGGTACCAGGCCACCCGAGCCGACGCCGAGCGCCGCGCTCTGCTCGATCGCTGGCTCACGGCCGATCCCGAGTACCACGAGCCCTCCCGGCTGGTGGCCTGGGCCGAGCTCACCGTGGCCGCCGGCGGTGAGGAGGCGGCCCGGGCTCGGCTCCAGGAGCTGGCCTCGCGCCCCGGTTGGGACGCCGATTGGCCCTCGCTGCAGTGGCTGGTGGCTCTCGAGCTCAAGGCGGGCCACGCTGCGGCCGCCGAGCAGGCCCAACGCCGGTTCCGCCAGGCCACCCAGCGGGACCCTGCCCGCGCTCCGTACTCCGAGCTCCTCGAAGCACGGATCGCAACCGCGAACGGCAAGCCCCGCGAGGCGCTCGCCGCCTACGAAAGAGCCTGCCAGAGGCCCGGCCCCGCCTGCCGGGAAGGGCGGCAGGAGTACCTGCGCTTGCTGGTGGCGAGCGGCCAGCGCTCCCGCGCCGTGGCCTTCCTCACCGCCGAGGTCGAGGCGAACGAGGCCAACGGCGGCAATCGTGGCGGCCGGGACCTCGCCCTGGCCTCGAGCCTGATCGCCTTCGGCCTCGCCGCCGAGGCGCTGCCGCTGTATCAACAAGCGCTCACCCGCAACCCCTCCTCGGCGGAGATCCTTCGCGGCCTCGCCACCGCCGCGGAGCAGGCCGGCCAGCTGGCGCTCGCCGAGAGCGCCTTGAATTCGCTCGCGGCCCTGCCCACCGAGGCCGGAGGGGGGCTCGGCCCTCTCCTCGACTTCTTCCGCCGCCACGGCCAGACGGACCGCGTGCTGGCTCTCGCCCGCCAGGCCGAGCGCAACGGAGAGAGCAGCCCCGAGCTCGAGCTCGCCGCGGCCCGTTCGGCCATGGATCGGGAAGACTGGCTGACCGCGATCGTCTACTTCCGGCGCCTCCTGATCGAGCGCGGCCACTACGAATTCGTTCGAGAGGAGCTCCACCATGCTTACCGGCAGCTCGCTCAGTAGCGCCGTTCGCCGCGGCCTGATCACGGCTCTGCTCGCTGCCGGCGCTGGAAGCGGAGCCCTGGCCGCCGACAAGGCCGCCGCCCGGCTCGATCACGCGCTGCTCGCCCAGGCCGAGGGGCTCTACTCCGGCTCGAGCGGCAAGATCGACGAGGCCCAGGCGTGCCCGCTCTTCGAGCGCGCCGCCGAGGCCGATCCGGTGGCCCGCCTGCGCCTGGCGAGCCTGATCTACCAGGGCCGCTGTGGCTTCGAGAAGAACCCCGCCCGCTCAGCCGAGCTGGCCCCGGCCGAGCTCGTGGCCCGGGTGGCCGAGCTCGCCCGCGCCGGGGATGCCCTCGCCCAGGTGAACCTCGGCAGCTACTACCTGATCGGCGTCGGGGGCACTGCGGACCCCGCCCTGGCCCTGCCGCTGCTGCGCCAGGCGGCCGAAGCCAAGCAGGTCTGGGCCCTGCACAACCTCGGCTGGATGTATTCGAGCGGCACCGGCGTGCCGCAGGATCCGGCGGAGGCCCGGGCCTGGTACCAGCGGGCCGCCGAGGCCGGCAACGCCTATTCGATGACCGATCTGGGGCTGAGCTTCGGCTTCGGCAAAGGCGTCTCCCTCAGCCGGCGGGCGGCGATCGAGTGGTTCGGCCGCGCCGTGGAGCGTGGCTACGATCGCGCCCTGGAACCGCTGATCGCCTTGTACCTGCCGGGAGGCAAGCTCCCGCCCGACGCGCGCCAGGTGCTGCCCTGGCTCGAACGGCAGGGACTGAAAGGCGGGCCGTGGGTGCCGGATCAGCTGCTGCGCCTGGTCAACGAAGGCGTGCTGGACGCCGCAGCCCAGGCCGGCGTGGTGAAGGCCTTCGAAGACGCTGCCGCTCAGCGCAACCCCCACGCCCAGGCCTTGCTCGCCCTGTTCGAGCTCGACGGCTGGATGGGAGCCCAGGGGACCCCGCAACACGGTCTCGCACTCGCCCGCCAGGCGGCCGAAGGCGGCTCTCCGCTCGGCATGCGCATCTACGGCCATCTGTTGCACAACGGCCAGGGTGTGACGCGGGACCTCGGAGCCGCCGCCGGCTGGTTCCGCCGGGGTGGCGAGGGTGGGGACCCGGTGGCGATGATCTGGCTGGCTGACCAGCTGCTCGAAGGCGAAGGCGTGCCGAAGGACGTCCCGGCCGCCGTCGCCTGGCTCGAAAGAGCCGCCCGCGTCGGCAGCCCCCACGCCATGCAGGACCTCGGTCTGCTCTACGACGAAGGCGCCGAAGGCCTTCCCCGCGACCCCACCAAAGCCGCCGCCTGGCTCGAAAGAGCCGCCGCCCGAGGCATGGACCTGGCCCAAGGCTGGATCAAAGCCCGCCAGGCCGGGGCGATCTTGCAGTGAGGGGGGCAGGCCTGCTACATCGCCTGCCGGAAGCAGCTCCAAGCAAGTAGCGCCAGGGCGGCAGGAATCGAGGAGACCGAGGCGAGGGTTCCCTTCACCAGCCTCGAGGTGGCGTCCTAGAGAAACACATCCGAGCCGACCTTCTCCACGTTGCCAGCGCTGCCCATTCCACGACTACTCTCACTAAGATTGCGGCGCCACGTCCTCAAAGACCAAGCTCTCGCGCGCTTCTCGAAGGGCCTTCTCTAGGTCGGTAAGGAGGACCGAGATACCTCCCCCATCCGGTCGGGAGAGCTCCACTCGGAAGACTCCATCTTCATTGGAGACCTCGCCGAGCTGTACTTCGCCGGCCCAGAGTTCTGCAACAACGCGCTCACGGTCAGGAACACTTGCAATGAGTATCTTGATCATTATCGAGGCTCCAGGAAGCCCAGGAACTGCCCATCCTTGCTGAAGCGCAATCCGCGCCCGTCTACTCCAACAACTTCTAGAACCTCGCCATAGCGCTGTGTGATAGAGGCCCGGAAGTGGAGCCTGAGCTATTGAGAATGTCACTCACAACCTCTTGTCCGGCTCGGTTCAGGTCCGCTGCTCTCTTGGCCGTCGTGCTAAAGGCACTTCCGGCTCGCGATGCGTGCTTCTGTAGAGCTCGGCCGGCTCTGGTCAACCCGTTGCGGTCGGCGGCTCCTGCAGCGGCCGATAGGTCCGCGACCTCGAGCACTTTCCCGCCCAGCCTCAGAACACCGTCAGTTACCACCACAACGGCCACCTGCGCCCCAATCTCCGCCGTCGCTTTGTTCAGCCCTTGCTGCACCAGCCCCGCCTCGTTCACCGGCAGCAGGTTGGTGTTGCCGGCCACGGAGTCGTCCGCCGCCGCTTCCATGTTGGGGTCGTCTTTGTCCGCCTTGGGGGGTGGCGCTTCCTTGCCGAGAAAGTCTTCAAGCAGGCCTTCGAACCACTCGATCGGGTCGATTGCCCTCCCGGTCGGATCCACGTACTTCATCGGGTTGTTCACCACATACGCGTACCGGTTCCAGCTGAGCGGCCTGTGGACGTCCCCCAGCACCGGGTCCACGCTCAAAAACCTTCCCAACCCCGGTGAGCAGTACCTTGCGTGCATGTAGTCAAGGTCGTCGAGCGTACCCGCGCCGTTGGCGTCTCTTTCGTGGCCGGTGAACTTCATTCTCTCGGCATCTTGGGTGGGGCTGGTGGCTTCGGCTCCGAAGGGGAAGTAGGTGTGGAGGGCCACTCGGGCTTTGGTGCCGTCGGTGATCAGACGGGGAGAGCCGAGGTGGTCGAGGGTGTAGTGCAGGATTCCCGTGGGGGCCGGTGCCACCGAGGCGAGGAGCTGGCCGTCCCGGTGGAGGTAGTCCTTGCTCCGGCTCCTTGGGCCGCTAAGGCTTCTGTGAGAGTTGGACAGCGTCCGTAGCTGGCTTGCCAAGTTCTGATGACCAACAAGCACACTGTGGCGGTGGCTACTACCAGGACCATTCGGCATGGCCGTATCAACTACTGGCACTTGGCTCGGTGTTGTGTTCAAGGCGCTCTTGCTCGCAGATGCTTCGATGAAGTGGCGACAATAAGCTTGCTCGACCAGCTGGTTGGCCTACCCCACGCGGGCAGCGACATCGCTGCCAAGTCTGGCGAGCGCGCAAATGCCATGCTTGCTAGAGCTTCCCGGGCCTCGTCGGCCGCTGCGCGCTCACCACAGAGAAGCGCCATCAAGGAGATGTTTCACCCTCCTCATGCTTGACAGCAGGTCAATAGTCCACCAGACTAGGCAAGCCGCTGTCTAACTGCTCTCAAGAGTGCTTCCAACTCGCTCACCTCTAGTTCCAGATTGTGAGGCTGCGCACGATAGAGCGTAAAGTCGAGGCGCTCTCCGTGGCGGGCTATGTGCCCAACATCCTCAGAGTCTAGAAATATCTCCGCAACCACTACATCCTCTTCCGGCCAACTAGCTAACTGGTAGGAGAGCTTTGCCATTCTAGGGCTCCAGGAATCCGATGAATGACCCATCAATGCTGAAGCGGAGTCCGCTGCCGTCTATAGAACGTACTTCCAGAACCTCACCAAAGACCTTGTGCATGCGAGTCGTGAAGGTCGTGCCTGGCCTCGTAAGTATCTCCTCGACAACGGCTTGCCCAGCAGCGTTCAGGTCCGCTGCTCTCTTGGCCGTCGTGCTAAAGGCACTTCCGGCTCGCGATGCGTGCTTCTGTAGAGCTCGGCCGGCTCTGGTCAACCCGTTGCGGTCGGCGGCTCCTGCAGCGGCCGATAGGTCCGCGACCTCGAGCACTTTCCCGCCCAGCCTCAGAACACCGTCAGTTACCACCACAACGGCCACCTGCGCCCCAATCTCCGCCGTCGCTTTGTTCAGCCCTTGCTGCACCAGCCCCGCCTCGTTCACCGGCAGCAGGTTGGTGTTGCCGGCCACGGAGTCGTCCGCCGCCGCTTCCATGTTGGGGTCGTCTTTGTCCGCCTTGGGGGGTGGCGCTTCCTTGCCGAGAAAGTCTTCAAGCAGGCCTTCGAACCACTCGATCGGGTCGATTGCCCTCCCGGTCGGATCCACGTACTTCATCGGGTTGTTCACCACATACGCGTACCGGTTCCAGCTGAGCGGCCTGTGGACGTCCCCCAGCACCGGGTCCACGCTCAAAAACCTTCCCAACCCCGGTGAGCAGTACCTTGCGTGCATGTAGTCAAGGTCGTCGAGCGTACCCGCGCCGTTGGCGTCTCTTTCGTGGCCGGTGAACTTCATTCTCTCGGCATCTTGGGTGGGGCTGGTGGCTTCGGCTCCGAAGGGGAAGTAGGTGTGGAGGGCCACTCGGGCTTTGGCGCCGTCGGTGATCAGACGGGGAGAGCCGAGGTGGTCGAGGGTGTAGTGGAGAATGCCCGTGGGGGCCGGGGCGACCGAGGCGAGGAGCTGGCCGTCGCGGTGGAGGTAGTCCTTGCTCCAGCTCCACTGGCCGGCAACGTTGCCGTGGGAGAGAAATTCCCGTTGCACCTGGCCCGAGAGGTCTCGCAGGGTCCACAGCTCGTTGCTGTTGGCGAAGCTGGTGTTCCAATCGAGGCTGTAGATCCTCTGATCGTCCACGGTGTAGGCGTAGACGTGGTTGCCCTGGTACTTGAGCTGGTTGAAGGCGTCGAAGGTGTTCGCCAAGCCTCCCCAGCTGGCCACATTGCCGCCCACGTCGTAGGTGGCCCCAGCGCTCAGGTGATTGGTCAGGGGATCGATGGCGAAGGTCTGGGTGCTGCCGTTGGTCTTGAGCTCGGTCAGGTTGCCCCAGGCATCGAATTTGGCTTCTTGGGTGGTGTTGGCGGAGATCGAAGCGAGAGTCCCCTTCACCAGTCTCGAGGCGGCGTCGTAGAGAAACACATCCGAGCCGATCTTCACCACGTTGCCGGCGCCGTCGTATTGATAGCTTCCCGAGGACCAAGCGTTGGTAGCCGGCAAGACGCCGCTGGTGCCGATCGAGCCCGGCCGCGGGAGGCTGGCCGGGTCCAGGCCGTAGGTGTCGGTGACGCCGTTGGTGTGGGCCACCGTATTGACCATACCGTTCGCATGGTATCCGATCGTGGCGAAGCCCGAGACGGCCGTGAGCAGGCCCTGGTTGCGCGTCAGGCTGACGGTGAAATCCTGCCCGGTGCCGCTGCATTGGCTATGGGTGCAGCGCGGGTAGCTTTCGCTCGCCGGAAGGCCCAGGGCGTCGTAGGCGAAGCTCTGGGTGAAGGCCGGGCCCGAGGAAAGCACCGTGTCTCGCGCTGAGCCGCGGCCCTCGGCGTCGCCGTAGGTGTAGGTCTCGGTCACCGTCACGTCGTTGTCCACCGTGGCGCCGGGCAGGTGGATCCAGTTGTGGCGCAGGGCGGTTTCGAGCTTGCCTTGTTTGAAGTTGCCAGCGGCGTTCGCACTGGCGTAAGTGAACTCCTTCAAGCGCCGAATCGTGCCGGAGGCGGGCGTTTCGCGCACGGTCTTCAGCCGTTCGGCGCGGTCGAATTCGAACGTCAGATCCCGCGAACCGTTGACGATTCCTTCCGTGCGCCGCACGGCGTGGCCCTTGGCGTCGTAGCTGTACGTGATGGTGCTATTGCCCACGGTGCCGAGCTCGGGGTGTTTTTCGGAAGTGAGAAAGCCTCGGCCGTCGAAGCTGAAGGTTCGGCTCTGGCTTCCCGCAACGTTGTTGTAGGCGACCGAGGCGAGCAGGTTCGCCGGGTGGTAGCCGTACTGCGTGACCAGCTCCGTGCCATCCGGCATCGAGGGCTCGCGCACGCGCCACAGCCGCCCCTGGCGATCGTAGACCTCGGTGGTGGTGGAATCGCTTTCCTGGATGGTTCCGTTCGGAGCTTGCGAAGTGCCCACCTTCAGGGTGCGGGCCACCACGCGCACACCGTTGTAGGCCAGGGTCACTTTGTGGCCGCTGCCGTCCGGCGGCACGATGGAGCGCGGGCGGAGGAAGGGATCGTAGTCTTGATAGAGCGTGAAGTGCGTGGGTGTGCCGCTCTCCCACTCGGAAACCGCCGATTTCGAGCCGGCCTCGTTGTAGCTGGTGGTGCGCGTGGCCACCACGCCCCCGGGCATCGCACGGGTTTCGCTCACCAGCCGGCCGAGGGCGTCGAAGAAGTAGTTCTCGGTGGTGAGCGCGGTTCCTATGCCTGCCACCTTGCGCTCCACCCGAACGCTCGGCAGCAGGAAGGGCGAGGGGCTGGCCAACGTGTAGGTGTAGAGCGTCCAGGCGTCGGCCGGCGGCTGCACCTTCGTGAGCCGCATCATCGAGTCGTATTGATAGGTGGTGGCAAGCCCCGCGGTGTCGCGGCTTTCTTTCACCAGGCCCGAAGCGTCGATCGTGAGGTCCAGGCTCAAGAAGCCGAGCGAGGCGCCATCCGCGTTCTGGTACTGTCGGGTCGTCTCGACACCGTTTTCCCAGGTATGGGCCATGCGGTAGACGTCGCTTGCGGGCAGCGACAGCGCACAGAGGTTTGCCGAAGTCGCGAGGCCCACGCTGGGGTTGTCGCCACCGTAGGTCTTCTCGAGTGTGAGGTTTCCCGCGCTGTCGTGGCTCATCACGGAGACTACGTCCTTGTCCCCCAGCGCTGCGGCCAGGCTTTTCACCTGCCGGCGGCGCAGGAGAAAGCCCGTGGCCGGCTCGAAGCAGCTCTGGGTGCGCACCGTGTTGCCGGCCTCCACCACCTGGCTCTCGCTGTAGGTGTTCAAGATCCACGGGGAGCTCGTGGGCCAGGTGGTCACGCCGGCGTTGTAGTTCGTGGTGAACGTCTTCGTGTCGGCCGCCGCGAAATCGCCTCCGGTGGCTCGGGTGCGGTAGTGCCCGAAGCCGTCGAAATCACTCCAATCAGTGTCCGCGTAGTGGTTGGCATCGTCCAAGTAGAGCACTCGCTCCGAGGCCTGGCGGCGCAGCAGGTCCATGCACGGCGGGCTCGCGCCGTTGAAGGTGCACAGGTCCACCACTCCGGTGTCTCGCTCGTAGCGCACGTACGTCGAACGCTGGAGCTGGCAGGAAGTACCGTTCGGCAGGCAGTCGTACACTTGCCTTGAAAGAAAACGGTTTCCCGTGGCGTCGGTCACCTTGCGAGTCAGCGGCAAGCCCTGCTCGGCGGGCAGAAAGGGCCCGGTGTAGGTGCCCAGCGTCACACCCGGGAAAACCGAGTAGTAGTACACCTCTTGATCGTTGAGCGGCGTCTGCACGGTGACCTTCAGCTCTTCGGCCGGCGCGCGGTAGCTCTGGCTGGTGCCTTCGCAGGAGGGGTTCACCACCGCGGGCGGCGTGGAGAGTGTCCGTGTGTAGAGGTGGCGGCCGATCAGGTTGCCGCCGGCGTCTTGCACCTGGCGCTCCACCACCCCGGCGGATCTGCGATACCACTCGCGGAAGCTGCAGCCTTCCACCGGTATCTGCGTCTCGTCGAAACGCCAATGCACCCGCCCGAGCGTGGGCAGGCTCATCTCGCGGATCATCCCCCGGCTCTGGCAGTGGTCGTAGCCGGTGCCGGCGGTCTGGTACTCGAATTTGTAGAAGGTGCCATCCGGCAGAAACACTTTCTCCAGCAGCGAGACCACCGCCGTGCGGCCGAAAGCGGAAGTCTGCGAGCAGGGCTTGTCGAGCGTTACGCCCACGTAGCCGAAGGTGTAGGTCATCACCTGGCCATTGAACCCTTGCAGCGACACGGACTTCAATCGCTTCTTGTAGAAGCTCTGAATGCCGCCCGCGAACCGATCCGGCTCGAAAATCAGTGTGTGAGTACGAAGCGGCAGGTTGGTTCCCGGAGCGCGGAGCGTGTCCGTCAGCGTCCAGGTATTGCCGTCGCTCGAGTAGCTGAGGTCGAAACCATTGCCGAAAGGGTCCCGCACCTGGGTCAGGTTCCAACGGGCAAGCGGCGCCGGGCAGCTGTTGCAGCGCGCGAACGTGTGCACCGTGCCATCCGGGAAGTGGATCTCCCGCGGGCCGCTCGCAAGCTTCTTCATCCGCAGATAGCTGCCGTCGCGGGTGTAGCGGTAGTCCTCGTTGGGGTCGATCTCGCTGTCGTCGCTGTGCAGCCGGGTGTAGAACACATGCTCGGCCCCGTCGCCCGAGACATAGACCCAATCCTGCGGACGGTGCTGGTTGGCGGCTTCGTTGGGATCGAGCAGGCGGCCGAAAGAGAGGCCCCAGCCCAGACCGGCCACGGACTGCCGGTTGGGGATCGCTTTCGACAGCGGCACCGTCACGTTCGGGTCCTCGACCTCGTCGAGCTCCCAGACCTTCGAGTTGTAGACCAGCGACAACGAATAGGAGAACCCACCGCCCACCGGGTAGGCGATCCCCAGCGGCAGGGTGATCGACAGATTGCCGTTCTCGAGCGAAACCGAGTCCAGATCCCCG
>CALMKX010000060.1 GCA_937867335.1 uncultured Acidobacteriota bacterium
TTGAGCACCTGGCCGGCGGCGGGGGCGGCCGGGGCGGCCACCTGGGCCCAGCCAGCCGCCGGGCCCAGGCACAGAACGGCGAGGGAAACAAGGCAGGGGCCGAGCCTCATGGCGCTTCCTCCTTCGCAGGCGGCTGGGCTTCCACCGTGAACACCTCGCCGCCGCGCAAGTAGAGTCGTTGCATCTCCTCGAGAGTGAACGGGCGAGCCCCGACCCGGTTGAAGATCGCCACCTGGTTGCCGCTCTCGTCCACCGCGCGGTCGCGGTCCAGGCCGCGGGAGAGGGCGAGTGCCGGCCCGTGGGTGTGGCGATGGGCGATCAGCCGGGGGGCCGGGCGGGGCGAGAAGCCGAGGTAGCCCGGGACCGTCTCGGGCGAGGTGAGCTGCACCACGGCGAGCCCGCCCCGGCCGTTGGCCACGTAGGCGAAGAGGCTCGAATTGGTGGAACCCACTTTGACGTCTCGCACGTCCGAGAGCACGCCTCCGGCGTCGAACACCTGGTCCACCCGCGGCGCCTCCGGCTGCTCGATGTCAGCGATCACCACCCCCCGCCTCCCCGCAGCCAGATAGGCGTAGGTGCGGGCGAGGTACACGCTCGAGAGGGGCCCGGTTTCCGCGAGCCGAGCGGCCAGCCGCGGCCGCTCGGGGTGGGTGATGTCCACCACCGCCAGGCCCTGCTCCCCCGCCACGAAGGCGTAGCGGAACTGCACGGCCACCGCCCGGGCGCCGCCGAGCTCCGGCAGCGTGGCCACCAGCCGGGGGGAGAGCGGCTCCGAGCAATCCACCACGGCGAGGCCGTAGCGGCCCACCAGGTAGACGAAGTTGCCCGCCACGACGAGCCCTTCCGAACCGGAGAGGGCACCCCCGGGGTTGAAGGTGAGGGCCCGCGCCAGGAAGTTGTTGGTGGGATCCCGGTCGGTCAGGGTGTCGACGTTGACCAGGATCAGCCCTTCCTCGCGGTCCGACACGAAGGCGTAGTGGTAGATCGGGTGCATCGGCCGCTCGCCGTTGCCCGGCTGCGGGTTGGGGTTGCGGTAGGGCGCCACCGGCATGTTGGTGGGCAGAGCCACGGCGGTGGCATCCCGGGTGCGCACCCGGGTGCGCTGGCCGAGCGGCGACACCGGCGCCGAAGCGATGCGCTCCGAGAAGTCCTTGTTGTCCACGTTTGCCACGTCGTATACCTCGAGCCCGCCCGGGCCCTGGGCGGTGAAGAGGTACTCGCCCCGCAGCTGCAGCGAGCGCACCTCGGCCGCTCCGCGGGCGGCCTGGTGATGATGGGCCACCGCCAGCTCCTGCCCGCGCTCCTGGTGCCGGCGATAGAAGTCCGGGAAGGCCAGGCGGTGGAGGTAACTGCCGAGGACCGCCTGGGGCTCGTCCCACTCGGTGACCGCCACCGCCTCGAAGCCCTCCCGCCCCTCCCCCACCCAGGCGAAGCGGCCCACGAAGTTCACGAAACCGGTGCCCTGGAGCAGCAGCTGAGCCATCCAGGCGTTGTTGTCCCCGGCCGCGGAGAGGTGGCAGTCGTTGCAACCCTGGGTCTCTCGGGTGCGCACGGTGTGGGGCACGTGGGGATTGAAGGCCTGGCTGGCGTAGCCGGGAGTGGAGATCGGCGGCTGCTGGAAGTAGAAGCGCTGGCGGTTGGCGTTGGTGGAGGACAGCACCAGGGCGCTCGAGGAGCGCACCGGCGCCACCTTGCCGCCCTTCACGCTGCCGTTGATGCCCAGCATGTAGACGTCCGTGCGCACCACCTGGGGGTTGTAGGAGGCGTAGTTGCGGGTGGTGGCTCCCTCGTAGCGCAGCATCTTGGACTTCACATTGGCCTGCTGGGGCAGGTGACAGCCGAAGCAGGAGGTGATCCACGAGGAGTGGCAGCTGTAGCAGGTCATCCGCGAGTCGGAGTGCGCAAGCGGCGGCTGCCCGGCCTCGCCGTGGATGGCCAGGCCCCAGCTCCGGCCGTCTTGGCGAACCGTCTTGGCCCAGGCCGCTCTCGGGTTGTAGCGCGGGTGGCCGGGGGTGACGGAGTCCTTCACCTGCGGCACCACCCACTCGCGCCCCGGGGTGAGCATGGAGCGCTGCAGTAGCCGCGGGCGGCCGGCGTCGTCCCGGCTCCAGAGGAAGCGCCGCTCGCCCGACGGGGTGGCGCCCAGGGCGAGGTCCGAGCCGCCGGCCGGAGCGGCCGGGCCACTGGTGGCGAGGCTGGCGTAGGCGTCCACGGTGCCGTGGCAGTCCTGGCATTCGATCTCGATGGCGTTGCCGTACTCGGCGTGGAGCAGCCCGCTGCCGTGGGCATCGCGGGAGAAGTGGCAGTCCACGCAGTGCATGCCGCGCTCGAGGTGGATGTCGTCGAGGTGCACGGCCTTGGCGAAGCGCTGGGGATCCTCGAAAGGCACGACCTTGCCTTCGGCGTCGAGCAGATTGCCGTGGCGATCCTGCTTGTAGACCGCCCGGAACACCCAGCCGTGACCGTGGTAGTCGGCGAACTGGGTGTGCTGGGCCCGGGAGTTGAGCTCCGAGACGCGAGCCAGGAAGTCCGGGTCGGTCCACAGGCCGTGCACCGCCGCCCCCTCCGGGTTGTGGTCCAGGCTCTGGCGCACCTCGGCCGCGCTGGGGTAGCGCTGCTTCTCGGGCCACAAGAGCTCGGCGTCGGTTTCGTAGTCCCACATGGTGTAGCCCAGGAAGGTGTTCTCGAAGGCGTTGGGCTGGTGCATGTGGCAGCTCATGCACTGGGACGTGGGGATCGCCCGGGTGAGCTGATGGCGGATTGGATGCCCCGGCTCGCCGCGGGGGAGCGTGAGGTCCCCGCTCTCTGTCTGGCCGAGATGGCCGGCTGCAGCCCAGGGGCCGGAGTGGCGGGGCTCGCGGTCGTTGGCGTAGACCAGATGGCAGGCCGAGCAGCCGCTCGAGCGGAAGTCCCCGGGGTGGTCGTTGGTGCCCAGGTAGGAGAGGTGCGGGTCGTTCAAGCGGGTCTTGTGCAGGTTGATCAGCGCCGGGCTGATGCGCAGCCCGGTGCCCGGCCCGCGGTTGGAGAGGTGGATATCCGGGCGACCGGCTTCGTCCGCCCGCGGTGGATTGCCGATCTCCGGGAAGGTCGACGGCTGCAGGATGCCGCCCCGTTCGAAGGCCCGGAAGTACTCGCCGGGCTGGGTGACCTCCCAGCGGGGCAGCGGCACCAGCAGCGAGAGCGCCCCGCGGGCGAACTCCTCGGGAGTAGGCGGGTAGCTCTGGGGGCGGATCGCCTGGGGCTTGCCCGTGGCGCTGTAGCTCTCGCCGGCGAGGCCGGTCTTGCCGGAGAGGATGCCGTTGGCGTAGCCCGCCGCCGCCCAGAAGATCGCCGCCGTGGCCATCGGGCTGCGCACCACGGCGTTGACCTGCTGGGCGTGGCAGGGGCCGCAGGTGGCAGCGGCCACCCGCAGATCCCCCGGGTTCACGAAGCGGATCCACTCCGGCGACTCCCGATTGAGCAGGGTGTAGCTGCGCACCGGATTGGCGCTCGAGGGCTCGCCGCCGGCCCCCTGCCATTCGGCCGGGAAGCGCGGGGCCACGTGGGCGGCCTCGCGGGCCCGCTGGTAGGCGGCCTC
>CALMKX010000061.1 GCA_937867335.1 uncultured Acidobacteriota bacterium
CCCGGCAGCTGCCCCGCCAGTCCGGCAGCTGGCGTAGCTCCCGCCACAGCGCCAGGCCCCGCACAGCCTTCGAGCCGAGAGCCACCGGCCCCTCACCGCCAGGCGGCAGGGCCCCGCCCGAGGCGCCGCTGTGCCTCCTCACCACAGCCCCCGAACCAGGCCCCACCACCCCAAACCGAACGACCTGCTTCCCCCGCCGGTCCCTCGAGCGGCGGCTGCATCGATCTCCTCGAAGAAAACCCCGGCCGGGCGGGGGAGGGCTGGGGGAACAGCCACCCACCCGGCCGGGGGTCCAACACCCCTCCCCGCACCTACTCCTGAGCGCGGGAAGATGAAGGTCCAAAGGGAGCGGTGTGAGCGCGGCTTGTTGGCAGCAGGTGCAAATTGCACACTTCTGGCGGCTGAAAGCTGCACACGCGGCTCTTTCCTCGTGCGTGCTCCAGCCAGAACCGAAGGGTGTGCACGGCCCTCGCCTTGACCCTGGCCTCCTGGCCTCCCGGGCGCTTGGGGCATCGTCAGTCGGACGGCCTGGTGCTCCAGCCCTAGGATCGACGGTAGAGGCTTCATGCCAGTGAATGGCACTGTAACAGTCGCAACAGAGCCGTATCTGTCGAGATGTAGCTGGATCTGGTTGTCTGCTTCTCGCCGGGTAAGGTACGCTTCCGGCAAATGCTCCAGGATCACTCCCTAAGCAAGCTGCTCGAGGCCCTCCGGCTTCTCCTGCGAAGAGCGGGAGTGCCGATGGCCGAGGCCAGCCGGCGGCTGGAACGCCACCCGACCTACTTCGGGCGGGTCTTCCGGCGGGCCCTCGCCCTCAAAGTCGAGGAGGTCTTTGAACTACTCGCGTTGCTGAACCTGGCGCCCTGGGAGTTCTTCGAGGCCTGCTTCCCGCTCGGTGGAGATCTGGTGTCAGAGATGAGGGTTCGGAGCGCCCATGCGAGCCCAGGCGGCGAGAGCCCCGTGACACGCACTCGGGAGCTCATGCGGCAGGCCATGGGCCAGTATCCTCAGGCAGAGTTCACGGCTGCCGACTGGGCCGCACGCACTGGTGAGCTGCTCAGAGAGAAAGTCAAGGCAGCTGGGCTGACACAACGCCAGCTCAGTACTAGGCTTGGGATGTCTCGGGACGCCCTCGGGCAGGCTCTTCGTGGCCAGAAGAGGCTCACTTTCGAACTTGTCTTCCAGCTGTTGCCGGAGCTCCAATTGAGCCCTGGCCGGTTCTTTGCTGAGCTCGTGCTGCCGGATCGAACGCTGGCGGGTAGGCTACGGTGGTCTCAGCTACTGGCCGATCTGGACCGCCTCCTGGCTACTACGGCATCCAGGCTACTCACGAAGAGCCCAACCGATCAGAGCTAGTTCCTCGGCCCCGCTTAGCTCGGTAGTGAGGCCCGCGCTGTGGTGCGCGCGGCTAACCGATCAAAGGTCGTGAAGACCGGTGCTAGGAATCTTTGTGCGGAGAGCCGATGCCATCTGGGCGGTAGAGGGCGAGCTTCGCCGCAAGTTCCTCGACCAGAGCGATATCTGCCTTCCTCTGGCGCGCGGCATCGACAAACAAGAGAAACGACGCAGCTGCCTCCCTCGGAATCCCCTGTGCAGTGAAGACGGGGTACATCTCCTCTGCTAGCCGCTGCTGGGCAAGGGGCATGTGCCGCGCCGCGTAGGTGAGAGCGAGGTCGATGCTCACCAGCGCGGCGTCCAACGGAAGCGCTCTCTCCAGGAAACCCTGTCGCGCACGCTCCAAGTGGGCGGAGGCCTCTGCCCACTGGCGAAGAGCCGAGTGCAAGCGACCGCGAAGCCAGGTACCGCGGAGAAGAATCAGCGGTGGAGCAATCTCTCTGTAAAGCCAATCGGCCGAGCGGAGGACCGCGAGCCCTTCAGCGCTGTAGCCGAGATCTGCCAGGTAGCCTGTAAGGCTGTGGGTCGTGGCTAGAGCTAGGTAGGGGTCAACCTGCCGGTCTACTAGGGGCAGGCAAGCAGCCGCTTCTATCAGGGCGTCGTCTACGGCGCCCCTGCCCCAGCTGGTTCTCGCTAGTGCCAAGCGGGCCTTCGCGGCGTCGGCACTCTCTCCCAACCGACCATGAAGCTCTGCAGCCGCCCGCAAGGCTCCCCCCGCTTCGTCGAGTCGCCTCAGATCGCGCAGCAAGGTTCCCTTGCGCCGCAACAGACCTGCTAGGACCCACGGGTCCGACGTACCCCGCTGGGCAAACTGCTCGGCCAAGGCGCATGTTTCCTCCGCGAGGACCAAGTCTCCCAAGACTCTGTGGCAGTTAGCGAGATGCGAGAGCGCATCGGCTCGGACGTCAGCTAGAGCCTTCCGGAGCTTCCGCGAGGAACCACGCCCTAGCCTGATCTCCATTGCGATCGAAACAGCCAGTTCGAGCGCTCCAGCTGCCCGGCTTGGTTCCTGACGGAGCATTGGTGGGCAGAGGCTGATCAGCGTCCGAACTGCCTGAACTCGAGCCGGCACCGAGTGCTTGCGGAGCAAGAGCCTACGCTGCCAGGCATTGAAGCTCAGAAGAGTATTGCAGAGACCCAGAGCTTCGTCTTCAGCCAAAGGCAAGGGAAAAACTGCTCCGGCTGCCGGCAAACGGCGACTCAGGCCCAAGGCCTCGTTCTCTCGCGTCTGGTTCATTATGCTCGCGGGCAACTTGTGCGATCTTGCTCACGAGCATAGGCGAAGGCGGAACAAAGAGGAAGAGGGTACGCCTAACAGCCTCCAACAGTCCTGGGTCAGTCCGCTGACCCAACTCGCCACCATCTGCGGCCTTAGCCTGCAGCTGTGCCTCGGCTCACGGAGAACGGTCAATGGTGGCTCATACCTCGACCTCACAATGGAGGCAGACGGCGCTCTCCCTTAGCCGTCGGGGTCGATGTGCCAGCGGTCGTCTGTCTGGACCGGGCCTTCCCCGGGAGTGGCGACCGTGCTCGCGGCAGACGCTTGCCCTGGGTGCGCCAGTCCTCCAACCCCATCGGCCAGTGGAGTGCTCTCTGTCCAGAGCCTGGCGAGCCAGCTCAGCAGCTCTTCTCCCCACCAGGTAGACCCCTGCTGACCGGGCGAGCCCTGCGCGACAGGAGCGACCAAGAGAGCGACTAGGCAAAGAGCGAAGGCTAGGTGTCGGAAGCTCCTCGGCATTCGCGACATAGCTCCTCCTTCGGGAGTCAGGCAGGCGGCGAGGCTGGCAAGCCCAACTTCAGGCCGGATGCCAGGATTTGTAGCCATTATGCCGACTTTTCTCTCGAAGGGAAGCAAATCGGAGTCGCCAAATACGGTGTTCGTAGCCAGAACTCGAGCGGAAGGTAAGCCACCCTGAGTCGCCCTTCGGCAAGAGCCCACAGCTCTCCAAGGCCTCGAACGGCCATGCAGGCTCTACCAGAAGCCCGCCCGGGGCAGGGGCGGATGGTGCTCGCGGGGTTTCGGGCGGGGGAAAGAGCAGGGATAGTTGCGGGCGGAGAAGCGGCGGGCCCGGCTGCCCCTACGCCTTCGACCCACCCAGAGCACTCGCGATCGTCGAGGAGACCTCGTCTGCGGCCTCGAGGAGAGGATGCACCGCCAGGTGCGCATAGCGGTTGGTCGTCTCCATGCGGCTGTGCCCCAGAAGGCCTCCCACCATCTTCAAGGACATCCGCGAATTCACTCCCACGCTCGCGAAGCTGTGCCGCAAGTCGTGCAGCCGCAGGCCTGGCAAGCCCGCCTTATCGCGAATCCTCCTCCAGGCCAAGCCCAGGTCTGCAACATCCAGGTTCCGGCTTCGGCCCGGGATCACCCACGGGTTCCCGGGCTGGCGCCGTGCCGTGGCGAGCACCTTCAGGGCGGCCGAGCCCAGAGGAATCGACTTCGCTCCTGTCTTCGAGTCCGGCAGGCGCAGGCACCGCTGCTCGAACAGCACCTCTTCCCAGCGCAGATTCAGAATCTCCCCCCGCCGGGCCCCGGTCAGTGCGAGCAGCCGAATCGCCAGCACATGCCGCCAGCGGCTGCGGATCTGCTCCTCCTCGGCGAGCACCGCTCCGAGCCGGGCGAACTCCTCCTCGGTCAAGTAGCGCTCGCGGGCCTTCCTTGGATACCGCTCCACGAAGCGCGCCGGGTTGTGACCTTCCGGCCGAAGCCCCCACTTCTCAGCCAGCCGCATCATGTTGCTCACCAGCGAGAGAGCCTGGTTGGCCTGCCCTGGGCAACGGGCCAAGCTCTGGTGAAAGGCGGCGACATCCGCGCGCGTGACCGCCTCCACCTTCAGCATGCCGAGCCGGGGCAGAACGACGCGCCGCAGGAGGTTCCTGTCCAGCAACACGCTCAGGGGCTTCTTCTTCGGCAAGGCGTGGCGCTCCAGGTACAGCTCGGCCAGCTGCGAAACCGTGGGCGCCTGCCGCAGGCGCTCCCGCTCGGCCGAAGGGTCGCTGCCGCGGTCCACCTGGGAGAGTTGCCGCCGGGCCTCGGTGCGCGCTTCCTCCGGCGTCATGCGGCCCACCTGGCCCAAGCTCATGCGCCGAGTGCGGCCATGACGGTTGCGGTACTGGATCACGTAGGAGCGATAGCCCGAAGGCTGCACCCGCACGCCGAAACCCTCGAGCTGGGTATCCCAGAAGAACTGCTCCCCGCCCGTGGCCTTGATGGCATCCACGAACCGCTTGGTAATGGCCGTCTGCATGGCGCTCTCCCGAAGAGTGGATAGGGGGTTGGCTCCCATTTCCCGGAAGCCGGGCGGAAGCTTGAGGCATCCAATCGTAAGCCAGCCGAGCGCAAGGAATTCGAGAGAAAATCGGAGGCAGTGGCTATAACTGCTTATCGCAGTGGTACTTACTGGAGATCCTTCCAAAACGATCGAAAGGGATCGAAAGGGCTCACCCCAAGATGCCTCTTACTAGGGCATGGCACGGCGACTTCGCTACTTCACCCCTGGTTCCCTGGTCGAAATCACGGTCCGGACCGTTCAAGGGCGGATGCTCCTCAGCCCTTCACTTCGGGTGAACAGGCTGATCCTCGGCAGCTTGGGGCGAGCCCAGCGGCTGTTTGGAATGAGTATTCACGGCTACGTCTTTCTCTCCAACCACTATCACCTGCTCCTCTCGCCCGAGAGCCCGCATCAGCTCGCGAACTTCATGAACCACCTTAACTCGAGACTGGCCCGAGAGATCGGCCGTATCCGCGGCTGGGGTGGGTCACTCTGGGCGCGGCGCTACCAGTCGATCGAGGTGAGTCACGAAGAGGCGGCGCAGGTTGCTCGGTTCCGATATCTCCTGTCTCACGGATGCAAGGAGGGGTTGGTAGAGCGGCCGGAGCAATGGCCGGGGGCGCACTGCTCCACAGCGCTCGCCCTGGGCCAGTCGCCGGCCGGTTTCTGGCTCGACCGCACGGCTCTGTACCGGGCGACTCGGCGCGGACGCGTGCTCTGTCCGCAAACGTGCACGAGCCTCGAACGCGTTGAGCTTTCTCCTCTCCCTTGCTGGCAGAGTCTCTCGGCCGCCGAGTACCGAGAAAGGGTGGGCGAAATCGTAAACGAAGTCGTGGAAGTCCACCGGAAGGAACGGCTCAGCCTCGGGAGAAAGGTGCTAGGCCGCACGAAAGTCTTGAGTCAGGACCCACGTACTCGCTGCCGTCGACCCTCCACCCGGCCGAGCCCCGTTGTCCACGCTATCGTCCCTGCCGTACGCCACCAGTTGCAGACCGCGTATCGAGAGTTCGTCCTAGTCTTCAAGGCAGCATCGATCCGGTTCCGCGCAGGCGATCGAGCGGCCGTATTCCCGCCCTGGAGCTTCCCACCAGCCCTCCCGCCGGTGCCAGGCCAGCACCCGGGATCTCCGAGCTCTCGGCAAGTCTCGAACTCCTGCTGAGCCAGACCTGGACCCTCGCCGCCTGCGACGCACTTTGTTCGATCAAAATCTCTGGGTCTGAGGGAACCGGCCCTTCCTGCGGCCTCCAGAGCCGCCAGGAGGAGCAGGGAGCCGCCAAGCGGCCAGAGGGCTCGTGTCGCCCTCGCCAGGTGTGCAATTTTCGCCCGCCACAAATGCGCAGTTTTCGACCGGCACTAGCACTCTCAGAGGGAAGGCCTCCCAGCAGACGGCGCCTGGCTTGAAATCACCTGGCCTTCATGGCATCTAATCTCTCAGGATGCCCGAAGCTCAACGAACGTTGCTGGGCGCACCCTCGCCCCTTCCCCGGAGACCCATACCTGTGACCGACCGTCGCCAGTTCCTCCTCGGCTCAGCTGCTGGGCTGGGTGCTGCTGGGCTGGGTGCCAGCCTCTTGTCGACGAGTTTCGCCGCAGAGGCCGGAGACGTCCGACCGCTCTCCTCCCTCCCGGCGAACAGCCCGGCTCGTCCACCGAGGATCGATGCCATGGCTCCCGATGGCCCGCACTTCGATTCCGCGGCAGCTCTGGAGGGCGGACTCACCGCCGCCGTGGTGGACATGGAGATGTACCCCAGGAGTCTCGAGAACGCGCTCGCAGCCCTCGCCGACTGGAACTGGACCTTTCGGGCTGCGGACACGCGGCTGGTCAAAGTGGAGTCGCCGGCGGACTTTGATCGCGCTGCCTCGGACGGCAAGCTCGCGGTGGTTCTCGCCTGCCAGGACGCCGCGATTCTCGGACCGTCGACCGGATCGGTTTCTACCTACAACCTGCAGAACCTCGGCCTCCTCTACGAGTTGGGCCTGCGGGTCTTGCAGATTACCCACAACGAGCAGAACGCCTTGGGCGGTTCCTTCCGGGAGAGGCGAGACAGCGGTCTCTCCCGGCTGGGTGAGTCGGTGGTCGCTGAAATGAACCACCTTGGGGTGCTGATCGACCTTTCGCACTGCGGACCAACGACTACGCTCGAAACCCTCAAGGCGTCGAAGCGGCCTTGCCTCATCACTCACGCCGGGTGCCGCGCTCTGCAGGCTTCAGCTCGCAACAAGGCCGACGAGGAGATTCGCGCCGTCGCCGAGACCGGAGGATTCTTCGGTGTTTTCGCCATGTCCCTTTGGCTCACGGATCGGCCCACGACCTCTCTCGAGGATCTCCTAGACCACGTCGACCATGCAGTGAGAGTGGCCGGTGTGGAGCATGTGGGCTTCGGTAGCGATGGGCCTGTAACTGCCCGGGAAGACCTTGGGGCCGAGCTCACGGGCATGCGCGAGTACGCCCGGCGCAACCTCGGCCTGCCTGGCGCCGAGCGGATTCCAGACCACGTCGCCATCCCAGAGCTGAACACTCCCCACCGCCTCGAGGTGATCGGGGAAGGACTCCGCCGTCGAGGCTACGGGTCTGCGGCCATCGACGGCATCCTGGGCGGCAACCTGATGAGGGTTCTGAGGGACGGGCTCGTGGCGGCCGGCTGAGTACCAGGCCCGATCAAGAGGCTGGCACCTGACCTCGCACCGGCTCTCGCCAGGTCCAGCCCGAGCGCTCAGCCTCCCGCGCCCGCCCCTAGCCAGCTTCGCAGCCCGCCTCTTCAGATGGCGGCGAGTTTTGTCCTTTGTCAGCCGTCTTGAACATCCGGGCGAAGACCCGGTCCACGACGGTGCCGAACCAGCGCTCCGCCGAGAAACCGGCTACCAGCGCCAGTAGCGCCCGGGCATACGGAATCGCGCTCGCGCGAACGAAGAACACCACCGGGGCGAGATCTCCGCTCGCCTGGGACGATGGAGGCGAAGCGACCAGGGAGAACAGCAAGTCCGACTCCACCACGATGAACAGCAACAACGCCGCAAAGGCGCCCAAGACTGGCCGGGCGAGCAGGTAGTACACGAAGTAGCGACGCGTGGGGCCCAGGGCGACCGCAAAGGCCGAGCGGGAGATCAGGTTGCCACCAATCGCGCCGGCAGCTCCCATCAACAGCAGGCCCGCAGGGATACCGGTCGTGTAGGTCAGTGCGAAGAGCTTGCCATGCTGCCACCACAGATAGGCCAAGAGGGCGAACAGCATGACGCCACTGAAAGCCCGGATCAGGGTGTTGAAGGCGAGCTGGCGGAAGCCCCGATCCACATGATGGTTGACCTCGTGGAGTGCGCCACGGAGGATGTAGCGCTGCTTCCGCACTGCCGCCTCGGCCAACTCGGCCCCGCCCGGAGAGGCCGCTTCCTCGAAAGCCTCCACAGTGGTGAGAAGCGGCCCCTTCTTGCCCGGCTCGCCCAGCCAATGCTCCCGGACCTTCGGAGACTGGACGTTGCGATCGAACTGATCGCGGATCTTGATCGCGCTCGCCGCCAGCTGTTCCACTGGCATTAACAGCAGGAGATCTTCGTCGACTTGATGGAGGAGGCGCCAGAACAGGGTGTTGTTCTCGGTGAACGGCCAGCGCGGACCCAGAGCGAGGTCTTCCCGGAGCCGGCGAAAGAGATGTTGCTCTAGCGCGGCCGGTACCCGACGGGCCCGCCTCTCGAGGCACCAGATCGCCATCTCGAGGCGCTCCTGGCAAGCCTGAAGCAGGCTCTGGTCCTGCTCCGAGAGCCTCGGAGCATCGCGGGCGATCAGAAGCAGATTGTTCTGAGTCTCCTGCAGCTCGGCCCAGACCGACTCGTCGACCGGACTGAACCAGGTCTTCAGGCGCAGGAGTTCACGCTCGGGCAAGATGCAGGTCGGGGGGCTCCAACTCCCCAGCGGCCTGGCTGCAGGCCCAGGCTCGCGAGGTTCTGAAGCAGGACGAGGCAACCCGATCGGCTGGAGAGATTCTTCCAAGGCTTTCATCGCTCGATCCTCCCTTGGAGACTCGTCGCGTCTCGATCTCGAGACGTGCAGACATAGAAAATACTATTAAGATCATTGAGAGACCAAAACTGCGCATCCGGAATCAAAATAGCTTCGAAAGAGCAACGCTGCGCTACCCCAAAGGGTGAGGCCCGGTTGGTCAGCGGATCGTCGTCAGCTCCTGGGCTCGGCTCGACCAAGAGGCTGGCACCTGAGCCGGTCGGCGCTACCCGGACGGGTGAGATCAGGCCGCCGGCAGGCACCTATCAGCCCCAGAGCTCGTCAGGTCAAGAGGCTGGCGCCTAGTCGGTAAGCCAAGAGGCTGGCACCTAGGTGGTAGCACTTGGTCGGTACCTGGGGCGCGCTACGCTCAGCCCAGGTCGGAGACGAGCCTGCCGCGGCCTTAGGGCCGGTCCCGCTCCTCGAGTCTCGCCAGAAGGGAGGCCGGGGCCACCTCCCGGTAGGCCTCGAGGACCAGCCCGGCGATCTCCTCCCACTCCACCGGCACGTCGAGGTACACACCCAGCCAACCTCGATGGCCCACGTACGGCGGCACGAAAAAGCGCTCCGGGGCTGCTGCCACCAGGATGGCCTGGGCTCCATCCGGCGCTGCGCACCAGAAAGCAAGACGGTCGTCGTGGTGATGGTCGGCGAGCATGACGAACGTCTTCTTGCCGCGCACGAACCAGGTCGGCTCGCCGTGGCTCAGGCGCTCGGTCACCTCCGGAAGCGCCAGGCAGAGGCGACGGAGTTCTTCCACGGGCTTGGGCATGGCTGAGCTCTGGCTGCCGCTCTCGGCTAGCGGGCCACGATCACCAGATCCGCCGAGGTGGCGGCGTCGAAGGGCTGGAACTCCATGCCACCGAAAAGCTCGAGCCGCCCGAATCCAGCACCCTCGAGCCGGGGGCGGAGATCGGAAAGAAGCCAGCCGCGAAGGAGGACGTTCTTGCTGCTAACCACTTCGAGAGGTGGCTCGGAACCGGGCCGATAGCGCAGCGTGGTCGGGTTGAAGCACCAGGTGCCAGCCTCTTGTTCGGTCATCAGGCGGAGGAAGACGACTTCCTCCCCTGCCTGCTCCCCCGGCCGAATATTGACCGGCAGCGCCCTCTCACCACGCTTGTGGAACCCCTCGTAGTTGAGCAGCTGAAGACAGACCGGCGCCCCGGGCCGGAGCCTCTGGCGCAGCCCGAGAAGGGCCCTCTCGAGCTGGCCGGGCTCGCGCACATGCGGCAGGGTATTGCCCAGGCAGATCGCGCCATCGAAGCTGCCCTCGGCAAGATCCCCCACCCCACCGAGATCGCCCAGCACGAAGCTCAGCCCCTCGGGCAACGGTTCCTCGGTCGCCTTTTGGATCATCGACTCCGAAGCATCGATCGCCACAACTTCGAAGCCCCGGTCCGCCAGGAATCGAGCGTGCTCTCCCGTACCGCAGCCCAAGTCGAAGACGCGGCCGGGCGGAGCTCCCAGAACGCTGGCCAGGAACGGAGCTTCGCGCTCGATGCGCTGAGGCCACGCAATCAAGCGCCGGTAGTCGACTCGTGAATACGGATCTCGATCGCTCACCGAGCAAGCCTAGCAGGGACTTTCTCGGCGGATGTCCACCGGAGTCTCTTGAGGGGCACTTTCCCTCCAGGTAGACAGGGAAGATTGTTCGAAAACGCAATGTGATCTGTAACGTCTCTGGCTTATAAAATAAATTTCTAGATCGATATCTCTTCGGCTCCCCAACACTCTCGGGCTCGCGCCGCTGGCCCGGAAACGGCAACCCTGCCGGCGAGGTGTTCTCGCCGGCTCGTTCAAGGAGAGGTCCTCCGTGAAATCAGGAAAGCCCCTGCCTTCGTGGCTGGGCTGGGCCACAGCCTTCGTGGTCCCCGCCGCAATCGCCTTCCACCTCGTCCCTGCGTCTAGCACGCTCTTCCCGGCCAGGAACGAGGTGCAGGCTTCGGACCCCGAGCAGGCCGAGAGCTCGGGAGCCGAGAACTACCTTCGCGCGTTGCCGGCCCCGAGCGGCCAGGATCAGGAATCGAAGACCGTGCTCGGCCACGCGGCTCGCCAGTGGTACTTGCTGACGTACCCGAAAGGCCGCATTCCCAGCCAGCCCTGGGACCGCGCCCGAGCCTGGGTACGGCGACATGTCGCCGATGCTCCGGCCTGGAAAGGCGACTCGCTCCAGGCACCGGACGATGGCTTCTCCTGGGCTCTCACTCCCCCGGGAACCAACTCCTGGGTGGCCTACGGACCCAAGCCTCTCGACAGCGTGGGCACCACCAACAATGCCTACCAATACGGCTTGGTAGGGGGACGGGTGGCCGAGGGCGGCCTAGCCGTCGACCCGGTGAGTCCGAACGTGGCCTACGCCGGCTTCGCCGCTGGCGGCCTGTGGAAGACCACCAACCTGGGCAGCGCCACGGTGACCTGGACGCCGCTCTGGGAAGGCAAGGATTTCGTCACCCAGGCTGCGAGCGCGATCGAGATCGATCCCACGGATCACAACACGGTCTATGTGGGCACCGGCGACTGGGCCGCCAAGGATCAGTTCGGCGCCGGCGTCATGAAGACCACGGATGGCGGCACGACGTGGACTCAGCTCGGTGCGAGCGTCTTCACTCCCTACTCCCCCACCCTCCCGGCCGGTGGCAACCGCTGGGATAACCAGAACATCCGGGTGATCAAGGTCGATCCGAACAACCCCTCGAACGTCCTGGTGGGAACCCGGGTTGACCTCTACATTTCGCACGACGCCGGCTCGACCTGGCAGATCTGCGGCTTCGGCAACGGCTACACCGACCCGTCGGCCGCCAACACCACCCAGAACGCCCTCAACCGGGTGAGCAGCATCGTGCTCGACGCCCGTGGAGTGAACACCGTGGCCTACGTGGCCGTGGGCTACCAGAGCAACAATGCCAACGGCGACAACGGTGTCTATCGCTTCACCGTGCCGAGCACGGGCTGCCCGGCCTGGCCGGCAGACTTCACCACCCTCTTCGGCGGTTTCCCGACCGGCACCGGCAACGGCGTCAACCAGACCGCCGGTGGCAGCATCACCGGTCGGGTCGAGCTCGCCTCGGGCCTCGGCACCGATGGCAAGCTCACCCTCTACGCTCAGGTGTCCGAGGCCGTCAACTTGACCGCCGACGGCACCTATGTGCTGCGTCCGGACGGCGGCTCGACCACCTGGACCAAACTCACGGGCAGTACCTCCGCGGCCTACAAGACCTGCGCGAACGGCTCCTCGACCACCGGTCAGGACTGGTACGACCTGTTCATTGCGGTCGACCCCACGGACGACAAGACTCTCTACCTCGGCCACACGGACGCCTTCAAAGGCACGGTGAACAGTACCTACACCGCCTTGACGCTCACTACCTCGTCCAACTTGACGAATGTCTACGGCACGTCCTGCCCCTCTTACGGCAAAGTCCATCCGGACCAGCATGCCTTCGCCTTCGTTCCTGGCACCGCTGGCGCCGCGTTCCTCCTTGGCAACGACGGCGGCGTGTTCTACAACAGCAACCGTGGGGATGTGGCGTCCTGGAAGCAGCTGAACGACTCGTTCAACACGCACCAGTTCTACGCCGGCCAGATCGGGGCCGACTTCGCCGGTGGTGGTATGGGCGGCCTGCAATGGTGGGCCGGCGGCATGCAGGACAATGGCAACGCCAGCTGGACTTCCTCGCAATCGAACCTCACGGCCGTGGGCCGTTCCGTGGGCGGTGACGGCTTCTTCACCACCTTCGACCCGGTGGCCGGCACCGAGACCGCGGGCTGGTGGCTGACCGAGTACACCTACGGCTCGGTCTACTGCTCGAAGAACAGTGGCGCGGACGGCCCCTTCTCGAGCAATTGCGGCCCGAACCAGACGGGCACTGCGGACTGGAGCGCACCGCTGGTGATCGATACCCTCCACTGCGCCTCGACCCAGTGCCGCAACTACCTCTTCGCCGAGGACTACGTGCACGCGGCCGGTGCCTACGGGGCCCAGAAGCCCACCTGGAAGCGCGTCTCGGCGAACCTTACCCGCGGCGGCTCGGCGGATTCGATCATCGCGGTCAACTTCGCGCCCAACAACCCCAAGGCTGCCGCCGTGGGTACTTCGGACGGCAAGGTCTGGTGGTCGGACAGCATCTACACGGGTACCGCCTGCACGCAAGCGGCTGCCAACAGTTCCACTTTCTCCTGCTCTCCCAACACCAGCGCCGTCTGGCGCGATGCCGACTCCACCAACACCGTGCTGCCCAACCGCGCCATTCTCGGTGTGGCGATGGATCCCACGGACTCGACGCGGGTCTACGCCGCGGTCGGCGGCTTCGACGAGAACACTCCCACGACCCCCGGGCATCTGATCGAGCTCAAGTGGAACGGCAGTACCTGGGTGAAGACCAACCGCACCGGCAACTTGCCCAATGTGCCGGCAGCGAGCGTGGTGGTGAACCCCAACAACCGCAAGCAGGTCTTCGTGGGCACCTTCTTCGGCTTCTACTACACCGACGACATCGACGCCGCGAGCCCGGTCTGGGTGCGATACCAGTGGGGCCTGCCCAACACCGTCATTCAATACCTGACGGTCGATCGTGGCCCGGCGGCCAACCCGGCCCTGGGCACCACACTGATGGCCTTCACCTACGGCCGTGGGGTCTACGCGATCCGCCTGCCCACCACGGGTACCTTCCCCGCGCACTGACGACTTCAAGCTCTCCCATCTGGTTCTTCCGGGCCGGCCCCGCGCCGGCCCGGGTCTTCAGCTCCTCACCCGAACGGGTGGTGGAGTCCCTACCTAGAAGCATCGAACCGGCCACCCTCGCAGAGGTCGCTCGAGCCCTCGCAGGGCCCTAGCCTGGAGCCATCGGAGCCGATGGGTCGAGGCCGCCCCAGGCCCGAGACTCGGAGCGGCCCGCCCGCTTCCGGCCCCAGCGAGGAGAACCATGAAAGTCGGCGAGCTGATGAAACACGAAGCCAGCCGCACCCGGGCGGATGCCACTCTGCGCGAGGCCGGCCGCATCATGGCCGAAGTGGGCTGCGGGTTCCTGCCGGTGGTGGACGCCCACCAGCGAGTCGTGGGTGTGATCACCGACCGCGATCTGGCCATGACCGTGACGACCGCCGACCAACGCCCGGCGTCGATCGCTGTGGAAAACGCCATGACTCGCGAAATTCACGTCACTCGCAGCAACGAGGATCTCTCGAGAGCCCTCCGCCGGATGGCAGAGGCACGGGTCCGCCGCCTGCCGGTGGTCGACACCGAAGGTCGTCTGGAGGGAATCCTCTCACTCGATGACGTGATCTTGGCCACCGGGTCGCACGGCACTGCCCGCTTCGCCGAAGCGCCGGCCGAGGAGGTCCTCGGCGCGCTCAAGGCGATCTGCAACCACCCGGTGCTGGCCCTGGAGTTGAACCGATGAAAACCGCCAAACGTTCGCCAGTCGTGGTGGGAAGCTCGCTCGCTGAGGGCAGCGATGAGGTGGTCGCTCGGGCTCTCGCGCTGGCGCGTGCCAGCCACTTGCCCCTCACCGTCGTCCATGCCTTCGAGCCAGCCTCCCCCGCTTTCGCACCCTTCCCCACCGCCGAAGTGGTTGCCGACCCGCGGTGGATGGATCGCCTCTCCGAAGCACTCACCTCCCGCCTCGAGGATCAGGGCCGGCGCCTGGGTATCGGCGCAGCCGACGGGGAGACTCGACTGATCCTCGACACGGCCGAGCGCGCACTCACCACCTGCGCTGCCGATACACGAGCGGCACTGATTGTGGTAGGCGAATCCACACGCGCTCGAGCCCTTCGCCTGCTGGGCACCACTGCCGACCGTCTGGTCCGGCGGTCCCCCTGCCCGGTGCTGGTGACGCACCCGGGGTCGGCTTTCCCGCCCCGTACGGTGCTCATTCCAGTCGACCTGTCGGACCTGTCGGGAGGCGCCTTGCGTGCCGGCCTTTCGATGATCCGCCAGGCCGGCTGGACTCCCGAGTGGGTGGAGGTGCTCTTCGCCCTCGATCCGGCCGAGCGCACCGGCTCCCTGCAGTTCAGCCCGGAGCAGGTCGAACGATTCGCCGCCGACGAGCTCGAGCGCTTCCTTGCCAACTACGGCGACGCCGCCGGAGTCAACCTGCGGCGCCATGTATTGACTGCCGAGCCGCGTGAGGGCTTGCTCGAGCGCATCGCGGAGCTCGGTCCGGACCTGGTGGTGGTGGGAACCCATGGTCGTCGCGGGCTCGACCGGCTGTTGCTCGGAAGCGTTGCAACAGCCGTCCTGGCGCACGCGGAGACCAACGTGCTCGTGGTACCGCCCGAAGCCGCTTCGGCCCACCTGGCCAGCAGCCAGGAAGGGCCGGACTGGCAGTACGTCTCGGACGAGAATCACAGCACGGCCGCTTGAGAGGAGGAGCCAGAGAGCCGTGGTACCCCCGCAGCTGCCACCGAGGGCGAAGATCCGCGTTCCTCTCGGCCGCTTCGCGCTGGGCGGCTCTCTGGGTGTGCCTGAAAAGGCAAAGGGGCTGGTTCTCATGGGCCTCGGCTCCGGAGGGAGTCCCGGGGCCCGCAATACCGATCTGGCCGCAACCCTCGAGCGTTCGGGGTTCGCGACCTTGCTCTTCGATCTCCTCACGGATGAGGAGAAAGCCCGAGGCCCCCTGGCTTCGGGCTTTCGCTTTGACGTCGATCGGCTGGCCGAGCGCTGGTCTCGGCTCACGGATTGGGTGGGCAAAAACGAGTCCACCGCCCCGCTGCCGTTGGGCTACTTCGCCTCCTCCACGGGAGCCAGCGGCGCCCTGGTCTCAGCCGCTCGACATCCTCGCACGGTGGCCGGAGTGGTCTCGCGAGGCGGCCGGCCGGACCTCGCCGGCCCGGCGCTCGCCAGGGTACGGGCGCCCACCCTGTTGATCGTGGGGGAACAGGACAGCTCGCTCCGAACCCTGAACGAGCACGCTCAGACCCGGCTCTCGGCTCCCTCCCGACTGGTGGTGGTGCCCGGAACCTCCGAGCAGCTGCGGGAAGCGGCCGCCGCCGAGCACATCAGCGGGCTCGCAAGCTCCTGGTTCGATTACTGTTTCCAGAAGCCGCCGGAAGAAACCGGCGTGTCGCCACGGCCTTGAGCGCCCTGACAGCACGCCGGCCGGGCAGCTCAACGCCGGAGTTCGTGCTTCCCCAGCGACTCCTCGAACTCCTCCGACTCCAGGATGGCCATCACCACGCTGGTGTAGCGCTGGCGCTTGACGTCGTCGAGGTAGGTGCGCACACCCCCTGAGTCCGCCGTACGACCCAGCAATCCCTGGTAGAAGCTATCGAGGAGCACGGCTGCAGGGAGGCCAGAACGCTTCTCCTGGAACTCGTCGCTACGGAACATCGAATCCACCTGGGAGCGAACATGGCCGTCCAGGATCTCTCCCACGGCGCCGGAGAGGCCCTGGGAGTCGGCTTCTCGCCCGAGAACGGCCCGGTAGAGCCGGCGGGCGATCTCCTCGGCTTGACCGCGGCCGTAACCCTCCCGGGACCGTCGCACCACCTCGAACTCCAGCCGCCATTCGAGGTTCAGATTGCCGGGCACCCACAGCCGCGCCTCGCAGCGCCCGGGGCGGAGGCCCGCTTCGGCGCGGAAGCTCTCGCGATCCTGTTGATCGAAGTCGAGGAGCCCCCGGCAGGAGTGGTCGGGCTCGAAGCCCCAGCGCATCTTCTCGGCAGGAAAGTCCCGACCATATTGATCGATAGCCAGGAGCTCGATCTCGACTCGGCTGCCCGCCGGCAGCACGATCCGTTCGTCTGGGTGAAAATGCCGAGGCCGTTCCCCGGGCCCAGAAACAGCGACCTCCACTTCGCACACGTACGGCCTCGGGCCTTGCGCCTGGCAGTGATCCGCAGCCACGGGGCGTGCCGCGGTAGCCACCATCACGAAACCCAACGAGGCCTGGACGAGGCCCTTCCACGCTTTCCGAGCTCTGCGCTCCATACCCACGCTCCTCTCTGCCCAATCAGCCGGGAGACTCTACGGCAACCCGACCGAAAACGGCAGATAGCCGAGGCAAACCAGGTGCCAGCCTCTTGGTCCGGCGCCCTGACGATCGCTCGAGAGACAGGTGCCAGCCTCTTGGTCCGTGGCGGCCGGGCACGCTGCTGAAGGCTGCTAGCGCCGCAGGCAAAGGGCCCAGAAGCCGAACGGGGAGAGAAAGCCGCCGGCTTCGAGCCGGGAGAAGCGGAGGTTGCCGTAGCGCTCCAGGCTCTCCCCCAGGGCCGCCTCGAGCATCTCCCGGGTGTAGGCGAGGGAAGGCAGGGGGCTACGGCCGAGCGCCGGTAGGAGGTGGTTCGAGAGGAGGTTCAGGGAAGCCGAGTCGATCACCCGGACTTGGCGGTCGGCACCGAGGAGTTCGCCGAGGTTCACCACCTCGGCCTCAAGACCCAGCTTCCGGGCTGCCGTCTCGAGATGGCCGAAGTGGATCGAGTGCTCGCGGTGTCCTGGCAAGGGGACGGCCTCGGGGTAGAGCAAGGGGCCGCCGTGCTCGGTGAGCACCGCCCGTCCGCCCTTTGCCAGCCAGCGGCTGAGCTTTTCGACCAGACGGATCGCTCCCACGTTGAGCAGAAATCGTTCCGGCGCACCTTCGAGGGGCAGCTCGTACGCGAGGGCGAGCCTCTCAGCTTCGGTTTCGGGCTGGCCCACGCGCAGGTGGGCACCTTCGACCGGTGCCACTTGAAGGTCCGCGATCATCTCGTTCGCGATCGTGAACGAGACCTTCGAAGCAGCCAGCTCGAGCTCTTCGACGTCGGCCCGGAGCGCTGCCACCCGGTTCTCGTGTGATACGAGGTAGCGACGCTGCGAGATCTGCAGGGCCGGGGAGAGGTCTACGGCGAGGTAGCGCAGCTCTCGGTAGACCTCCGGGGCGAGCGCGCGACAACGGTCCAGCAGATGCCGGGCGAGGAGTCCCGTGCCGCCGCCGACCTCGAGCATGCGGCCTCCCTCTCGAAACCAGCCTCGCTGTCGCAAGGCGTCGAAGAGGGCTTCGCCGTAGGAGCGCCCGCCGAGCGCTGGATGAGGAACTCGGAAGGCGTGCGAGACCGTGGTCTCGACTCGCTCGAACTGCTCGAAGGCCTCGAGGATCTCGCGCTGGTGGTAGTGGCCCAGGTCCGGCATCTCCGCCGAGAGAGCCAGCTGTTGCCCTGCGAGCTCGAAGGCCGCCAGGGCGTGGCGCTTCCGGCGTTCCTCGAGCTCAAGGGCGCCGAGGAACCGCAACATCCCTGGTGCTCTCCCAGCCCAGGCCTCGAGCTGAACCAGAAGCTCCTCGAGGGGCATCCGCAGCTCGGCTGCGACCTCTCGCAACGTCCGGCGACCGTCGCATCGTTCGAGGAGTTCGAGTTCCCCAGGCTCGACTCGGCGGCACCGATCCGCGGCCGGCGCGTAGTGGTTCACCAGCCAGCCGGGCTCGCCGGAATCGGGCGAGTGCCACACCACGGCTCGGCCCAGCTTGGGTCGGCCGTCGGGAGTCGGGTGGGCTGGGTCGACCAGCATCCAGTTGGCCCTCGCCGTCGCCCTTCAGCCCTTGGCTCGGCCGAGGTCCGCTCGCAGCACCTCGCCCACCTCCGGCAGCCTCGCGAGGTCATCCGGGTAGAGCAGCCGCTTGAGTGGCACGCTGCGGCACGCCTGCACCAGTCGCTCGAGCCTGCCCTCGGCCAGGCCCAAGCCCTCGACCAGCCTCGGGGCGAAGGAATGCCGAAGGAGCTCTCGCACGCTGTCACGGCTCGAAAGTAGCTCGAGCCGCGGCCGGGCCGAGCCTCCCCGCGAGAGGAGGTAGAACCCCCCGAGAGGAACGGGCCCGAGCTCGAAGTGCAGCCCTCGCCCCTCGCGAGTGAGCGGGATCAAGAGCTTGTCTTCGTCCAGCTCGAGACTCGACAGCGTCTCGCCTCGGGCGAGAAGGTGACTGGCGGTCTCCTCGAGCAAGCGAAGCCGCGGCAGGCTCTCCGCGACAGAGCTTCCCTCCGGCCCTACACGGAGCGGCACGATGTCGTCGGACAAGAGGCTGGCACCTGTTCCGAGGAGAAAGGCGGCCAGGGTGCTCTTGCCCGCCGTCGAGGGACCCAAGAACACCAGAGCCCTGCCGCCGATCACCACCGCGGACGCATGGAGCACCACCACTCCGGCAAGCTCCAACCAGAGCACCAGGGCCGAATGCACCAGGTTCTCGGCGAGCTCGCCTACTCCGGCCTCGTCGAACGCACGGCAGCGAATGCGGCCTGGCTCGAGCAGGAACTCCCCCCCACCCGCGATTTGGAGCAGTGGCGCGCCCTCGAGCCGGAAGAGCTGGATCAGGCTCTGGCCCTCCGTCGTGCGGCGCTCGCTCTGGTAGAGGGGATGCGGTGGCGAGGCTCCCGGGGGCGAAGGCTCCCAGGGCTCGATCGAAAGCTCAGTCGATGGCGGGCAGGGAGAGGCGATAGCAGGCAGGATCAGACGTGAGGCGACGCTCACACCGTAGAGCCGGTACCCCTGGGACTCGGGCAGCCAGGGCGCCGGAGTCGAATTCACCGAGCCAACCTGGAGTAGCCCGTCACCAGCGACTGGCGGGCTACTCAACGTTGCGATAGGGGGTACCGAGATCTCGTACTCGACCGCTCGAGCCCTGCGTGAGCTGATCGACCCGACCCCAGAGAATCAGCTGCGGCGAAGCATAGCGACGGCGGTCGGCCCGCACCTCGCCTGGTTCCTTGCTCAAACCAGCTCGATCGGGGGACTGCATCATTGACGGTTCTCCTCAATGCCTAGCCCAGCAGCCGAGGCCCTCTACCGGAGTGGTCACTCGCTCCTGCTTGCGCAGCCAGGCCTCGACACAGAGCAGCGCGCCGAGGTCTCGAAATGAGCCGGGCGCCGGTCCCTCTCGGTAGTAGTCGTCTGCGATGGCCTGCAGCCGACCTAACGGCAGCAGCCCTGCCCGTACGCACCGAGACTCTCCCAATAGACTGTTTACTCTATCACGCTCCTCAGCCCTCAAACCAAGATGAACAAGCTGATCGTAGTCCGGAGCGGCGCGAGGCTCGATCACCGGGGGTGGTAGGAGGCCGATCATCGCTCGGCGGAGCACCCGCTTGGTGACGCCGTCGGCGAACAGCAGCGTGTCTGGAAGGGCCAGCACCAGCTCGACCAGACGACGGTCCAGGTACGGGAACCTCAGCTCGACGCCAGCGTGGCGAGCGAGTTCGTCCAGGTACGCCATGCAGGCCGAATGGAAGCCTCCGGAAAGGGACTCCACCACCAGGCGGGCGAACCCTCCGGAGGCGGCTCCTCCTGCCCAGCCGACTGCTCGTCGGCCCGCCAGGCGGAGCCCCTCCGGCACCAGCGGTGCTACCAGGCCATAGGCCGTCACCAGCCAGGGAGGGTGGCGGCTAGCGCGCCGGAAGAAGGGTAGCTCTCGAGCCCGGCGAGAAGGCGGCAGACTCTTGAGCAGGCTGGTGGCGCTGTAGGCCCCGCCCAGGAGCAGCTGATCCGCGAACATACCGGTGGCAACGGCTCCCAGGCCCTGTTCCGCAGCCAGTCGGAGCAAGCTTGCAAGCATCGCCCGGCCGGGGTCCAGCTCCGGCTCGTCGAGCGTGAAGTCCCGGTCCTGGCCGAACTCGGCCAGAGCCCAGCAGCGGTCGGCAGCCACCGTCGAGGCACGCAGGCGGCGGCAGGCGGCGAGAGTCGCCTCGATGAAGGGTCGCTCGTCGGCCCCACCCAGGCTCTCGAACACGGCCGAGAGGGCCACGATACGGCTCTCGGAACAGGTGCCAGCCTCTTGGTCGGCAAGGTGGCGATCCCCGAGGGCGGCGAGAGCGGAGGAGTCGAGACCACCGCTCACCAGCAACCCCAGGCCACCCTCCGAGGCCTCCAGCCGAGCGGCGAGCGCCCGGCCGAGGGTCTCCCGGAAGGTCTCCACCCAGGTCTCCTCGGTCTCGGCCCCAGGAAAGCGCCCTGGCTCGAAGCTCCAGTACTTCGCAACCGTGGCCGCCTGGCCGCTCAGGACCATCCGGCTCGCCGGCGGCAGGCGGAGGATGCCGCGGTAGGCGGTCTCGCTCACCGCCCGGCCGTAGCCACGCGCGAGTCGTTCCTTGAGCAGCGGCCAATTGGGCTCGAAGCCACCCTGGCTGCGGGCGATCGCGCCGCTCGCGGTGGCGAACAGCCAACGGCCTCGTCTTTCGGCGTAGTGCAGGAGCCGAACGCCCAGGCTGTCCCGCGCGGCGAGAAGCCGCCTGGCTTGGCCATCCCAGAGCAAGAACGTGAAATCCCCCAGCAGGTGGCGGGGCGCCTCCTCCCCCCAGGCGAGATAGGCGCCGGCGATCAGCTCGGTAGGGCTTGGCTTCGCGTTCTCGATCACACCCAGGCCGGCGAGCCGCCTCTCGAGCTCCGCGTGGTTGTCCAGGCGCGCATCCGCCACCACCACGACCCCTCCCAGCTGGGCGACTCTCGGCACCGCCCCGCCCGGGCCGCGGGTGGCGACGGCGAGGCCCACGGGTCCCTGGCACCAGAGGTCCACTGCTCCGGACTCCCCCCTCGGCTCGAGCAGGGCTTCGAGCTCGGTCGGAGACACCGGCTTCCCGGAGCCATCGAGGATCGCCGACAACACCGTCACCACGGCGGTCTAGCTCAGCTCCCGAGGGAGCCCTTCTCCTGAGCCTGCGGTCTTGAGCGGTGGGAAGGACAGCTCGATCCCGTTCGGCTCACCGAGGGGGAAGCCGTCGAGGATCACCCAGGCGTGGGCGTGAAGCTCCCCGTCCTTACCTCGACGGGCGCCGATGCAGAGCTCGGCCTTCCGTCCCTGTCGGAGTAGCAACGCTTCGAGCACCAGAGCCCGACGGAGACAGCTGCCTGCGAGGGGGTTGAGGCGAGCCGCCGCCCTCACCAACCGGCCGAGGCTCTCGGGGTCGCCCGGTAGAGCGGCCTCCGGCCAGCTCGCCACGGCTTCGTGGGTTCGCTTTCGGACTTCCGGCAGGGGGTGCTGCTGCAGCAGTCGGTCCACGGTGAGCAGGGAGGCCCATACTCGGCCCAGCGCTCGCGGGTGGCCGAGCAGCAGTGAAGCAGCTCGACGCGCTCTAGGAAGCGTCCTCAATTTGCACCAGACCCTGCTCGGCCAGGGTCTGCACGAAGCGGAGCAGGTCTTGCTCGAGCTCCTCGGGAGCTACGGCGTAGGCCTCGAGCAGGGCTTCGAACGCCGTTTCGAGGCTGCCGTCGTCGGCGATCAGCGACCAGATCCGGGTGCCCACTTCGTCGAGGCCGAAATATCGCCCGGTCTCGAGCTCGAGCAGAATCGCTTCCTCCTCGAGCTCTCGAAACATCACTCCCGGGCACACCGACACCCGCGTGGCCAGTGTGATCGCCTTCGCCGAGATCAAGCGTTCGAGTCCTCCATCGGCAGGAGCAAACATAGCAGAGACCACGGGAGAAGGCCCCTGAACGAACAAGCCCACCCTCCTCGGATTCTCTCGAGGGGGTGGGCCGAAAGCGGCCGGGCGGAACTGGCCCCGGCGGAGACGATCTAGTTCAGCGGACAGCCGATCTCGTTCTGGGCCGCCAGCTGGTTCTTGATCGGCTCGGGGTCGCCGGAGGCGTAAGCCTGCCGCACCAGCGCGATCACCTCCGAGGTGGAGTACTGGTAGTTCACCCCGTTGCTGACCGCGTTGAGCAGCGCCGCCACCGCGTGACGCCCGAGAGCGGCATAGCCACCACCGCCGGCCCGCAGGGCGGTCAGCAGGGTGGGGTTGCCGCTGGCATTGACGCCGAACACCGCGTTGAAGCTGTCGTTAGGCGAGTAGATCACCCACGAATCGAAGTGCTGGGGCTGCTTCCAGTAGCCGGGAGTGCAGCCTTCCCCACCCACCTGCACCAAGCGATAGCCGAAGTCGACGTCCGTCCGGTTCTGGCTGGTGGCCAGGGCGAAGCTCGCGATGTGGGCGGTGCTCAGACCGTCGAGGTCGTAGGTCTGGGTGGCTCCCGAAGGAAGCGTCGAGCTGACCACTCGCACCGAGTAGTTGCCCGAGAAGAGATTGGTGAAGGTGTACTGCCCATCGCCCGCCGTTACTTGAGTGGCGAGAACGGCTCCAGCCGAGCTCAGCAGCTGCACTGTCACGCCGTTGATCCCCGGCTCACCGGCATCCTGCACACCGTCGCCGTCGAGGTCGCTCCAGACTCGATCACCGACCGAGGCATTCGACAGCCGATAGCCGAAATCGACGTCGGTGCGGCTTTGGCCCGGGGCGAGCGTCACCGTGGCAGCGTGAGGAGTGGCCAGACCATCCAGGTCGTAAGTCTGCACGGCACCGGCCGGCAAGGTCGTGGAATCCACCACCACCCGGTAGGTACCCGCCACCAGGTCCGAGAAGAAGTAGATGCCCGAGCCGGTCGTCACCTGGGTGCCGACCTGGACGTTGCTGGAGTTGAACAGGCGCACGGTCACCCCGCTGAGGCCCGGCTCTCCCACGTCCTGCACGGTGTCGCCGTCATCGTCCATCCAGACCCGGTCCCCCAGCGAAACGCGCTGCTGGTAGCCGAAGTCCACATCAGTGCGGTTCTCACCGCCGGCGAGGCTCGCGGTGGCCACGTTCGGCGTGGCGATGCCATCGAGGTCGTAGGTCTGGACTGAGTTCGAAGGCAGCGTCGTCGAGTCGACCTCCACCTTGTAGGTGCCGGCCGGAAGTGCCCCGAAGCTGTAGTTGCCATCACCCGCCGTTACCTGCGTGGCGATCACGGCGTTCGCCCCATCGCGCAGCCGCACCGTGACGCCGTTCAATCCCGGCTCGCCGCTATCCTGCGCGCCGTTGCCGTTGTCGTCCCGCCACACCCGGTCGCCCAGCGAGCCCAGCTGCCGGTAGCCGAAGTCCACGTCCGTGCGGTTCTGCCCCGCTGCGAGTGTCGCCGCGGCCGTGTTCGCCGTGCCCGTGCCATCAAGGTCGTAGGTCTGAACGGAGCCCGCCGGCAGCGTGGCCGCCATCACCTCCACGGTGTAGCTGCCCGCGGCCAGGCCGGTGAAGCTGTAATTGCCGTCCCCCGCCGTCACCTGCGTGGCGATCACCGCCCCGCCCGAGTCGTGCAAGCGCACCGTGACGCCGTTCAATCCCGGCTCGCCGCTCTCCTGCACGCCGTTGCCATTGTCGTCCCGCCACACCCGGTCACCCAGGCTGCCTTGTGGCTCCTCGCCGACGTAGCCGAAGTCGAAGGTGAAGTCGTTGTCGGTGGTGAGCGTGTTGCTCCGGGTCTCGCCGCCGGTCGTCGAGCTCAGGCCCTCGAGCGCTCCGCCGGCGTTGAAGTTCGAGGCCGCCACTCGCACTGTGTAGGTGCCCGGCTCCACCGGGAAGCGGTAAAGGCCGCCGCCCGAGGTCGGGGCCGTCGAGATCAGCCCGCCGTTGGCATCGAGCAGCTCCAGAAGCACGCCATCGATACCCGGCTCGCCGGAGTCCTGGTTCCCGTCGTGGTTGTCGTCCCGCCAGACGTAGTCACCCAGCAGCAGCGGGTGGATCTCCGGCATGCAGCTCGGAGTCCCGTCCGTGCACACACCCACCACTTCCGGAATGAACCAGGAGTTGAAGTTCGCCAGGTCCATGCCGCTCATCTGGATGGTGTAGATGCCCGCGGGCAGCGAGGCCACGTGGTAATCCGCGTCCTCGAGCGGGTTGGTCGAAAGCGAGAACCGCTCCCACTCCAGGTTTCCCGACGGGTTGTCGTTCAGGTACACGTTGCCCAGCGGGTCCATCACCTGGTACTGCACGTCCGGCGTGCGCACGAAAAGATCCAGGCCGAAGTCGTCCGGTGGCGCGCCCGTCGAAGTGCCGGCCTCGCAGGCCTCGCCGTTGGCTACGCCTTCGAACTCCGAGGTTCCGGCCGCCCAGGGAGGTAGGAAGGGGAAGCCCGGAGTGTCCGGATCGTCGGTGTCGAACGTGGTGCAGATCGCGTTGCCGTGGTCCAGGTCGCCGTCCCACAGCTCTAGCAGGTTGGTCGACGCCGGAATGCGCACGTAGAACGTCCACATCCCGTCGTAAGTGGTCGGGGTGAGATTCGGGAAGTCCGGATAGATGATCGCCAAGTCGTCGAAGCTGAACAGCGAGCCGATGAAATTGAAGGCCTGGGGCCGGAGCGAGAGGCTGTTGGTGTCTGCGGTGCGCACCTTGAACACCGTCACGTCCGAAAAGCCCTGGTTGCTGCCGTCGATCGTCAATCGATAGAGGAAATTGCCGCTCGGAGACTGCGCCGCCGCGCCGTTGGCGATCGGCGGAATGTCCAGCCAGGCGTCGTCGGGGAAGTCCGTGTTGGTCCACTGACCCAGGAAATTCAGGGTGGAGCCATCCCCCAGCGGGTCGCCGTAGAGCGTGAAGGTCAGGGTGAAGCCGCTCACCGCGGTATCCCACAGCCCGCCGTGGTCGCCGTCGAAGATGCCGAAGCTGAACGTGGGCTGCGTCGAGGGTACCCCGAAGAGCACATTCATCGCCGCGCTATCGAACGTCTGGGCACCGGCGCCGGACAGCGCCAGGTGCTTTGCGTCGTGGTCGACGCAGGTGGGGAAGCACACATACTGAGCAGAAGCCGGGCTGGAGGCAAGGAGTGCCAGCCCTATCAAAAAGGAAGGTAACCAGGTGCTCCTCATACGCTCAAGACCTCACGAGTAAAAAGATATGGACAAAAAGGAGTACCCCTTCCGCGACAACAATTGCGCGGAACCAAGGGCCCCAAGATTCACCACAATTCGTACCTGCCACAAACTCGGGCGGCCATCTTCAAAGAGCTAGGGACTCCAATGCGACACTACGAGACATAGCCGGACGGACAACTATCAGGTCATGATGCCTCTATAGTATGCCAAAAAGACTTCGTCGATCGTCTGGACTGGTTACGAAAGTTGTGACATCGGGTTGCAGCGCGGCGACTTGCGCGCAGGACCAAAGGAGGGTTGATCTTTCTACCGCACGCAATCTCTTGTGTTTTTGAGCGATGGACTCGACATGCCTGGCCGCGGCAGGGCCACAACGGAAAAGGCCCGGCCGCGAGAAGCGGCCGGGCCTCGGTACGGGCCTCGCGGGAAAAGAAAGGGATTACTTCTTCTTGTTCCACTCCACCCAGCAGCCGTCCTTGAATTCCACGTACATGTAGTACTTGTCCGGCCAGGCGTAGGCCGCTCGACTGAACTGGAACCTCAGGTTCTTGCTCACGCCGTTGCCAATGGTGCGCGCGGAAGTACCGTTGATGAAGCTCGTGATCTCCGCCTCGTTCGGGTAGTCCGTTCCCGTCCAGATATCGGTCGAGTTCAGCCTCACTCGCTTGAGCGCCCCATCTTCGCTCGGCCACCAGATGTAGATGTAGCTGATCTCGAGCGAATGGCCGGTGTCGTTCGTCAGATTCCAGCTCATCATCCGCGACGACGAAGAGTAGGTCGGCGTCTTGTACTTGATGTCGCACACCGGCTTCTGCTTGCAGTCCACCAGGTCGACGTTGATATCGCCCTGGCCCGTGGTCGGGAAGGCCGTGCCCACGTTCGGCTGGTGCTCCACCGTCCAGGCGAACCACGCCGAGCCACCCAGGTTCAGGTTCTTACCGTTCGCTCCCACTCCCACCTGGAACGCCGAGCCCGTCCGCGTCAGCCGAACCACCGCTCCCGCGTAGTCGCCCACACCGAACATCGAACCCGTCATCGACGTGTAGTAGAACCACGTCGAGGTATCGATCGGACCGCCGTTCTCGAGGTACGCCCCTGCGCCCAGCTCCTTCTTCGGGCTGCCCGGAGGTGCGATCGAGGTCAGGCCCGCCAGATCCACCACCACATCGAAGCCCCGGCTCGGATGCGCAGTGCTCCACGCCGTGCCGGTGATCGTGGCCGTGCCGTTCGTGCGCACCGTGAACGAGCCCGGATCCGGCGTGAAAGCCAGGTCCGTGTCGATGCCCGGCAGCCAGAACGCGTGGCCGCCACCCGTGCCGTAGTTCGGGTCCGCCGGCGACTCGTCCACGCAGGTCTGGTGGTCGTTGTTCATCGGGCACAGCGCACCGCCCTGCGTGCTCGTGCCTGCCGCCACCAGGAAATGACCGAACGCGAAGCCTGGGCCGATCGCGCTGGCACAGCTGGTGTCCAGCAACGGCTCCTTCACTCCGTTGATCACGATGTCCAGAGCGTCGCCCAGGTTGTTGTTGTAGGTCGGCGACGGGTTGGGCGGGCCCACCAACGTGAAGCTCTGCCCCGGGTCCACCACCGTCGAGGTGAGCAGCGAAGTGGTGGTGCCCCGCACCACGTACACGTCCACATGGACGTTCTGCTCCGGGCCCAGGTAGGTCAGCGTCAACCGGTCCACCTTGCCCGTGCAGGTCTTGCAGCTGTCGTAGCCGAAGTCCACATCCAACCGCGTCTGGCCCGTGGCCAGCACCGCCGCCGCCACGTTCTGCGTCGCCAGACCGTCCAGGTCGTAGGTCGGCGTCAGGCCCGCCGGCAGCGTCGTGGCGTCCACCTCCACCGTGTAGAGACCCGCCGCCAAGCCCGTGAACAGGTAGTTGCCGTTGCCCGAAGTGACCTGCGTCGCCGCCACCGTGCCGCTCGAGTTGCGCAGCCGCACCGTCGCCCCGTTGATGCCGCTCTCACCACCGTCCTGCACGCCGTCATCGTCGGCGTCCAGCCACAACCGATCCCCCAGGCTGCCGCCCGTGGGCTGCGCCCGATAGCCGAAGTCCACATCGGTACGGTTCTGCCCCGCCGCCAGCGTCGCCGCCGCGGTGTTCGCCGTGCCCGTGCCATCGAGGTCGTAGGTCTCTACGTAGCCGGCAGGAAGCGTCGAAGCCACCACCTCCACCGAGTAGCTGCCGGCAGCGAGGCCGGTGAAGCTGTAGCCGCCGTCCCCGGCCGTCGTCTGCGTGGCGATCACCGCCCCGCCCGAGTCGTGCAGACGAACCGTGACGCCGTTCAAACCCGGCTCGCCGCTCTCCTGCACGCCGTTGCCGTTGTCGTCTCGCCACACCCGGTCGCCCAGGCTGCCGACGTTGGAGTAGTAGCCGAAGTCGAAGGTGAAGTCGTTGGCGGTAGTCAGGGTACGGCTCAGGCTCTCGCCGCCCGTGCTCGAGGTGAGGCCGGCGAGCGGCCCACCCACGTTGAAGTTCGAAGCCGCCACGTGCACCGTGTACGTCCCCGGCTCCACCTCGAAGCGATAGAGCCCGCCTCCGGCCGTGGTGGTCGTCGAGATCAGGCCGCCGTTGGCGTCGCGCAGCTCCATCAGCACGCCGTTGATGCCCGGCTCCCCGCCGTCCTGCACGCCGTCGTGGTCGTTGTCCCGCCACACGAAGTCGCCCAGGG
>CALMKX010000062.1 GCA_937867335.1 uncultured Acidobacteriota bacterium
CGGCGGCTCGCCGAGGGCTGCCGCCTCGGGGAAGATCTCGCCCAGGGTGTCGCCGATCTCGGCCAGGCGCAGGGTGATCTCCTCTTCGCTCTTGCCCGCGTCGGACATCGAGATGCCGATCGCCCCCCCGGCGTTGACGATGAAATCCGGCGCGTAGAGGATGCCGCGTTCGAACAGGCGCTCGGCGTCGGCGTCCTCGGCCAGCTGGTTGTTGGCCGCGCCGGTGACGATCCGGCAGGCGAGCTGGGCGATGCTGCGGTGATTCAAGATGCCGCCCACCGCGCACGGGGAGTAGACGTCGCAAGGCGTCGCCGCCACGGCCTCGAGCGGCACTACCGTGGCCGCCAGCTCCTGGGCGAGGCCTTGGGCCCGCTCGAGTGCGATGTCGGCGAGGAGAAGCCGCGCGCCGTCGTGGGCCAGCCGGCGGGCGAGCGGCGCTCCCACCGCCCCCAGCCCCTCGATCAGCACCGTCTTGCCCTCGGGGCTGGGGTTTCTGAAGGCATGGTTCAAGGCCGCCCGGATGCTGGCGTAGGCGCCGTGTGCCGTGTACTCCCCGGAGGGCACTGGCATCGCCCGCGGAATGCCGTGGACAAACTCCGTCTCGATGCCGATCACCTCCATGTCGGCGGTGCTGGTACCCAGATCCGGCCCGGTGACGAAGCCGCCACGGAGCGACTCGATCAGCCTGCCGTAGCGCCGGAGAAGGCCCCGCCGCAGCTCACCTTCGAGGGGAGCGGCCACCGCCAGCACGGCCTTGCCGCCGCCGTAGGGAAAGCCGATCGCCGCCCACTTGGCGGTCATTCCGGCGGCGAGCCGCTGGGCATCCGCTAGACCTTCCTCCGGCCGGCGGTAAACGCGCATGCGAGTGCCGCCGGTGGGGGTGCCGAGGGTGTCGTCGTGGAGGGCGATGAAGATCCAGGTGTCGCTCTCGACGTCGTGGCGAATCACCACCGACTGGCCATCCCAGCCGGCGAGCTGGGTTTCGAAGCTCATGCGGCAAACTCCCGGGTTTCGAGCCAGGCCGGCAGCGCCCCCACTTCGCGCAGGCAGGCGAGAGGGCCGCGGGCGAGGAGCTCGCCCTCCGCCTCGGCTCCGCTTGCCACGGCCAGGGAGGCAGCACCGGCGTTCGTGGCCATTTCGAGGTCATAAACGGTGTCGCCGATCATCAGCGTGCGCTGCGGCGCGGCGCCGAGCTCGGCCATCAGCTCGAGCAGCATCTGCGGGTGAGGCTTCGAGGGCGCCTCGTCCACCGTGCGGGTGGCCACGAAGTAGCGACCGAGGCCGGTGGTTTCGAGGTCCCGCTCGAGGCCGCGCCGGCCTTTGCCGGTGGCGATCGCCAGGGTGTAGCCACGGCGCGAGAGCTCGGCCAGGGCCGGCTCGGCACCCGGGAAGGCCTCGTGGCGATCGCGATAGCCGGCGAACCAGTGGTGGCGGTAGCGGTCGATCACCTGCGCCCAGAGCTCGTCGCTGACGTCGAAGCCCATGGCGCTTCGCGCCTCCACCAACGAAAGGCCGATCATCCGCCGGACGCGCTCCTCGGATGCGGGGCCCAGGCCGCAATCCTCCGCGGCGTGCTGCATGCACGCGACGATCGAGGCCACGGAATCCATCAGGGTGCCATCCCAGTCGAAGACCAGGAGGTCGAAGCCTTGAGGCATCAGTTCGTTACTCCAGAGCGTCAGGACTTTCTTCGAGCGGCTGGCCGCTCTCGGCACTCGCGGCCAGCGCCTCGCGGGCCAGCTCCGCGTGCTCGGCTCTCACGGCGAGGCGGATGCGCAGCGGCTCGAGAGGTCGGAAGGGGTCGAGGCGCATCACATCCTGCTCGAAGATGATGGCGGGAATGCCGCTCGCTTCGAGAAAGGAGCGAACTGCGTAGGCTGCCGCCAGGTTCTCGAAGCGTGCGATCGTCTCGAGCCCCTGGTCCATGGTCGCCTCCTTGACCCAAATTCCGAACTGATTCTAACCCAGGGCTCCGGGTCAGGGCTCGATCTCTGTGCGGACGAGCTCGCCGGGTTGCTCGCCTCGGGTGACCAGTTCGCTCTCCGTCTCGGTGCCCGGCGGGATCTCGACGCCGAAGCCGAGGATCGAGCCGGAGACCCTCGCTCCCGCCCCAACGCGGGCACCCCGCAGCAGGAGGGAACGAGCGACCCGCGAGTGCGCACCGACCTCGGCGCCAGCCTCGATCACCGAGCCGGAAAGCTCCGCCGAGACAGCGACCTCGGCTCCCGGATCGAGCCAGGATCGCTGCGACGCGGCGACCCCGGTCCAGCCGAGCACGGCTTCGAGGTAGCGGACCGGCGTGCCGAGGTCGAACCAGGGGCGGTCCGTCTCGAGACTCGCGATCGGCAGGCCGGCGGCGAGCATCGGCTCGTAGAGCTGGCGCACCGTATCGGCGGGGCCCGGAGGGAGCCCTGCGAGCAGCTCCCGCCGCATGGCATGGGCCCCGGCGAAGACCCGTTCGCGCTCGGCTCGGCCGACCACCGGGCCGGTGGCAGTGAAGCGCACCACTCGGCCACCCTCCCCGAGGCCGATGCCGCCGCCGAACGAGCTCGGCTCGGCCCGGCTCGAGACCAGCAGGGTGGCGAGGGTGCCGGCCCGGCCGTGCGCTTCGAGCAGCTCGGCCAAGGGCCAGTCACAAAGGCTGTCACCGTTGATCACCAAGAAGCTCGGCGCGGCGCCGAGGAACTCGCGCAGCGGGCCGAGGGCCCCGAGGGTACCGAGGATTTCGGGCTCCGGCGAGTAGCGCAGCTCCATGCCGCAGAAGCGGTCGCCGAAGTGGCCGCGGATCGCCTCGCCCAGGTGGTGCAGGTTGATCGCTACGGCCTCGCAGCCCACTTCGGCCAGGCGCGCGAGGGTGTGTGCGAGAAGCGGCGTGCCCGCCACCGGGAGCAGAGGCTTCGGGCAGCTCGCGGTCAGCGGCCGCAGCCGGGTGCCGAGGCCGGCCGCGAGCACCAGGGCGCGCAGCGGTGGAGCTGCCAACCGGGGCCTACTCCTCGCGGAAAACCATGTCCGGTGGCGCTTCCGGATGGAGCTTCAGGTAGTCCTCGTAGAGCCGGAGGTAGGTGCGTCGCTCGGAACGCTCGAGGTCGAAGCCGCAGCGGCGCGCCACGGTTTCGGCGCCCTCGCCCTCGAACTCCGCGAAGTCGCCGATCGGCGTGTGGTCGAGCGCGATGGTCACTCCCCCCAGATGCCACTCTTCCCGCATTTTCTGGTAGCGCCGCACCACCCGGTAGCCGAGCTCCTCAAGCAGCGCCCGCATGGCCTCGGCGTCGTCCACGCGCGTCTCGTGCTCGGTGCGCACCTTGGTGCGGCCCTCGAAGTGGGCCGGTCCCTTGAAGGTCAGGAACGCGCCCCGGCTGTCCACCCGCAGGCGCAGCACACAGCCGCCCGAGAGCAGCTCGTTGTTGCGGTCCAGAATCCAGTTGTCCTCGAAGGTGGGCGCGCTCGCCCGCTCCGCTTCCATCTCCGACAGCCGCTGGCGCAGGGCATCGTGCTCCACGCCATCGAACTTGACCTCTCTCTCGAGGGATCGATCGCTCGCCATGGATCTCGCCTACGGATCTCCCGCCAGGTCCAGAAGCCTCGCCACCGTGCGGATACCGTTGTAGAAGTGACTGATGTTGAACTTCTCGTTGGGGGAGTGCAGATTGTCGTCCTCGAGCCCGAAGCCCATCAGCGCCACGGGCACTTGCAGCACCCTGCCGAAGGTGGAGACGATGGGAATCGACCCACCTTCGCGCACCCGGACCGGCCGCCGCCCCCATACCGCCTCGAGGGCCTTCATCGCCGCGTCGATGAGCGGCCCTTCGGTGGCCACCAGCACCGGGTCGGCGCCGTGCAGGAAGCTCACCTCCACCTGGACGCCCGGCGGGGCGATCTTGCGCACGTAGTCCGAGAAGAGCTGGCCCACTCGGGCGGGTTCTTGGTCCGGCACCAGGCGCATTGAAACCTTGGCCCCGGCCCAGGAGGGCAGCACCGTCTTGGCGCCCGGCCCCTGATAGCCGCCGAAGATGCCGTTGACGTCGCAAGTGGGCCGAGCCCAGACCCTCTCGAGCGTGGTGTAGCCCTCTTCGCCGAAAGTCACCGGCACGCCGAGGCTCGCCCGGTACTCCTCTTCGTCGAAGTCGAGGCGGGCGAATTCCTGGCGCTCCCAGGCCTCGAGGGGCCGCACGTCGTCGTAGAAGCCGTCGATCTGGATGCGGCCGGTATGGGTGTCGCGCAGGCGGGAGATGATGTACGCCAGGGCGTTCGCGGGGTTGGTGACACTGCCGCCGAAAGTGCCGGAATGCAGGTCCCGGTTGGGGCCGATCACCTTGAGCTCCATGTACGCCAGGCCCTTGAGCCCATAGAGCAGAGAGGGCTGGCCCGGGGCGTACATCGAGCTGTCGGAAACCACCACCATGTCGCAGGCCAGCCGCCGGCCGGCGTCCTGCTTCACGTAGGCCTCGACCGCCTCGCCACCGGCTTCCTCCTCGCCCTCGATCAGGAACTTCACGTTGATCGGTAGCTTGCCCCGCTCAGCGAGCATGGCGGCCACGGCTTTGATGTGGCAGAAGCACTGGCCCTTGTCGTCTGTGGCGCCGCGGGCGAGCAGGTGGTCGCCCTCGATGGTCGGCTCGAACGGCGGGTACTTCCACAGCTCGAGAGGATCCGCCGGCTGCACGTCGTAGTGGCCGTAGAAGAGCAGCGTCGGTTTGCCCGGAGCGCCCAGCCACTCGCCGTAGACCAGGGGATGGCCCTCGCCGGTGATGAGTTCGGCCGTGAGCCCCGCCGAGCGCAGCTGATCCGCCACGAAGTGGGCAGCCCTGAGGACGTGCTCCTTGTAGCTCGGGTCGGTGGAGATCGAGGGGATGCGGAGGAAGCTCTTGAGCTCCTCCAGGTATCCCTCCTTCTCGCGCTCGATTCGCGACAGAACGTCGTTCGTGGCCTCGGACATGAGCGAGCCTCTCCTCTGGGGACATCCCCTCGACAGCACCGGCGTTGGGCTTCCTGGTAGTGGGTCCCCGTTACAGAAGTCTAGCAGTCAGGGTCGCTCGGAACGAAGTTCGTCCAGGGTGGCGAACCCGAAAGGATCTGAGAATTTATGATTATAGGCCGCTTTCATCGCACTGGCGAGTGGGTGTCTCTTGACGACCGGCCGGTCGGTCAGTAGACTGACCGCCCGGTCAGCCACCTGACCAGGCGGTCAAAACCACCATGCAAGAGCCCAGATCGAAAGAGGTCGTCCTCACCGAATTCCGCATCCAGAGCATCCTGGAAGCCACCATGCGGGTGATCGCCCGCGAAGGCTTGCCGGGGACTTCGATGAACGCGATCGCCCAGGAAGCGGGCATCGCCAAAGGCACGATTTACCTCTACTTCCGGGATCGGGAGGAGCTGATCGAGCGCGTGGCGCAGGCCACCTTCCAGGAGCTCCTGGACGAGCTCGACGAGGTTTTCGCCGCTCCGGCGGCTTTCCACGAGCGCTTCGTGCGGCTGGTCGAGAAGCTCTTCGGCTTCTTCGACGGTCGCCGTGAGTTCTTCCGTCTGTTGTTTTCCATCCGCTACCCCGACGGCCCTCGCAGTGCGGAATGCCGTCGGGCCGAATCCCCCCACTATCGGCGCTATCTCGAGCAGCTCTCCGGCTTCCTCGGCTCGGCCGTCGCCTCTGGCGAGGTCATGCTCTGCGATCCCGAAAGGCTGGCACTCTTCCTGAGCGAGGGACTCCACGCCCTGCTGCAACGGCGGCTGCGTGAGGAGACTTCTCCTCCGGCAGGGGAAGAGGTCGCCTGGCTCACCCGAGTGCTGCTCGGAGGCCTTCTCACGGCAGAGGAGAAAGTCCGTTGATCATTCCGGCCCTGCGCAAACGGCCGCTGGGGCTCCTGCTCTCTGCGGTCCTGTGGCTCAGCTCTTCGGCCCGAGCCGAGCCCGTTCCTTCCAACTCGATACCGCCTGCGCTCAGCCTCCAGGCCGCTGCGGCCCGAGCCCTGGCCGCCAACCCCGAGCTCGCCAGCGCGCAGGCAGGGGTGGCGGTGGCCGAGGCCGAGAAGCGCGCGGCCTTCGCCGCAGTGCTGCCCAGGCTCGGCATCACCGGCGGCCTCACCCACAACAGCAAGGAGGTCGGCTTCGGCAGCGGCAAGGACCGCCGCACCGTCTTGCCGCTGAACGACTGGAACGCTCGCCTCACCCTCACTCAGCCCCTCTATGCCGGCTTTCGCGACATCTATGGCTTCAAACAGGCCCGCCAAGAGGTGAGCCGCGCCGGGGAGTCGGTGCGCGCCGCCGAGGAGTCGCTGCTCTTCGATGTCGCCACCCAGTATCTCGGCGCGGTGGAGGCCTCGGAGCTGTTCTCGGTGGAGACCAAGAACCGCGAACTCGCCGAGCGGCGCAAGAAGCTCGCCGAGGACCTCTTCGCCGCCGGCGAAGTGACTCGCCTCGACGTGCTGCGGGGTGAGAGCGCCATCCAGGCGTCCACCCGGCGCTGGATGGAAGCCGAGCAGCAGAAGGGCACCGCGCTTTCGCGGCTGAGGATCGCCCTTGCCCTGGAGGGTGAGCTTGCCGTCACCAATCCGGGAGATTTCCTGCCGCCGCTCGCCGATCGCGAGAAGCTTCTAGCCCAGGCGGCAGGGGAAAGCGCCGAGCTCAAATCGGCCCAGCTCAACCTCGAGATCGCCGAACTCGACGTGAAACGGGCCCGCGGCGCCTACTTCCCGGTCGTCGGCCTGCAGGGCACGGTGGTGGAGCAGAAGAGTGGCTTCCCCACCTCGAGCTACAGCCAGGTCGCGCTTCTCGCCCAGATCCCGCTCTTTTCGGGCGGCGAGACCCGAGCCCAGGTGACGGCAGCTCGCGAACGGGCCCGCCAGGCCGAGCTTTACGTTGAAGCCACTCGCCGCCGGGTGCGCGAGGGGGTGGAGACCGCCCTCCTGGAGCACGACACGGCAGTCGCCACGCTGGAGCTCGCCCGCCAGCAATTAGCCGTGGCCGAGGCCGAGTACGAGCAGACCTTCGCCCTCTACCAGGCGCAGGAAGCCACCTCGCTCGACCTCGATGCGGCCGAGGTGAGCCTCGCCGCGGCAAGGCGCGATCTGGTCAGCGCCGGCATCCGAAAAACGCTCGCCGAACTCGGCGTGCGCTACACCACCAACACCCTCAAGGCGACGTTGCTGCCCGAGGTAACTCGATGAAAGCTCTCGGTTCGATTCTCCTTCTCAGTCTCACCGCTCTTTCGCTCGGCGGCTGCGTGAAGAAAGCGGCCGAGACCCCCCAGAGCGCTTCCACCTCTGCGGAACTGCCGGCGGATGTCGCCCCGCTGGCGACGGCTCTCGCCGAAGCCCACGAGGCCGCCCCGGCCGCCACCCCGGCGAGCAGCGGGCTCGCCACCACCGGCGAGTTCGTGGCCCCGATGACCTCCGAGCTGGTCTCCCGACAGACCGGTCAGGTGGCGGCCGTGATGGCCGAGCAGGGCGATACGGTGCATACCGGCCAGCCCTTGCTCAAGCTGGAAAGCGCCTACCTCGAGCTCGAGGTGAAGCGCCTGGAAGCCGAGGTCGGCCGGGCCGCCGCCGGCCTGGCGGACGCCGAGCGAGATCTCGCCAGGAAGCAGGAGCTCGCGGCCAAAGGCTCGGTGCCCCAGGCCACGGCGGATCGCTCCCTCGCTACCCGCGATCAGCTCTCGGCCGCCCACCAGGCTGCCCAGGCGGCGCTCGCCCTGGCCCGCGAAAAGCTCGCGGATGCGGTGGTTCGCTCGCCCTTCGACGGCGTGGTGGCCGAGCGCCGCACAGACGTCGGCGAGCGCCTGGGCGAGGCCACCGTGGCCTTCGTGCTGATGCGGCTCAAGCCCCTTCGCCTGCGCTTCGAGCTGCCGGAGCGCGAGCTTTCCCGCGTTCGCCGGGACCAGCTGGTGAGAGCGCGCGTGGAGCCGTTCCCGCAGGAAGTGTTCACCGGCAAGGTGCGCATCATCAGCCAGACGGTGGACCCGAAGAGCCGCACCTTCGTGGTGGAAGCCGAATTCCCCAACCAGGACGGCAAGCTGCGGCCGGGCTTGTTCGCGCGCGTGGAGCTCGAGGGAGGAAGCGATGCATAAGCTCGCCGCCCTCTGCGTCCGCCGGCCGGTCTTCGCCTCGGTTCTGATCCTCTCGCTGGTGGTGGTGGGAGTCTTCTCCTACTTCCGCCTGGGCGTGGACCGCTTCCCCAAGGTGGACTTCCCCTTCATCACCATCACCACCACCCTGGTGGGGGCTGCGCCCGAGGAGATGGAGACCGAGGTCACCGACAAGATCGAGGAAGCGGTCAACACCATCAGCGGCATCGACCAGCTGTTCTCGATCTCCTCGGAAGGCGTCTCGGTGATCACGGTCGGCTTCGAGCTCGAGAAGAGCCTCGACGTGGCCGCCCAGGAGGTCCGGGACCGCGTGAACGCCATCCTCGGCGAGCTGCCTCGGGACGCGGATCCGCCGCTGATCGAGAAGATCGATCCGGACGCCTCGCCGATCCTCACCGTCACGCTTTCCGGCCCGGCGCCGGTGCGCGAGCTCACTGAATTCGCCGACAAGACCTTGCGCCGGCGGCTCGAGACCGTCAACGGTGTGGGCCAGATCCGCCTGCTCGGCGGCCGGGCTCGGCAGATCAACATCGTGCTCGATACCGCCAAGCTCACCTCGCTCGGGCTCACCCCGGCCGAGGTGGTGCGGTCGCTCCAGAGCCAGAATGTGCAGATTCCCGGCGGCAAGGTGGAGCAAGGTCTCCGCGACCTCACCCTGCGTACCTACGGCCGGGTCTCGCGCCCGGAGGAATTCGGCGCGTTGCCGGTGGCGAGCCGCGGCGGCTACACCGTTAGGCTCAAGGACGTGGCCCGGGTGGAAGACAGCCAGGCCGACGTCGAGACGCTCGCCAGCGTCAACCGCGAGCCGGCGGTCGCGCTGGTGATCCGCAAGCAATCCGGCACCAACACCATCGCGGTGATCGACCGCCTGAAGCAGCGGATCAAGGATCTCTCGAGCCAGCTGCCAGCGAATTACCGGCTGGCCATCGTGCGGGACCAGTCCACCTACATCCAGGCCGCCGTGGACGCGGTGAAAGAGCACCTCCTGGTGGGCTCGCTCTTCGCCGCGGCGGTGGTGTGGCTCTTCCTGCGCAGGCTGCGACCGACGCTGATCGCCGCGGTGGCCATCCCGGCCTCGCTGGTGGCCACCTTCGGCGCCATGGCCTACATGGGCTTCACGCTCAACGTGATCACGCTCCTCGCCCTGACCCTGGCGGTGGGAATCGTGATCGACGACGCCGTGGTGGTGATCGAAAACGTTTTCCGCTTCCTCGAGGAGAAGAAGCTCTCACCTCGGGAGGCGGCGGTGGAAGGCACCAAAGAGGTGGGCCTCGCCGTGTTGGCGACCAGCTTGTCGCTGATCGCGGTGTTCCTGCCGGTGGCGTTCATGGGCGGCATCGTGGGCCGCTTCATGAACTCCTTCGGTGTCACGATGGCCTTCGCGATCGGTGTTTCGCTCCTGGTTTCGTTCACCTTGACGCCGATGATGGCCTCTCGCTGGCTCAGCCGCGGTGACGCGAGCGAAGGCGGCGGGCATTCCGAGGGCTCTTCCGGCTCGCGGGCCAAGGGTTTCTATCCGTACGTCGAGCGCACTTATCTCGCTTTGCTTTCGTGGTCCATGCGCCATCGGTGGGTGGTAGTGCTGTTGATGTTCGGCGTGTTCCTATCCACGTTCCCGCTGGGCAAGCTCGCCAACAAGAACTTCCTGCCCAAGGACGATGAATCCCAATTCGAAGTGAACATCCGCGCGCCGGAGGGTACCAGCCTGGCCACCACGGGCCAGATCGTCGAGTCCGTGGCAGCACGGGTGCGGGAGCTACCAGAAGTGTCCCTGGTGCTCACCACTCTCGCCGGCGACCAGCAGCGCACGCAGAACTTCGGCTCGGTCTACGTGCAGCTCAAGCCTACCAAGGAGCGTGAGAAGTCCCAGTTCGACGTCATGGACGACGTCCGCGCGCACATCCTCCCCGCCTACAGCAAGCTCGGGTTGCGCACTGCCGTGGGCCAGGTGAATGCTTTTTCGAGCGGCAACAACCAGGAGATCCAGTTCTGGATCGGCGGGCCGAACCTCGACAAGCTCGCCGAGTATTCGGCGGTGCTCGCCAAGGCCGTGCGGGAGACTCCGGGTACGGTCGATGTCGACACCAACCTGATCGTCGGCAAGCCGGAACTCGGCGTGCACATCGATCGCGAGAAGGCTACCGACCTCGGAGTGCGGGTAGAGGATCTGGCCTCGACCCTCAACATCCTGGTGGGCGGTCTGCCGGTGACCGACTACTACGAAGGCGGCGAGCAATATGAAGTGCATGTTCGCGCAGCCCCGGAGGATCGCCGCGACGCCTCGACCATCGCCCAGACCGAAGTGCCTTCGAGCAAGGTCGGCACCGTGCGCTTGTCGGACGTGGTGCGTCTCGACGAGGGCACAGGCCCGTCGCTGGTGAACCGCATCAACCGCCGCCGGCAGGTGTTGATCTACGCCAACATGCAGCCTGGCTTCTCCGCGCAGGCGGTGATCGACCGGCTGAACGAAACGGTCAAGAAGCTCAATATGCCGGCCGAGTATTCCTACGGCCTGACCGGCCGCTCCCGCGAGCAGGGCAAGGCCGCTGTGAACTTCCTGGTCGCCTTCGTGCTGTCGATCATCTTCATGTACCTGATTCTCGCCGCGCAATTCGAGAGCTGGATCCATCCGGTGACGATCTTGCTCGCCTTGCCGATGACGGTTCCATTCGCTCTCTTCTCGATCGTGATGCTGAACGAGTCCCTCAACATCTTTTCTTCTCTGGGCATCCTGGTGCTCTTCGGCATCGTGAAGAAGAACGGCATCTTGCAGATCGATCACACCAACCAGCTGCGCGCCCAGGGCCTGCCGCGGGAGGAAGCGATTCTGCACGCCAACCGCGACCGGCTCCGGCCGATCCTGATGACCACCCTCGCTTTCGTGGCCGGCATGATTCCGCTGGTGGTTTCAAGCGGCACCGGTGCCGGTACCAACCGCTCGATCGGCACGGTGATTCTCGGCGGTCAGACCCTCGCTCTCCTGCTCACCCTGATCGCGACACCGGTGATGTATTCGATCTTCGACGACTGGGGCAACGCCCCCGTCTGGGGTCGGCTGCGCAGCCTCTTCTCCCGGCGCCGGAGCGCAGAGGACGAGGACGTGATCACCCAGGTGGACTTCCCGACTCCGGTCGCCCGGAGCGAAGCCTCCGCGCCCTAGGTCTCGAGGGCCCTGGCTCCCCCCGCGGGGGGTCAGGGCTCCGGATTGCCGGCCGGGCCGGTGTCCGCGCTTTCCAGTCGCTTCCGCTCGGCCAGCTGGCGCAGGTTCACCGCGTTGACGGTGACGTGGCCCACGATCGCCGCCAGCAGATTTCCTCGCCAGAGCACCAGGGCGCCGAAGAGCGCGCCGGCCAGGGCGGCGAAGATCATCCACAGATAGAAGGTCCGGCCCGGGCCGGGATGGAGAGCGGCGAAGAGCACGGTGGCCGCCGCGAGGCCGAAGGTGTCCTGCACGGCGCCGCGGAAGAAGAGCTCCTCGCCGAAGCCGGAGAGTAGCGCGAGAGCGAAGGTCTCCGAGCCCGAGAGCCCGCGCACCACCTCGGCCAGGCGCTCTTCGAGCTCGGCCCCGTGGGGCAGCACGCGGCGACCAAGGTGCCAGAGCGAAAGCAGGGCTCCGCCGGCCAAAGCCCCGAGCGGCAGCTCCTGCCACCAGGTGCCCGGGGCGAGCCACTGGATCGGAAAGCCGTCGTGACGAGAGGCGAGCCAGATGCCGCCGGCGATGGCCAGTACCAGGTAGAAGCTCCAGGCCACCCGGTAGAGCCGTGGTGTGGCGAAGTCGCTAATCGTGGAAGCTCCGGCCCGTCTTCGCCCAATCCGACAGGAAGGCCGCAAGGCCGTTGTCGGTGAGGGGGTGCCGGTAGAGCTGCTCCAGCACCTTGAACGGGATGGTGGCCACTTCGGCGCCGATCAGCGCCGCCCGGGTGACGTGCATCGGCGTGCGCACGGAGGCCACCAGCACCTGGGTGTCGAAGTCGTAGTTGCGGTAGAGCACCACGATCTGCTCGATCAGATCCATGCCGTCGTGGCCCACGTCGTCCAGCCGGCCGACGAAGGGCGAAATGTACGTCGCCCCGGCCTTGGCCGCGAGCAGCGCTTGATTGGCGGAGAAACAGAGGGTGACGTTGGTGCGGATGCCTTCCTCGGCGAAGGTTGCCACGGCGCGCAGCCCATCGGGCACCAGGGGCACTTTCACCACTACGTTCTCGGCCAGAGCCGCGAGCTCGCGGCCTTCGGCGAGGATGCCCGGGTAGTCCATCGCCAGCACCTCGCCTGAAACGGGGCGCTCCGCCCCCACCAGGCGGGCGATCTCGCGCACCGTGCCGAGGTAGGGTTTGCCGGCCTTGGCGATCAGGCTGGGGTTGGTGGTCACGCCGTCGACCATGCCCCAGGCGAGGCCGGTCTCGATCTCTTTCACTTCTGCCGTGTCGAGAAAGAATCGCACGCTCGTCTCCTTGGCTTTCGCGCCGGGCTCAGTGCACCAGTTCGTCGTCTCCGAGGCCTTCCGCTTCGCCGGACTCCTCGCTGGCTTCACCCTCGTCGTCGGCTCCGTTGGCGCCGGCCTCGTCGTCGTCCTCCAACTTGGCGAGGGCCACCAGGCGGTCGCCGGACTCGAGGTCCATCACCTTCACGCCCTGGGTGGCGCGGCCGATCACCCGGAAGCTCGCCTCGTCCACTCGGGTGCGGATGATCATGCCGTCCTGGGTGATCAGCATCACCCCCATGCCCGGCTCCACCTGCTTGAAGCCCACCACCTCGCCGGTCTTGGCGTTGACCGCGAAGTTCAGGATGCCGAGACCCCCTCGGCCCTGCAGGCGGTATTCGGCGAGGGCGCTCCGCTTGCCGAAGCCATTCTCGGTCACCGAGAGGATCGCGCCGTCCCCGGCGAGCACTTCCATGCCCACCAGGCGGTCCCCCTTGCGCAGGCTGATGCCCCGCACTCCGGTGGCCGTACGGCCCATCGAACGCACATCGGCGGCCTCGAAGCGCAGGGCGTAGCCACGGGCGGTGGCGAGGAAGATCTCGCTGCCTTCCTCGGCCACCTTGACGTCGAGCAGGCGGTCTCCTTCGATCACGTTGACCGCGATGATGCCCCGGGCCTGGGGCCTGGCGAAGGCGGCGAGGCTGGTGCGCTTGATGGTGCCTCGCTCGGTGATGAAGGTGAGGTAGCGATCCTCGGGGAATTCGCGCACCGCGACCGTGGTGGCGAAGCGCTCCTCCGGGCCGAGGTCGAGCAGGTTGACGATCGCCTTGCCGCGGGCCGCCGGGCCGAACTCGGGAATGGCATGCACCTTGAGCCAGTAGGCCCGGCCGCTCTGGGTAAAGACCAGAATGTAGCTGTGGGCGGTCGCCACATAGAGGTGCTCGACGGTGTCCTCTTCCTTGGTGGCCATGCCCATGCGGCCCTTGCCGCCGCGGCGCTGGGCCCGGTAGAGGGAGAGCGGCGAGCGCTTGACGTAGCCGGCCCGGGTGACGGTGATCACCATCGGCTCGTCGGCGATCATGTCTTCGATCGAGATGTCGGCGGCGGCGGCGATGATCTCCGTCCGTCGCTTGTCGCCGTAGGCGTCCTTGATCTCGGCGAGCTCGCGGCGGATCTCCTGGTCGACCAGCTGGTCCGAAGCGAGCAGGGCGCGCAGCCGCTCGATGGTGGCCATCACCTCGCCGTACTCCTCCTGGAGCTTCTCGCGCTCGAGGCCGGTCAAGCGCTGGAGGCGCATGTCGAGGATCGCTCGGGTCTGGATCTCGGAGAACTCGAAGCGGGCCATCAGCGCTTCGCGGGCCTGTTCGGGGGTATGGCTTGCTCGGATGGTGGCGATCACCCGGTCGAGCACGTCGAGGGCTTTGAGCAGACCCTCGAGGATATGGGCCCGCTCCTCGGCCTTCTTGAGGTCATAGCGGCTGCGGCGCACCACCACCGTGCGGCGGTGGTCCAGGAAGTGCCGCAGCAGCTCGTGCAGGTTCATCACCCGCGGCCGGTTGTCGACGATCGCGAGCAGGATGATGCCGAAGCTCATCTGCAGCTGGGTCATCTTGTAGAGCTGATTCAAGATGACCTCGCCCACCTCGCCGCGCTTGACCTCGAGCACGATGCGGATGCCGGCGCGGTCCGATTCGTCGCGCAGGTCCGAGATGCCCTCGATCTTCTTCTCGCGGATCAGCTCGCCCATGCGCTCCAGGAGGCGGGCTTTGTTCACCTGGTAGGGAATCTCGGTGACGACGATCGCCTGGCGCTCTCCCCGCTCTTCGATCTCGGCCCGGGCTCGGAGCTGGATCATGCCTCGGCCGGTGGTGTAGGCCGTGCGAATGCCATCCACACCATGGATGAAGCCGGCGGTGGGAAAGTCCGGGCCGGGCAGCACCTGCAGCAGCTCGTCGACCGTCACGTCCGGGTTGTCGAGCATCTTGTCCAGGGCATCGACCACCTCGCCCAGGTTATGGGGCGGAATGTTGGTGGCCATGCCCACGGCGATACCGGACGCGCCGTTGACCAGGAGATTGGGCACCCGCGCCGGCAGTACGGTGGGCTCTTGCTCCGAGCCGTCGTAGTTGGGCACCCAGTCGACGGTCTCCTTGTCGATGTCGTCCTTGATCATCTCCTCGGCGAGGCGGGTGAGCCTCACCTCGGTGTAACGCATCGCCGCGGGATTGTCGCCGTCGAGGGAGCCGAAGTTGCCCTGGCCGTCCACCAGGACGTAGCGCATGGAGAAATCCTGGGCCATGCGCACCACGGTGTCGTAGATCGCCGAGTCGCCGTGAGGGTGGTACTTACCCATCACATCGCCGACGATGCGGGCGGACTTCTTGTACGGGCGGTTGGAGGTGTTGCCGCTCTCCCACATGCCGTAGAGGGCCCGGCGGTGCACTGGCTTCATGCCGTCCCGCACGTCGGGCAGGGCGCGGCCGATGATCACGCTCATGGCGTAATCGATGTAGCTGCGCCGCATCTCCTCTTCGATATCGACGGGGATGGGGCGGTCGAATGGACTGCCGATCTCGTTCTCGCTCATTCGCCTCTGCTACCGATCAGATATCCAGGTTCTGGACTTCGAGCGCGTTCTTCTCGATGAAGTCACGGCGCGGCTCGACCTGGTCGCCCATCAGGATGCTGAACATCTCGTCGGCGGTGTAGTCGTCTTCGATTTTCACTTGCATCAAGCGCCTGCGGGCCGGGTCCATGGTGGTTTCCCACAGCTGCTCCGGGTTCATCTCACCGAGACCCTTGTAGCGCTGGATGGTGAGCCCTTTCTTGGCGCTCGCGTAAAGCTCCTCGATCATGGTCTCGAAGTCCGGCTGCTCGCTGGCCTCGCCGTCGCGCACCATCTTGAGACTCCGCGCCTCCAGAACTTCGCGGGCCGCGGTGTTGTTGACCAGGGCGCGGTACTCGGCGCGGGTGATCAATTGCCAGTCCAGCCGCACGGTACGCTCGACGCCGTCTCGCCGGGCCACGAAGTCGATCGCGCCGGTGCCGTGCTCTTCGTCGTCGCTCAGGGTGACGGCCCGGAATCCCAATCCTTCGAGGCCTTCAGCCAGGCGGGCCATCAAGGCGGCATCGCGCAGGGAGTCCTTGTCGCGCAGCCCTTGAGTCAAGGCCAGCTTGATCGACGGGGTCGGGTAGCCGCGGAAAGCCAGTCGCTCCAGGTTGGCGCGGAAGGCCTCGAGCTTGTCGACCAGCTGCACCAGCTCTGCACCGGAAAGCTCTTTCTCCGGTGGTCCCGAAGCGGCCTCGATGCGCAGCTGGCAGCTTTCTTCCACCCGGCCCAGAAGGAAACGGCGGTATTCGCGGTCGTCCTTCAGATAGGTATGGTTCTTGCCCTGGCTCACCCGATAGAGCGGCGGCTGGGCGATATAGAGGTGACCGCGGCGGATCACCTCCTGCATCTGGCGGTAGAAGAAGGTGAGGATCAAAGTACGAATGTGGCTGCCGTCGACATCGGCGTCGCACATGATGATCAAACGGTGGTAGCGCAGCCTGGAGATGTCGAAGTCATCCTTGCCGATGCCGGTGCCGAGGGCGGCGATCAAGGTCTTGATCTCGTCCGAGGTGAGCATCTTGTCGAAGCGCGCCTTCTCGACGTTCAAGATCTTGCCCTTGAGCGGCAGGACCGCCTGGAAGCGCCGCTCTCGGCCCTGCTTGGCCGAGCCGCCCGCGCTGTCGCCCTCCACCAGGAAGAGCTCGGCGCTCTCCGGGTTGCGCTCGCTGCAGTCCGCGAGCTTGCCCGGGAGGTTCGCGGCGTCCAGCGCGCCTTTGCGGCGGGTGAGCTCTCGGGCCTTGCGCGCGGCCTCGCGCCCGCGCGCCGCCTCGACGCATTTCTCCACGATGCGGCGTGCGATCTTGGGGTTCTCTTCGAGGTAGGTGGCGAGCTGCTCGTTGACCACCTGCTCCACCCAGCCCTTGACATCGGAGGAAACCAGCTTGTCCTTGGTCTGGCTGGAGAACTTGGGATCCTTGATCTTGACCGAGACGACCGCCGTCAAACCCTCTCGAACATCATCGCCCGTGAGGTTTTCTTTGAGCGTCTTGGCGAGGCCGCTCTGCTCGGCGTAGGCGTTGATCGTACGGGTGAGCGCGGCCTTGAAGCCGGAAAGGTGCGTGCCGCCGTCCCGGTTGTTGATGGTGTTGGTGAAGCTGTAGATCAGCTCCTGGTAACCCTCGTTCCACTGCAGCGCGATTTCCGCCCGTTCCTCGCCCGTGCCGTCGTCGCGCACTTCTTCGAGGTAGATCGGCTCGGGGTGGAGCGGTACCTTGTTGCGGTTCAGATGCTCGACGAAGCTCTCGATTCCGCCGGTGTAGGCGAAGTCGACGTGCTTCTCCGTGCGCTCGTCGAGCAACCGGATGGCGACGCCGCGATTCAGGAACGACAGCTCGCGCAGGCGCTGGGCCAGGGTGTCATAGCTGAACTCGAGAACCGAGAAGATCTCCGGATCCGGAACGAAACGCACTTTGGTGCCGGTTTTCGCGGTGGAGCCGATCGCGGCGATCGCCGCTTCCGGCACGCCGCGGTGGTATACCTGGGACCAGACGTGGCCGTCGCGGCGAATCTCGAGCTCGAGGGTCTCCGACAGCGCGTTGACCACCGAGACGCCGACACCGTGGAGCCCGCCCGAGACCTTGTAGGAGTTCTTGTCGAATTTGCCGCCCGAGTGCAGCTCGGTCATGATCACTTCCGCTGCCGAGCGACCCTCTTCCTTGTGAATGTCCACCGGAATGCCGCGGCCGTCGTCCTCCACGGTCACCGACTCGTCGGTGTGGATCACCACTTGGACATGGGAAGCGAAACCGGCCTGCACTTCGTCGATGGCGTTGTCCACCAGCTCGAAGACCATGTGATGCAGGCCGGATGCATCGTCGGTGTCGCCGATGTACATGCCGGGCCGCTTGCGCACGGCATCGAGGCCCTTCAGAACCTTGATGTTCTCGGCGGTGTAGGTCGCCCCGGCGGCCGACGCCAGATCCTCTTCTGCGCCGATCTGGCTCTCGTTCTCGTTCACGCTGACTGACCTCCTCGTCGCACGGCTCCGGCTCGCACACCGCAAGCTTCCAGCTTGGAATGGACTTCCACCGGAGGGTGAGCCCGTCTCGTTGCCGCGGATTCCGGCTCGATTGCGAGGGAGAGCCCCTGGGTGCTCACGGCTCTGCTGGGGGAGCTCCCAGCCACTCTCTCGAAACTAGGAGGCTATCACGAAGGAACCTCGTTTTTCCAGAGTCTTCTTGTTGAAAAATAAAGCCTTTAGCGCGCGCCTGACGGCGTCGGGGCGGGACGCTGGATCAGGCTAGGCCGCGCGAACTCGACCCTCGTCGAGCTCGAAGCGCTGGTCCACTTCGAGCTCCTGCCAGACCTCCGGGCGGTTCGAGGTGGTGAGCACCTGGCGCCCCCGGGAAAGTGGCCGCCAGATCGAAGCCAACATCTCCCGAGAAAGCTCGGCATCGAGATCGTCGAGCAGATAGATGGGCAGCCGGCCGGCCCTCTCGAGCGTCAGCCCGTGCGCGGCCGAGAGCAGGAGCGAGAGGGCCTTGCGCTCTCCGGCCGAGGCCGCTCGGCGTACCTCGGTGCCGCGAAAGCGGATCTCGAGATCGTCGCGGTGGGGACCTACCAGCGGCCGGCCGCGGCGGAGCTCCTCCCGGCCGGCTCGCTCGAGGGCGCCGAGGATGGCGGCCTCGCCCCCCAGGGCGTCGCTCGGGCTCGGCAGGTAGGCGAGTTCGATCACTGGCAGGGGCAGAGCGAGTTCGGCCAAGAGCTCCTCGAAGGCCTCGCTCAACTTGCCGGTATAGGCCGCTCGTTCGCGGGCGATCTCGGCTCCCTCGCGGGCCAGCAGCTCGTTCCAGGGCTCGACCGTGCGGCCGCCGCGCAGGAGCAGGGCGCGCTTCTCCTCGAGCGCCAGCCGATAGCGGGCCAGGGCCTCGAGGGCGAGGGGGCGCGCTCCCAAAACACCCCGATCGAGCAGAGTGCGGCGCAGCCGAGGAGGGCCGCTCAGGGCTTCCCCCTCCGCGGCGTTCCAGGCCACCACGGGCAGGACCGCCAGATGCTCCGCCAGCGGAACTTGGCTGCCGTTGACCAGCCGGGTGCGGCCCTCTGGATTGAAGTGGATCGAGAGCCGGCACCGCCCTTCCTCTTCGACTTCGCCCTCGAGGGAGAAATCCTGCTCGCCGTGGCGGCAGCAGTCGGCGATCTGGTGGGTGCGGAAGCTCTTGGTGGTGGCGAGCAGGTAGATCGCTTCGAGGATGCTGGTCTTGCCGGCGCCGTTCGGGCCCAGGAGCAGGTACCGGCCGGCGCCGAGCTCGAGCTCTGCTGGTTCTAGGTTGCGGAAGTTGCGAGTCTTGAGGCGAGTAAGCACCCAGGCCGGCTCAGATCCGCATCGGCATGATCACGCAGAGGTAGCGCTGGTCCGGCCCCTGTTCCGGATAGCCAACCGCCTGGGTGTTCTCGTCCTTGAGCTCGAGGCGCACGCGGTCGGTCTCGACCGCGGCGAGAAACTCCGTCAGGTAGTCCGGGTTCATACCCAGGCGAACCTCGGGCCCGTCGTAGTCGCAACTCACCTCTTCCACCGCCTCGCCGAGATCCGGATTGGCAGCCGAGATGGTGATCTCACCTTCGACCAGCGAGAGGCGGATCGCCCGCGCCCGGTCGCCGGTCAAGAGGGCCACGCGGCGAACCGCGTCGAGCAGCGCCCGGCGGTCGAAAACCGCCCGGTACTCGTTCTCCTTGGCGATCACTCGCTCGTAGTCCGGGAAGGTGCCCTCGAGGATGCGGCAGATGAGTTCGCGCTGGCCGAGGCGGAAGGAGAGGTGGTGAGCTCCGCGCTGGTAGGCGACATCGCCGTCGCTGTCGAAGCGCAGCAGCTCTTGGAGCGCCTTGCGGGGCACCAGCACGCCTTCCTGGCTTTCCTCGCCGCCTCCCTCCTTCGCCGCGGCAGTCTCCACCAGGGCCAGGCGGTGGCCGTCCGTCGCCACCACCTCGAGGCTCGAGCCCTTGAGCTTCATCAGGGCGCCGTTGAGCTGGAAGCGGGACTCCTCGGCCGAGACGGCGAACAGCACCTTGGCGATCATGCGCTTCAGGTTGGCGAAGGAGAGCTGGGCAGTCGAGCCGCCGGCGACGGTCGGCAGGGTCGGAAAGTCGTCCGCCGGCAAGCCGCGGATGCGGAAGCGGGACTTGCCGGCCTTGATCGTCAGGCTGTTGGGCTCCTCCTCGACCAGGTGCACCTCATCGCCTTCGAGCGCACGCACGATCTCGATCAGCTTCTTGGCCTGAACCGCGATCGCACCGGGTCGGGCGATGTCGGCGGCTACCGAGGAGGTGAGGGAGACATCGAGGTCCGTGGCAGCCAGTAGCAGGCTCTCCCCGCGGGCTGTGAGCAGGATATGAGCCAGGGCCGGGATCGTCGTCTTCCGCTCGACGATGCCCTGCATCGGAACCAGCTCCGTGAAGAAGTCCGCGCGGGAAAGGCGCACATCCATGGAATCTTCTCCCCCCTAAAACAGCCGGGAATATAGCATAGCCGTCGTCAGAGAAGGTCCTGCGGAAGCTGTGGAAAGCGGGTGCAAGCCCTTATTTTTGAGTCGCTTGAGAGGATCCGCAGACTGTGGCTATCGGCTGTGGGATGGCTGCGGAGGGATTGTGGAAAAACGACAGGTTGCGCTTTTCCACGTCGCCGTCCACAGATTTTCCGCAACAAGATCGGGGTGGTTTTCCACAGCCTCGTTGGCTCTCAGGCGAAGTGGTCTTCGAGGTGGCGGAGAGTCCGATCCAGGTCCTCGTCTTTGCGCCGGAGCTCCTCGATCTTGTCGATCGAGTACTTCACGGTGGAGTGGTGCTTGTTGTTGAACTGCTTGCCGATCTCCGGCAGCGACATCGGGGTCAGCTTGCGGCACAGGTACATGGCCACATGGCGAGGGAAGGCGATCTGCTTGGCGTTGGTGCGGCTCTTGATCTCGCTCACCTTGAGGCCGTAGTGGCGGGCCACGTGCTTGACGATGTCCGCTGCCGTCACCCGCTGGGTGCTCTGGGCGAGGATGTCCTTCAACGTCTCCTGAGCGAGCTCGATGGAGAGCCGCTTGCCGGTGAGCGAGGCGAAGGCGATCACGCGGTTCAAGAGACCTTCGAGCTCACGCACGCTGGAGCGCACCTGGCGGGCGATGAAATCCGCCACCTCGTCCGGCAGCACCAGGCCTTCGGCTTCGGCCTTGCGGCGCAGGATGACCACGCGGGTTTCGAGGTCCGGGGCCTGGATGTCCGCGATCAGCCCCCATTCGAAGCGACTGCGCAGGCGCTCCTCGAGGGTGGGGATGTCCCGGGGCGAGGAGTCCGAGGAGAGGATGATCTGCTTGCGGCTCGAGTAGAGGGTGTTGAAGGTGTGGAAGAACTCCTCCTGGGTGCGCTCCTTGTTGGCGATGAACTGGATATCGTCGATCAGCAGCACATCGATGTTCCGGTAGCGCTCCCGGAAGGCCGGCATGCGGTCGAAGCGGATGGAGTTGATCAGCTCGTTGACGAACTGCTCGGCCGCCAGATAGCGCACCACCAGGCTGGGGTGCAGCTCCTGGATCTCGTGGCCGATGGCGTGGAGAAGGTGGGTCTTGCCGAGGCCTACGCCACCGTAGAGGAAGAGCGGGTTGTAGCTCTTCGAGGGCTTCTCGGCTACCGCCCTGGCAGCCGCGTAAGCGAACTGGTTCGAGGCCCCGACCACGAAGTTCCGGAACAGGTAGCGGGGGTTGAGGGCGTTCTCCTCCCGGATCGGTGCGGGAGCCTTCTCGCCGTTCTCGAGCGCGAAGAGCACCTCGAAGGGCCGGGCATCGAGGCCGGCGATGGCGCGGTCCACGGTGGGCCGGTAGCTCTCCTCGAGAGTGTGGAGGATGCGCTTGTTGGGGGCCACCAGCACCAGGCGATCGTTCTCTTCCGAGCGGACCCGGAGCGGCTCGAACCAGGTCTCGAACTCCTCCGGGGCCAGGCGCTCGCGCAGCTCGTGCTGCAGCGCGGACCACAGAGAACGCGAGGGAGAGGGCCTTTTATCCAAGGCGTCGGTCTGCATCGAAAGAGAAAATCCACAGGCTTTCCACAGGCTGTGGAAAACCGTTTGCTTCGCTGAGTAGGCCAGGCTGGGGACCGTTGCCGGCGAGAGGGAGGATCATATCAGCGGACCTGGGAGCCAGCAAGCCTCCTCCTTCACTTTCTTGCCAAAACATCTTCGGGTCGATCCGGGGCCGATCCGTTACTCGAAGGGACGGGCGAGAGTCGAGAGTTCACGGGGTAGGAAGAGGCGCGGCCCAGGCTGCGCGTCGAGGGCCGTGGCGGCGTCGGCGAAGGGCGCCGGCAGGCGGATCGCGGTCCATGGGTTGTGAGCTTGAAGCCAGTCCAGCAGGGAGGGTGGCTCGGGATAGAAGTCGAGTTGAGCGCGCTCGGGGTCGATGCTGGCGGCCTTGGCAGCGAGTTCGACGGCGAGGCCGAGGCCGCCGAGCTGGTCCACGAGGCCTCGGCGAGCCGCATCGGCACCGGCCCACACTCGACCTTGGGCTACCGCCTCCACCGCGTCGGGGCTCAACCGGCGACCGGCCGCGACGTGGCCTTTGAATCGGCTGTAGATCGAAGCGGTGGAGGCCCGGAACTTCTCTGCCTGCTCGGGCGTGAACGGTTTCAGGGCGGAATAGAGGTCGGCGTTCGCGCCCCGCTTCTGCGGGTCGTGAGTGATGCCGAGCAGATCCTGCTGGAAGCTCCCCGTGACGAGCTTGCCGGAGAAGACGCCGATCGAGCCGGTGAGAGTAGAGCGTTCGGCCACGATGGTGGGCGCCTTGGCCACGATGTAGTAGCCACCCGACGCGGCGACGTCGCCCATCGAGGCCACCAGCGGCTTCTTCTTCGCCAGTCGCCCCACCTCGCGGAGGATCAGGTCCGAAGCGATGGCCGAGCCGCCGGGGCTGTCGACCCGTAGCACCACGGCGTCAATATCGTCATCGTCGGCGACGCGTTGGAGCAGGGCGGTGAAGTCCTCCGAGCCGAGGAGAATCTCCCCGCTCAAGCCTGCCATGCCGCTCTTGCCCCGCACGATGGTGCCGGTGGCGAAGAGCACGGCGATGTGGCCAGGCGACCAGGCGGGCCGTTCGCGGGTGTAGTCCTCGAGAGAAACGAAGCGGGGCTCCTCCCCGAGCTTGTTCTCGAGCAGCTGATCGAATTCGTCCGCATAGGCCAGGCCGTCCACCAGCCCCAGCCTCTTGGCATCCTCGGCCGAATGGGGCGCCTGATCGACGAGCTCGCGCACACGTTCCGGGCTCAAGCCCCGGGCCTCGGCGATGCCCGCAACCAGAACTTCGAACTCGCGATCCAGCACGGCGGAGATCGCTTCCTCGGCCGGGGCCGAGTAGTCGCTCCGGGTGTAGGTCTCGATGGCGCTCTTGTAAGCACCCTGGGCGGAGAACTGGGGATCGATGTGGAGCTTGTCGAGGGCTGAGCGAAGGAACAGCCCCGGGGCGTAGAGGCCGAGCAGGTTCACTTCGCCCACCGGGGAGAGGTGGATTCCGCTGCAGGCCGAAGCGAGGAAATAGGACAGGGTGCCGTTGGTGCCCTCTCCCGCGGTCTCGAGATAGCACTCCACGAACTTGCCGGCCGCGCGGACGCCCGAGAGCAAGCGGCGCAGCTCCTCGGCCCGGGCGAAGCCGAAGCGCGGCTGGTCGATGTAAAGCGCCAGACCCCGCAAGGAGGAGTCTTTCCGAGCCTGGCGGAGTGCCAGAAAGGCGTCCGCGTAGGTCGGCTCGGGCTCGTAGCCAGGCAATACGAAGCCGCCGCCGGGCGTCTGCTCGGCAAGTTCTCCTCCGAGGCGCCACTTGAGGACGGTGGCGGAGGACAGTCGCGTTCGCGAGGGGCTGACGACCAGCAAGAAGGCCACTGCGAGGGCGAGTCCGGCCAGGGCGAAGACCAGGAAAAGTGCGAGCAGAAGGCGCCTCATGGCTCTTTGGGCATGATACCAGAGGCGTCTTGGGAGGAAATTTCCGGGGCGGGCACGCTGTTTGCTTAGGGTAACAGGGCAGTAAGGGTTAACGACCTGTTAACAGTGATACGAGGGAGGTTCCACCCACCAGTTACAAGTCCTACCTGATACTGAGGCAAACGCCTCCCCCTCTCTACGATCTCGCCAAATTCCCCTCGAGACCACAGGGGTAAATCCTCAGAACGACCCACCTGAACGGGACCTCCCCCGTATTTGCCCCTCGAAAGAGGGGCTTTCCCATTTCTAGGCCCCCCGGATTTCTCCCTCGCAAGCAGGCCTCGGCGGCGTCGTTCTGCGGGCAGCTCAGCCACAGCGGCGCCAAAGCATCGAGAAATCGAGATACGCCACAATGGCCTTATACTGCCGCCGATGGGGCCCCCCCAGGCACTTCTGGCATGGTTCGATCGCCACCGGCGCGAGCTGCCCTGGCGAGAGGACACGAATCCCTACCGCGTCTGGGTCTCGGAGATCATGCTCCAACAGACGCGCGTCGAAACGGTGATCCCGTACTACCAAGCCTTCTTGGCTCGCTTCCCCACGGTCGAGGTCTTGGCTGCGGCGGAGCTCGACGAAGTCCTCGCCCGCTGGTCCGGCCTCGGCTACTACCGGCGAGCCCGCCAGCTCCATGCTTGCGCCCGGGAGGTGGTGGCCCGTGGCGGCTTCCCCGGCACGGCCTCGGGCCTCGAGGAGCTGCCGGGAATCGGCGGATACACGGCTGCGGCCGTAGCCAGCATCGCGTTCGGCGAGCCGGTCGCGGTGCTCGACGGCAATGTGGAGAGGGTGATCACCCGCTACCAGGCGATTGCCGAGGAGCCCCGCCAGCGGGCGGTTCGGGCGCGGGTGATGGCGGCCGCCCAAGCGCTGCTCGAGGCATCCAGGCCCGGAGACTCGAACCAGGCCATGATGGAGCTGGGTGCCACCGTCTGCACACCCACCCGACCGCGTTGTCTGCTCTGTCCGCTGAGCGAGGGCTGTAGAGCGAGGGAGCAAGGCAATCCGGAGCGCTACCCGGCGCTCGCCAGGAGCAGCAAGAAGGTCGCGGTGAAATTGGCCCTGGCGGTGGTGCCTCGCCCGGACGGCAAAATTCTGCTCCTGCGCCGCGACGACAGCCGTCGCTTGCTCGCGGGAACCTGGGAGCTTCCCTGGGTGGAAGGGGTGGCGGATGGCGAGCGCGGCAGAGCGGGTCTGGAGCGCGAGCTGGGCGTCCGCTACGGAGCGCGCTGGGAGCTCCAAGAGGAGCTGGGGAAAGTGAGGCACGGCATCACCTTCCGGGCGATCGAGGCGCAAGTGTGGCGCGGCAACGTCTCCGGTGGCGATTCGGTGGCGGAAGGGCGGGAGGCTGGCTGGTTCGCTCCCGCCGAGCTGTCTCGGCTGGCGGTCTCGTCGTTGGTCGCGAAGGCCGTGCGCCTGGCCACGGGGCCTGGCGGCATCGCCGGCCAGCGCGACGCTAGTTAGGGCCGCCCCCACCCGAGAGGATGTACCAGCCGATGATCTTCTCGTCGATCTCGCGGAGCCGCTGGGCCACCAGCGAGCAGAGCAGCCGCAGCAGGCGATGGGAGGTGACCTTGCGGATGTCGAGCAATCCCTCGACGGCCTCGCGGGGGATGGCGAGCACCACCGCACCGTCGGTATGGGCCCGGGCGTCGGCCGAGCGGGGCGCGTTGTCGATCAACGCCATCTCGCCGAAGTAGTTCCCCCGGTCGAGGAAGGCGAGCGCCTCCTCGCCGGCCCCCGGGATGAACTTGCTGATCCTCACCTGGCCTTCGAGTACCACATAGAGCCGGTCGCCGGGCTCGCCCTCGCGGAAGATCAGCTCGCCGGGGGAGAACTTGCGCGCCTTCGAGAGCGAGGTGAGGAAGTTGATCTCGAGCGCCGAGAGCTTCTGCTCTTCGAAAAGCTGGCGCTTGGTGGCCATGCCCACTTGGAACTGGCCCGTGGAGCTGCGGCGCGAGGGCCCGTTGTCCAGCGGCGTGCCGCTTCCGGCGGTGAAGAACTTGAGCAGCTGCTCGTTCGCCATGCGGAGCTTGCCCGAAAGGCTCTTCCAGAATGCCCAGTGGAGAGCCACGGCGAAATGAGTGCTCTGCTCGCAGGCAGCGGCAAGAGGCTCGGCTGCCAGCACGATCAGCTCGGCATCGCCCTCGGCCACGACGTCACCCGAACGGCCGCGGCGATCGAGAAAGCTCGCTTCGCCGAATAGGTCGCCGGCGGAGAGGAAGGCCAGGGTGTAGCGGCCGTAGGGCGTGTTCCGACTGATCCGAACCTTGCCGGAGGCCAGGAAATAGGCGTCGGCAGTGGAGTCGTTCTGTCGCACCACCATGGCGCCACTGCTCGCGCGCTCGAGCCGCACGCTCTTCGCGGCGAGGGCGAGGTCCGCGTCCGAGAAGTGCGAGAAGTACGGTGAACGTCTGAGCAGAGCGGCGGCGTCGGCGGTCATCACAGAGCTGGCGCCATTGTAGCGCGCAATTCCCGCTCTCCACTCGACGGAAAGCCGTCGGTCGGCGCTTCTAATCGCGGGCCGGCTCGTCGAGGAGAGAGAGCTGCGGAGGGCGCAGCAGGGCGAGCGCGGCGTCTTCTGCCACATCCAGCCAACGAGGCCGCCCTCCGGCGTCGAGCCGGAGGGTGGCGATGCCGCGACGCACGAGCTCGCGGCGGAGCCGCTCCTCCACGGCCCGCTGGAAGCCCGGGTCGGCCGCGCGGATGCCGTCCGGAGCCGGCGAGTCGACGATCGGCACGTCGATCAAGAGGCTGTAGGTGGGCATCCAGGCGTCCACCAGCCGCTCGAGCGCCGGCTCCCGCTCGGCCGCGAGCAAGAGGTAGACGAAATTGTCGAGCGCGCTCCGGTCGCAGAGCACCACCGGGTAGCGGGCGCCGGCGACCAGCTCCTCAGCGATCTGGGTGTGGAGGATCCAGGCCTGGGCGGCGTAGGTCGTGTCGCGATTGATGGGTAGGGGGCAGCGGCGAGCCACCTCGTGCACCACTTCGCAGGAGACGTCCCGGGCCTTCAGGCGGGCGGCGAGGCCATAGCAGAGGGTGGTCTTGCCCACGCCGTGGCTGCCGATGAAGGCGATCTTGAAGGGAGCCGGGCTCATCGGCGGCGGGATGGGGCTCCGGCGGGAAGACAGGGCGGCCGGCGCATCCAGGATCAGAGCTCGCGGCGCCCGGCGAGCGAGCGGGCAAGCGTGACCTCGTCGGTGTATTCGATGTCGCCCCCCACGGGCATCCCGAAGGCGAGGCGAGTCACACGCAGCGGATGAGCCTTGAGCAGGCGAGCGAGGTAGAGGGCGGTGGCTTCGCCTTCGACGCTCGGGTTGGTGGCGACGATCACTTCTTCGACTCCCTCGAGGCGGGCGAGGAGCTTGTCGATGGCGAGCTCTGCCGGACCCACACCGCGCTGGGGCGAGAGGGCGCCGAGCAGCACGTGGTAGAGCCCGCGGTACTCGCCGGTGCGCTCGATGGGCAGGATGTTGAAAGGCTCTTCGACCACGCAGATCTGCTCCTGCCGGCGAGCCGGGTCGGCGCAGATCCGGCAGACATCGACCGCCGTGATGCTGTTGCATCGGGAGCAGTGGAAGAGCTTCTCTTTCACCTCGAGGATGGCCGAGGCGAGCTCTCGTGCGTCGGCCGAAGGCACCTTCACCAGGTGGTGGGCCAGACGAGCGGCGGTCTTCGGCCCGATGCCCGGCAGGCGCGCCAGCTCGCCCACCAGTCGAGCGAGAGGGTCGGTCATGGAAAGGACAGAGGCAGGCCGGAGGCCAGCATACCGAGCCGGCCCTTCATGGTCTCTTCCACCTTGCGGCCGGCCTCATTGACGGCAGCGACGATCAGATCCTCGAGCATCGAGGGATCATCGACGTCCATCACTTCCTTGTCGATCTTGCAGCTGACCAGCTGCTTGTGACCGCTCATCTTCACCGTGACCATGCCCCCGCCCACGGTCACCTCAACGACCAGCTCGGCGAGCTCCCGCTGCAGCTTCTCCTGCATCTGCTGGGCTTGCTTCATCAGCTGACGGATCGACGTCATTCGCCATTCTCCTCACGAACATTGGGCTCGACCGTGGTCACGGAGCCACCGAAGATGTCGAGCACCGCCTGCACGGTGGGGTGCTGGACGTCCGGGACCCGCTCCGGAACGGGAGCCTTCGACGCTCGGGCCGCCACCGGAGCCTCGGGCGCCGCATCGACCAGCCGCCAGCGGGCTCCCGAACCGGCCAGCTCCGCGAGGACCGAAGCGATCACTTCGCCGTTGGCGGGTCGTTCGAGGGCCCGAGCCAACATCTCACTGCCGCTCGGTGGCAAGTATATGAGCAGCTCGCCGTCCTCGAGGACCAGTTTTTGCGCAGTTTCGAGGTGCGCCGCAAGGGGTTGGCGGCGCCGCGCCACAGCCTCGAGAAAGGCCTGGACGTTGGCGCTCAACGCCCCCGGCGCGGCAGCCGGCGGCGCGGTTCTGGGCTCGGCTGGTGCCGCGGTCGGGGGCC
>CALMKX010000063.1 GCA_937867335.1 uncultured Acidobacteriota bacterium
CCGCCCGCCGCGGTGCTGCGCGGCGAGTAGGGTGGGGCCGGGCAAAGCTCAGTCGCGGGGCACGGCGGCGTCGGCGTAGGCGCGGATCAGGCCTTCGAAGCTCTCTTCCCAGTAGGCGCTGCGGTTCTTCAAGTAGAACTCGTTGCCCTCGAACCAGGTCTTCGGGCAGCCGCCCATGCAGACCGGCAGGTACTGGCACTGGCTGCAGCGCTCGTGGGTGTAGGGGTCGTAGGTCTGGTAGGGATGGGCCTTGGAGCCCACTTCGGGGCCTTCGTGCAGCACTTTGAGGCCGGAGCTCGGCCGGGTGGCGGTCGAGGTGGGCGGCAGGGCGTCGAAGGCGCGCTCGCGCACGCCGACGTCGAGGCCGCATTTGTACATCAGCCCGTCCGGCCCGAAGACCACGCTGTTGTCTCCCACGGCGGCGCAGTTCATGCGGCGGGTGGAAGGGTAGATCTGCAGGTGCTCGATGCCTTTCGGGTCCATGTAGGCGGCGACCTGCTGCTGGAATTCCGCCTTGATCCCCTCGAACTCGTCCTGGAAGCTCTGGAACTTCTCGGAGCTGCCGATGAAGCCGCAATGCTCGGTCATCGGCCCGATCGGCGCCAGGTAGGGGTAGAAGCGCGCCTCGGGGCGCAGCCAGCCGCGCTCCCGGAAGAGCTCGATGAGCTCCAGGGCAGAGCGGCCGACGCCGGGGTCGACGTTGATCCTGAGGTAGATGCGGGTTGCGCCGAGGATGCGATCCACGGTGGCGGCCACCGCCTCGAAGGAGCTCTCCGGCTGTTCGTGGCCGGGCTTGAAGGCGCGGCGCACGTTGTGGTGGCGGGGCGGGCCATCGAAGGTGATCTGCACGTGATTCAGGCGGTTGCGCACGATGAAGCCGCGCGCGTCCTCGGGCCAGAGGGTGCCGTTCGAGATCATCGCCGAGCTGTAGCCGATACCACGTTTCTCGCACAGGGCGAGGGCTCGCTCAGTGAAGTAGTCGATGGCGTCCTGGTTCAACATGGGCTCGCCGCCGTACCAGTCGGTGTAGAGCTTGCGGTGCCCCTTGGCCTCGATCTGGTCTTCGATGTAGCGGAGGATCTGGCCGCAACGCTCCCGGCTCAAGTAGACGGGGGACTTGTCCTCATAGCAGTAGTAGCAGTCGAAGTTGCAGTCGAGGGTAGTGGTGAGAGTCACAAGGAAGGGCTCGTGGGCTCGAGTGTGAGCGGTGCGGCGGCGCAGGAAATCGAGCTCGTCCTCGCCGGCGGGCACGAAGTAGCGGCCGCGCAGGAGCTCGGTGAAGATCTCGGCCAGCTCGGGCGGTAGCTCACCGGGTTCGAAGGTCGGGGGAGCCCAGGCGGCGAGGCCGCGTCCGGCCTGGTTGCCACGGGGTCCCCCGAGGAAGGGCTCGAGCTGCCGGGCGAGATCCGGAGGCAGGCGCATCAAACCGGAGGAGACGCCGTTGTACAGCAAGGTCCAGGGGCCGTGCTCGACGCTCCGGGTGTAATAAGAAGCCTTGAAGCTTGCGCCCCCGTTGGCCTGATCCCGATGGGGCTGTACTGGGCTGCTCAGGTCCATGGCATGGCTCCGGGTGTCTCGTTGTCCGGCATCAGAAATCGTCGATCACCGCCAGGCAGACGTCCCGGCAGCCGCACAGACGGGCCGGCAACAGGGAGGGGTCGAGGTCCTGGCTTTCCGGCGGCTTGATCCACAGGCTGGGCTTCGCGCTCGCCTCGGCCTCTGGAACCGGGAGCAGACCCGCCAACTCGGAGTTGGCGGCAGGGCGAGAGGTCTCGAGCATGGGCGCCTCCTTTCGGTAGATGTGGTTAGCGATCTCTGCATGTTAGGGGAGGATGGCGCGTTTGACAATAGGACCTCCGCTCCTCTTGGCCCCACCCCTGCCTCATCCAGCCCTGAGGAAAAAGAGGCCGCCTTCCACGGGGGGAAGGCGGCCGGGTGGAAGAGGTGATCCGACCGGGTTCGAGCGGGTCACCGGGAAGCGGGCGCGAGATCAGCACTCGCCCAGGTTCGGGTAGTGCTGGGACCAGGCGATGCCGAAGTAGCGGGAGAGGTTGGCCGGAATCGAGTAGCCGCGTACCTTGATGGTGTAGTTGCCACTGGCCGGCGGCGTGAACTCGATCAGCTCCCAGCTGTTGTCGAAGGTCGAGCTCGAGGCCACCAGGAACCCGTTCGAGTCGTACACCTGCAGGTCGAGGTCCAGGTCGAGGGTGCTCGATTGCGGGTTGCCGTCGGCGTCCGCCGTCACGTTGGAGTTCCACACCAGGGCGGCCCGCACCCGGGTTCCGCCGTTGGCCTTGATGGTCCAGGTCTTGGTCAGGTAGCCGCCCGAGAAGCTGGCGTTGGAGAGCAGGCCGTAGTCGTGGGCCCGCAGCTGGGGCGTGGTTCCGGTCTCGTGCACCTTGGCGGTGTGGTAGGCGTACCAGCTGTTGGTCATGCCGGCGCCGTCCTTGCCGTCGGCGGTGCGCGAGTAGTTGGCGCCGTCGGCTCCCTGGTAGGTGGCGGTGGCGAGCAAGATGGCCCGCATCCCCTCCGGCCAGCCCTTCAGCACCGTGTTCGAGCTCAGGATATCGGCCGCGATGGCGGCGGTGACCGGCGTGGCGCAGCTGGTGCCGCCGAAATCCGTGTCCATCAAGGCGTGGCGGCTGCCCGGCGAGGCGATCGCCGGCACCTCGCGGTCGCCGTGGGTGCTGGTGGGGTCGATGAAGCTGCTGGTCGAGTCCATCGTGTCGTTGCAGCGGTTGCCGTCGCCGTCGTTGGTGACGTTGCCCACGCCCACGATGTTGAAGCCCTTGCCGGAGGCGAAGGCGCCGCTGCCGGCCTGGTTGCCCGCGGACGTGAAGACCAGCGGGAAGGGCGGACGGGTGGTCCAGTAGTCGAAGTAGATGTCCCGGGTAGAGATCATGCCCGAGGTCTCCTCCGGCGTCTCGTGCCAGCTCATGGTCACCACGTTTACGCCCTGGCTCCGGGCCCAGTCGTAGCGGCTGGGGTAGAGCGAGTCGTTGGCCATCAGCACGCTCGCGCCGGTGGCATAGCCCGTGAGGGTGCCGTTGCAGCCGCCGGTGGCCGGGTTGAAGCGGTTGCCGATGATGCCCGGGCTGTTGGTCATGTGGTGGTTGGTGAAGCCGGCGGTCACCTGGGTGGCGGCGATGTTGAAGCAGGCCGCCGGCTTCTCGAGGTCGCCGTTCTCCATCACCGCGATCAGCACCCCGGCGCCGTTGAAGCCCGCGGTGTTCACCTCGTTGGTGCGCGTGGTGGGCAGGGATTGCTGGATCGTAGGGAAGTCGTAGACCTCCTCGCCGATGAGGCCGATCAGCGCGATCTCCTTGTCTCGGGCGAGAGCGAGCACGCTGTCGCGGCTGAGCTCGGCCGCCACGAACGGCCCCGAGACCACCAGCTGCCGGGCCCTGGGGTCGCCGAGCTGGGCGAGGCGAGCGGCGAAGAGGGCCGAGGCGCGGCTGGCCAGGCGCTCTTCGATCGCGGCTCCGGCGCGAGCCAGGTTGGCGCGGTCGGCCTGGGTGCGGGCCTTGGTCTTGTCCGGCGCTGGCTCGTCGACGGCGAAGCGGATCAGCACTTTGAAGGTCGCGTCGGTGCCGGTGGCGAGCTTGCGCGCCAGGGCCGGGTGCAGATTGCCCAGGGCCTCGCGCTGCGCCTTCTGCTCGGCGGCGGCCAGCCGCGAGAAGTCCACCGGCAGGCCGCCCTCGAGGGCGATCTCCCGCACACTGTCGAGAATCGGGTCGTAGGCCTTGGCGAGCTCCACGGTGTGGCCGGTGTAAGGCAGCTTGGCGGTGGTTCGATGCAAAACCTTTTCATACGAAGCGAGAGGTTGCGCCAGGGCCGCGGCGGGCACCGCGAGCGCGCAGAGCGCCGTGAGCAGAGTGCGGCGATTCATGGTCATTCTCCTCGGGTTCTGGCCTGAGTTCGCAGGAGCCAGGTGGGTTCACGGAGAAAGACGGTCGGGCGGAGGTCGGGTATTAGATCGAGCTTGAAGACGAAGCGAAACCGCCCTCGCGAAGGAGGGCGGCTCGAGAAGTAGAAAGCTTTCTTTGCGGATCAGCAACCGACCAGCAGCGGCTGGTGTTGCGACCAGGCGATGCCGAAGTAGCGCGAGAAGCTCTGGGGCAACGAGAATGCACGCACCTTGAGCGTGTAGTTGCCGGTCATCGCCGGCTGGTAGTCGATCAATTCCCAGGCGTTGTCGAAAGTCGAGCCGGTGGCGACCAGGTTGCCGTTCGGGTCGTAGAGGTAGAGGTCGAGATCGAGGTCGAGGATGCTCGACAGCGGGTTGCCGTCGATGTCCGCCTGCACGTTCGAATCCCAAACCAGGGCGGCTCGCACCCGGGTAGCCACGGTGGCGACGCTGACGGTCCAGGTCTTGGTCAGGTAGCCGTTGGCGAAGCTGCCGGCGGTCAGGGTGCCGTAATCATGGGCCCGGTACTGCGGCGTGGCGGTCGTCTCGCGGGTCTTCCCGGCCAGGTAGGCGTAGTAGCCGTTGGTCAAGCCGGCGCCGTCCTTGCCGTCGGCGAACTTGGAGTAGTTGGCGCCGTCCGAGCCCTGGTAGGTGGCACTGGCGAGCAGCAGGGCCCGCACGGCCTCCGGCCAGAACTTGAGCGCAGCGTTCGAGCTCATCACGTCCGCGGCGATCGAAGCCGTCACCGGAGTGGCCGCGCTGGTACCGCCGAAGGTGGAGCCCAGCAGGTCCACCAGGCTGCCCGGAGAGGCGATCGCCGGGGCCTCGTGATCACCGTGCGCGCTGGTGGGGTTGATCCAGCTGCTGGTGGGGTCCATCACGTCGTTGCAACGGTTGCCGTCGCCGTCGTTGGTGACGTTGCCGACGCCGAAGAAGTTGAAGCCCTTGCCCGAGGAGAAGGCGTTCGAGCCCGCCTGGTTGCCCGCCGAGGTGAAGATCGTCGGGTAGGGCGGGCGGGTGGTCCAGTAGTCGAAGTAGATGTCCCGGCTGGAGATCGAACCGCTGGTTTCCTCGGTGCCCTCGTGCCAGCTCATGGTGATCACGTTGGCGCCCTGGGTCTTGGCCCAGTCGTAGCGATCCGGGTAGAGCGAGGCGTTGGCCAAGAGCACGCTCGCCGCCGGCGCGTAGCCGGTCAGGGTGCCATCGCAGCCGCCGGTGGCGTTGTTGAAGCGGTTGCCGATCAGCCCCGGGCTGTTGGTCATGTGCCAGTTCACCGCGCCGCTCGCGGTCTGCGTGGCCAGGATGTTGAAGCAGGCCGCCGGCTTCCACAACGTGCCGCTCTCGAGCACGGCGATCTTCACGCCGGCGCCCGAGTTGCCGGTCGCCTGCAGGCTGTCCGTCCAGGTGGTGGGCAGGGACTGGGTGATGGTGGGGTTGTCGTAGATCTCCTTGCCCAGCAGGCCGATGAAGGCGATGCCGCGGTCCTTGCCGAGCTCGGCGATGGCGCTGGCGGGAAGCTCGGCGGCCACGAACGGGCCGGAAACGGAAAGCAGCGTGGCGTCTTTCACCGCCAGCCGGTCGAGGCGCTGTTGGAACATCGCTGCCGCCCGCTGGGCCAGCCGGGAATCCGCAGCAGCGCTTTGCTGGGCCAGGCTCGCCAGCTGGGTTTCGGTGACGGCGAGGCTCTTGTCCGCCGTGGGTTCGTCGATGCCGAAGCGGATCAGCACCCGCAGCCGCTGCGCCCGTCCGGCTTCGAGCTTCTTGGCGAGAGCCGGGTGGAGGTTGCCCAGCCGCTCGACTTTCAGCTGCTGCTCCTCTTCCAAGAGCCGCGGCAGATCCACCGGCACGCCGCCCTCGAGGGCCAGCTCGCGCGAGGTATCGAGCACCGGATCGTAAACTTTCATCACGGTAACGGTGTGCCCCGTGCGGGGCAGGCGAGAAACGCTCTGATGAATCACTTTTTCGTAGGGGGCGAGCTGCTGAGCGAAGCTGGCTGCCGGCAGTGCCGCAACACAGAGGCCGGCGAGAAGGGCCTTGCGAAACATGATCTTCCTCCTTGAATTCTCGACGAGCGGGCTCGAGGGATGAAGTTCCGAGGAGCGTGCTCAGGGAGGAAGACGCCGTTCTTTGAGCGTGGTATTAGATGGAAAAACGGGCGGGTGTGCAGGCCCGCCCGGAGGGTTGCGAGAGATCGCTCAGCGTTCGACCATCTCGATCAGGAAATCGTGCGTGAGGTCCGTGGGAAGGAAGAAGCGCTCCCGCCCCCGCTCGTGGAAAACCCGCAAGTCCCGGCCGCTGTGCTCCTCGATGAAACGCCGAGCCCGGCCGAGGCTGCCCACCTCGAGGCTCACGCCGAGGATGCCCTCGCCACGGTCGGCCGCGAAGGCTGCCACCGGCCCGGGGCCGTCCGGCACCAGGAGCAGCACGCGGTTGTTGCGGTAGCGAACCTCGGCGCCCCGGGCGCCCAGGGTGCGCAGGCGGCCCGGGAGGGGGCGCACCTCGAGCCCCAGGCCCTGGTAGAAATCCCTCGCGGCCGCGAGGTCCGCCACCACCAGGAAGAGCGCGTCGATCTTTCGCGCCGTGTTGGGGTGGGGCCGGGGCGCCAAAGCCGGGAAGCCGGCGAACATCGCCTGCACCTGGGCTTCGTCGTAGTCGAGGAAGAAGATCGAATTGTCCGGCCCCAGCCGCGAAGTGAGCACGATCGAGTACCACAGCGGCACCAGGCCCAGCACCTGCCCGGTCTCCTCGATCGTCAGCGGCCCGGCCGGCAGCGGGCCCACGGCGGGGTAGCCGGCGCCGTTCAGGAACGCCAGCGCCTGCGTGAAGTCCACCACGTCGTTGCCGTAGAACTTGCCGCCCTGGTGGTGTTCCAGGAACTCCAGGAAGGGTGCCGTGAACGGGTTGTCGTCCACGAAGGTGAGAACCTCGAGGTAGGAGAGATCCGAAAACCAGATCAAGCTGTTCCTCGCCCCCACGGGCGACAGCAGGCTCGGCGTGACGGCGAAGCCCAGCTGCTGCGAAAACACCGCCCGGGCCCCCGAGAAATCCGCCGGCCGCACCAGCACCGCCACGTGATCCACTCCCTTGCCCGAGCCCAGCTCCTGGCCGAAAGCCACCCCCGCCCCCCCAAGCAACCAGCCCCCGAGTACCGCCAGAAAACCCAGCCGCAGCCGCATCGCTCTCCTCCTCAAGAAGGCGAGCCTCCGAAATGGAAGATCGCGCACTCGTTCGCAAGTTGATCTTGCGAGAGAGGTTAACATGGGCCGACACGACCACCCCCACCCTACGTTGACCCTACCGGGCGAGGGTGATACGGTGGCGGACGGTCGTTACGGAACCTCTTTTACGGCAACCAGGATGAGCTCAGGGAGCTCCTCTCGCATCTCCGGCTTCAGACGTCGCGCGGACTCGGATTCGCGCACCGAGAGCTTGGAGCTCCAGGCGATACTGGACGACCCCGATACTCTCGGGGACGGCTCGGACGCCCTGGCCGGGGCTGCCGATGAGCACGAGCCGAGCGAGGCGAGCATCATCGTGATCGCTCATCCCGAGGGCAAACGCCTCGGTACGCGCTTCCGCCTGAAGTCCGGCGAGCGGCTGGTGCTGGGCCGGGACCCGGATGCCGACATCAGCGTGCCCGAGGTGCTTTCGGTATCGCGGCGGCATGCCCAGCTGCTGTTCGCGGGGGGGAGCGTCAAGCTGCGGGACATGGGCTCGACGAACGGCACCTTCTTGAACGGTCAAGTGGTTCGCGAGCCGACGGAAGTGAGGAGTGGCGACCGCTTCCAGGTGGCCTCGGTGCACTTCAAGTTCCTGCTCGAAGAGGACGTGGAGAACGCCTACTACCAGGCGATTTCGGACCTGGTGACCCGCGACGGCCTGACCGACGTCTTCAACCAGCGCAAATTCCAGGAAGAGGCCGAGCGCGAGTGGGTGCGGGCGCTGCGGCACGACCGGCCGCTGGCGATGATCCTGGTGGACCTCGACGACTTCAAGAGCATCAACGACCAGAACGGCCACCTCTGCGGCGACTTCGTGCTGAAGCGGGTGGCGGGGACGATCCAGGGCTGCCTGGAGCCGGATCAGCTGCTCGCGCGCATGGGTGGCGACGAATTCGTGGTGCTCTGCCCGGAAGCGACCGAGGCGGAGGCCTACGAGGTGGCGCAGGCGATCTGCCGGCAGATCGAGAGCCTGGACTTCACCTACTGCGAGGTCTCGGTGCCGGTGGCCTGCTCCCTGGGGGTGGCCGGGCGGCGGCCGAGCATGAGGAAACACCCGGAGCTCTACGAGGCGGCGGACCGCGCGCTCTACGCCTCGAAGCGGGCCGGGCGCAACCGCGTTAGCTGCCTGGCCGAGCTCGAGGCCCGCGAGAACTCCGCGAGCTCCTAGCCGGAAGCCGGCGCGGCCTGGAGCAGGTAGCGCCCCAAGAACTCGAGAAAGACGGCCTGCAGGTAGTCCGCGTTCGGCTTCTTGCGGAAGCCGTGACCTTCGTCCTTGCCCACCACGTACCACACCGGCACACCCCGCTTCTCGAGGGCCTCCACCATCTGGGTGGACTCGGAGAGCGGCACCCGCGGATCGTTCGCGCCCTGGGCGATCAGGAGCGGCCCGCGGATGCGCTGCACCTGGTTGAGCGGTGAGATGGTCTCGAGGAATTGCCGCATCTCGGGGATCCTCTCGTCGCCGTACTCGGCGCGGCGCAGGTCGCGGCGGTAGTCCTGGGTGTTGGTGAGGAACGTGACGAAGTTGCTGATGCCCACCACGTCGTAGCCGCCGGCCAGGCGGTCGCCGAACATCACCAGGCTGGCGAGCACCATGTAGCCGCCGTAAGAGCCGCCGCTGACCATCACCCGCGAGGCGTCGAGATCCGGCTGGGTCTTGATCCAGTCGAGCAGCGCCCCGATGTCGCGCACCGAGTCCTCGCGCCCGCGGCCGTTGTCGAGGGCAATGTACGTACGGCCATAGCCGGAGGAGCCGCGGACGTTGGGGAGGACGAGCGCCAGGCCGAGCTCGTTGACCAGGAAGTTGTCCTGGCCGAGGAAGCCCGGCCGGCTTTGGGACTCGGGGCCGCCGTGGATGTCGATCAAGACGGGCCGCGGCCCGGGGAAGCGCTGGCGATCCGGCCGATAGACGAAGGCCGGGATGGTGCGCTCCGGGCCGGCCTCCTTGGGGTTCGCCGAGGGCAGGCGGTCGAAGGTGGGGAAGCGCACGAGCTCGGGAACCACGAAGCGGCTGGCCGGGATGCCACCGGTCTCGCTGGCCGTCCAGCGTTCGAGCTGGCCGAGCCTGGGATCGAAGCTGTAGACGTCCCCCGGGGCCTGGGCCCAGGTGAGGGTGAGCCCCAGCTCGTGGGAGCCCGGGCGGAAGAGCAATTCGGTCACTTCGCCGGGGGGAAGCTCCGGCCCCTTGCGCGCCTCGCCGGTGGCGGCGTCGAAGAGACGCACGCGGGAGATGCCGTCCTCGTTGAAGGAGGCTGCCAGCAGGGCGCCGTCCGAAGAGAGGTCGAAGGCTTCGGCGTCCCAGGGGATCTCGGCGCTGAAAGAAGTCCAGAGGTGGCTCTCGAGGTCCAGCCGGGCGAGCTGGCGGAACTCGCCCTCGCGGTCGGTCAAGGCATACACGGAGGTGCCGTCGGGCGAGAACCGGCCGTGGTCGTAGGCGGCGGGCGGCGCGGTGGGGTCGTCCAGCTGGGTACGGCTTCCGCTCGCGACTTCGATGGCCCAGAGATGGCTCTGCTCCACCGAAAGGAACTGCTGGAGCAGCACGCGGCGCCCGTCCCGGCTCCAGTCGAGCACCGACCAGGAGCCCGAAACCTCGGCCACGGGGCGCTCCCGGCCGGCGTCGAAATCGAACACGCAGAGGTCGGCGTCGCGGCCGTTGCGGGCGTAGCTGTTGTAGGCCAGGAGGCGCCCGTCCGGCGACCAGCGAGGGTTCTGGTAACGATGGAGGCCGTCGCTCAAACGGCGGATTTCGCCGCTGTCGCGGTCCAGCAGGTAGACCTGGAAGTTCTCGTTGCCACCTTCATCGCGCAGGAAGGCGAGCTCGCGGGCCTTGCCGGGGCGCGAAGTGGCGGTGGTGACCGGCTCGGTGAAGAAGGTCAGCTGGGTGCGGGCGCCCATGGGCTGGCGCACCTCGTGCAGCTGGGAGCTGTCGCCGAAGCGGGTGGCGATCACCAGGCCCCGGCCCTCGCGATCCCATTCCACCAGCTGGGCCGAGCGCGAGTTGGTGTAGGGCAGCAGGCGATCCCGCAGGTCCTGAGAGAGGGGAGGCACATTGCGCAGCTCGAGGTTGGGGGGAATCGGTAGGGGGCGGGGCGTCTCAGCGCGCATGGGCTCTGCCAGGAAAGGGAGTAGCAGACTCGCAGTCGTTACCAACCGAGCGGTCCTCGAACCGAGCACCTTCGAATCCTCCGGGGCCGTGCTCGGGGCTCCGTGTCTGCCACAGAAGGGGGCCCGAGCGCGCGAAGTGTAGCAGCCCGTTCTCGGCTCTGCCGGCCCGCTTGGCTCGGCCCCGCCTTGGCGGTACGATCCGCCCGCGATGCTGCGCGAGCTGCGGGTCAAGAACCTCGCTGTGGTGGCGGACGCGACCGTCGAGCTGGGCCCCGGCCTGAACGCGCTGACGGGCGAGACCGGCGCCGGCAAGTCGCTGATTGTCGACTCGCTCGCGCTTCTCGCCGGCGGGCGGGCCTCGGCCGAGGCCATTCGCTCGGATGCCGAGACGCTGCAGGTGGTGGGCCTCTTCGAGCCCGCCGGTCAGGGCTGGAAACAAGTGCTGGAAGCCGCCGGCCTCGAGGCCGAGGGCTCGGAGTTGCTGGTGCGGCGAGAAGTGAGCCGGGCCGGCAAGAACCGCGTGTTCTTGAACGACCAGCCGGCCACGGTGCGGCTGCTCGCCGACCTCGCCCCGGAGCTTTTGCGCATCCACGGCCAACGCGACGAGCTCGGGCTGGTGGCGCCAGATCTCCAGCGCAGCTGGCTCGATGCGAGCGGCGGGGCGAAGGCGGCCTCCCTGGTGGGCGAGGTGGGGAAGGCCTACCGGCGCTACAGCGAGATTGCCCATCGCCTGGCCCGGGCCACCGGCGACGAGCGCAGCCGCCGCGAACGCCAGGAGCTCTTGACCTACCAGGCCCGGGAGATCGATGCCCTCAATCTGGCGGTGGGCGAGGAGCGCTCGCTCGCCGAAGAGCGCGAGCTGCTGCGCCACAGCGAGGTGCTCAGCCAGGCCCTGGGCGGCGCCCTGGGCGAGCTGGTGGAGGAGGAGGGCGCGGCCTCGGCGCGGCTGGCCCGGGCGCGCTCG
>CALMKX010000064.1 GCA_937867335.1 uncultured Acidobacteriota bacterium
AGTTAGAATACTCCGCATTCGGAAGACTGCTCTTTGACAGCAACCCCGGCTTCCAACCGTTCGCCTTCGCCGGAGGCCTCTACGACCGCCATACCGGGCTGGTGAGGTTTGGGGCTCGGGACTATGACCCCGAGACGGGGCGGTGGACGGCGAAGGACCCGATTGGGTTTGGGGGTGGGGACTCGAATCTTTATGGGTATGTGGTTGACGACCCCGTCAATCTACTCGACCCAGCCGGTGCCGACTGGATCGAAGAGGCACTGACCTTCCTCTCCGACCTCTCCGCCGGCTTCGGCGACTACATCTCCTTTGGCGCCACTGAAAGAGTCCGTAGAGGGCTCAACATCAACGGAGTCGTCGATCCCTGCAGCGGCGCCTACCTGCTCGGCAGATTTGGTGGGATTCTGCATGTGGGAGCGTCGCTGGCGGTGGGGGCGGGGGAGGTGGCAGGAGAAGGAGCCGGAGGCCTTGGGCTAGCAGAAGCAGACTCGGCGCTCGGCGAGACAGCTCAGATACCGAGAAGCTTGGGTGCAGCTTCGCGAGCTGAGATGACGGCCCGCCGGCTAGGGCTGAACGCTAACAGTGCCACTACCAGGCAAGTCTTGAATAACCTTGACATGCCCGTCGCTGATTTCATCGCTCGATATAGGCAAGGTCGAGTCCTCAGAGAGCTTCCAGGTGAACTCCTGGACGGGAGAGCGACAGTGGAAGAGGCACTTCAGTTTAGCTCGAAAGTGAAGAAGCTACTCATCGATGGGCGGTTCGCAAAATGAGTTGGTACAGCACCAAGGCTAGGTTCGTTTGCCTCGTCGAAGGCGTAGGAGGAGTCCGCTACATGGACTGCCTGTACTTGATACAGGCCGTAGACTTTGAAGCAGCCAAGGCACGTGCTCTAACCCGAGGTAAACAGGAAGAGGAGGAGTACGTCAACAGCAGCGGCGAGCTAGTACGTTGGCGGCTGAAAGGGCTCATTTCGCTGGATTTGATCGGCGGTGGCCTAGAGGACGGTGTTGAGGTCTACTCTGAGCCTGCGGAACTAGAGCCGGGCATTTCCTACACTGCCGACCAGATCTTCTACCCTGAAGCCTCCGAGCCTACTCAGACGATCTAGAATTCGAAGCCACGAGCTCTTTGACAGCAACCCCGGCTTCCAGCCGTTCGCCTTCGCCGGAGGCCTATACGATCGACGCAGCGGCCTGGTGAGGTTTGGGGCGCGGGACTACGACCCGGAAACGGGGCGGTGGACCGCGAAGGATCCGATCGGGTTTGGGGGTGGGGACGCCAACCTGTACGGGTATGTCGTGGGGGATCCGGTCAATTTGGTGGATCCCAGCGGGCTCGCCTGGGTCACCCGGTTCCTGGTCGGGGCGGCAAAGGGCCTTATCGGTGGTCTCGCCATCGGCGCTGCTATCGCCCTTCTCCCTGAGGAATTGGCAGTACTCGGAGCTGCGGCGGCTGCCTACGGCATCGCCAGCCTTGTGGCAGAAGGTTGGAGACTCTACTCCGATCCCTGCACAACAGCTGGCGACTGGGCCGAATACTTAGGCGAGGGGCTCGGAGCTGGGCTTGGTGGAAAGCTCGGCTTCCGCGGAGGAAGGTGGCTGGGTGGGAGGGGGGCGGGGCGAGTCGACCCCCACAGTGTCAGGTTCAGTCAGAGCAGCGCTCGCTATACCTTCAAGAACGGTGAGACGATTGATCACCTTGCACAGGGACTGCAGGATGGTACCGTTAGTGCCCATGACGTTCCACCGATTCGCCTTGTCGAGAGGGACGGCGAACTTTTCACTCTGGACAATCGACGCCTTGAGGCTTTTCGACGGGCCGGCGTGGATGTTCCCTATCGGATGGCAACGCCTGAGGAAATCTCTGCAGAGAGCTTCAAATTCACTACAACAAACGGCGGAGCTTCGATCAGGATACGAGGTGACGAATGAGTCAGTTCTCTAGAGATCGTCCGGTTGCATCGTCCCAAGACTTGGCTGCATTTATCCTTAGCCTGCATGCAGACCTAGTGGCTGGTTCTCCTTGGGAGAACGCCGATCTCCCTTCGTACCTTGAGGCGCTTGCAGCTTGGGTTAGCGAGATGCCGGGATACTTCGAGAGTAGAGATGAGGCGGCGCCGAAACACCCTACCTGGGAACTGTTCGCTCAGATGCTGGCCGCAGCAGTAGGCTACGAGTAGGACGAGGACGCAGACGAGATTGCCCGATTCTTCGCCACTTACGACAAGAACTACGACTACATCAGCGTGAACTGCGTAACGCCTATCCAGGATGCGCTACGCGCCCGCTATGGGTTCGGGAGTCCCGGAACTCCGACAAGCTACCATCGCTACATCCTGCCGCTACTGCTGAGACGAAGCCTCCTAGAGAATTTCCCGATCCGAGAGACTATCTTCTATCGCCATGGCGGCGGAAGGGTTCTATTGCAATGAAATACTCGGCTGGAGGCGCGACGTTGCTTGCTGGTCTCTTGTTCACCTTCGGTTGCGATCAGGAGCGCACTCTGCAAGTTCAGAAGGCCCAGCTACTAGAGAAGCCATATCCTCTTGGTTACCCAAGTGCGGCTCCATGGCCGAACCGTGCCGTGGAGAACTTGGTGGATACTAGAGTCTGCGTGCTGGGAGAGAGCTACGGAAAGGATTTTCATGTCTTCCGAGTCCGCACCAGCAGCGGCAGCGAGGGTTACATACTCGACACTCCTTCCGTTAACGAGCTGGCAGAGAGCTGCCGCTTGGTAACTGCACCGAGCAAATAGGCCTTGGTGGCCCACGGCGCCCTGAGGGCCGCCCGCCACAGCGAGGCCGAGGCTCGCCTGTGAATCTGTGCCGGTCACCAACCCCGCCGGCGAGCTGACCCGTTTCGCCTACAGCTCGGACGGTCTCATGACCTCGATGACCTCTCCGCGGGGCTTCCTCACCACCTTCACCTGGGACGGCGATGGCCGCCTGCTTCAGGATCGCGATCCCTTGGGAGGCTTCACCGCCTTCACTCGCGTCGAGCAGCCCGAGGCTCCGGGCCTCACCTCGGCCTGGCGGACGATGCGCTCCTCGGCGCTCGGCCGCTCCGTCCGCTTCGACTCCGAGCGCTCTCGCTCCGGCGGCGAGAAGCGCACCACCACCACGGCCGAAGGCCTCACGGTGACCTCCGAAAAGGGCGCCGACGGCACCACCACCACGCACTATCCAGATGGCTCCGTTGCCACTTCGAAGGAGGGCCCGGACCCGCGCTTCGGCATGCTGGCACCGCTCGCTTCAACCGTTACCGTCACCCTGCCGAGCGGCCTGGCCAACACCGTCACCAGCTCCCGGCAAATGGTGCCCCGGCCGGACCCGGTTCCGGGCGTGCCGCCGGGCGACTTGCGAAACCAGCTCACCCGGGACACCGTCACCTCTGGGGTTCGCACCACTTCGAGCGAGTACGACTACAACGCTCGCAGGCTCAAGGTCACCTCCCCCGAGGGCCGGCAGAGCGTGGCCGTGAAGGACGACGTCGGCCGGCTGATCGAAAGCCAGCCGCCGG
>CALMKX010000065.1 GCA_937867335.1 uncultured Acidobacteriota bacterium
AGAGGCCCGAGCACGCCGGGCAGCGGAGAATCGACGCCTGCCGCGGCACCACGGGATGCACCGCGTGCCACATGGCGCGCATCGGCATCGCGGAGAAGCCCGGTCCCGCGTTGCCCAGTCATCGCTTCGATCCACCGCGCGAAGCCGCGCGGGTGGACTGACACCGGTCCCCGAGCACGCCCATGCCTCCCGACGCTCCGCGATCCGACCCGGCGCGCCACGTGCTGCTCTTCGTGCTGGTGGTGCTCTCGGGCTTCCTCAACCTGGTGTCGCGCTCGTGGGGGCCCGCGTTTCGGCTGAACCTCATCCTGCATCCGCTCCTCGCGACCTTCGTCACCGTGACGTTGGTGCGCAACGTCTTCGCACGCCTTCGCCAGGAGGTCCCGGGGCTCGGGCCGTTCACGGGGCTCGCGTTCGTGGCGGTGTTCTTTCTCGCGCTGCTGCGCGTGTTCGCGCTCAAGCATCTGCCGATCGAGGTCAGCAACCGGGTGGCGGGGCAGATCCTGATCCCGCTCTTCGTGCTGGTGGTGTTCCTGGTGCTGCGCGCGATCCCGCTGCTCGGCGGCGTGCGGAGGCCGCGCACGGTGCTCAAGCAGGTGGGGACGCTGGTGGTGTGGACGCTCACGGCGTCGCTGGGAGCGCTGATCTTGCCGGCGAGGGGCCGGCCGATGGTGGGCTCTTCCACCGAGCCGCGGGGCACCAGCACGGCGGTGGAGTAGGTGGTGTCCTCCGAAGGGCCGTAGAGGTTCCACACCCGGGCCACGTGCGACAGGCGGTAGACCGCGTCGGTCAGCGCCCGGGTGAGCGGCTCGCCGGCCAGGCAGACGGTCTCCACCGAATCCGGCACGCCGCCGCTCTCCACCAGCGCGGCCATCGCCGAGGGCACGGTGTTGATCAGCCGCACCTCGTTCTTGGCCGGCAGGCCGGGCAGGGCCAGGGCGTCGGCGGCGAGGATCACCCGGCCGCCCCGGGCCAGGGTGACGAAGAGCTCGAACACCGAGAGGTCGAAACAGACGGACGTGGCCGCCAGCACCCCGGCGAGTTCGCGGGCGGAGAAATGCCGTTCGCTCCAGGCCACCAGGGCCACGGCGCTCCGGTGCTCGATGGCCACCGCCTTGGGCCGGCCGGTCGAGCCGGAGGTGTAGATCAAATAGGCCAGGTTGCGCGCGCCGTGGCGGCCGCGGCGCGGCGCCTGCCCGGCCTCCGCTCCGGGCAGGGCTTCGCAATGGCCATCGGCCGAAAGCGGCAGAATGCGGAAGCCGCCGAGGCCTTCGAGACTGGCAAGCGCCCCGCCCCCCGAGAGCACGAAGCGGGCGGCTGCGTCCTCGAGCATCCAGCCGATGCGCTCCCGCGGGTAGGCGGGGTCGATCGGCACGTAGGTGCCCCCGGCCCGCAGCACGGCGAGCAGGCCCACCACCAGGCCGGCGTTGCGCTCCATGCACACGCCCACCCGCTCCTCCGGCCCCACGCCGAGCGCTGCCAGCTGGTCGGCGAGGGTCTGGGCGCGCAGGCAGAGGTCGCTGAAGCTCAGCCGGTCGCGGCCCACCACCAGGGCTTCGGCCGCCCCGTTCTCCAGGGCCCGGGCGAAGACCAGGTCGTCGAGGGTGCCCTCGGGCACCTCGGCGAGCGGCTCACCGGCGAGCGGTCCGGCGAGGGCGGCCGCCTCCGCGGACGAGAGCAGCGGCAGCTCGGAGAGCCGCAGCTCGGGCCGGGCGAGCGCCGCCTCGAGCAAGCGGCCGAAGCGTTCGGCCATGGCCGCGATGGTGGCGGCGTCGAACAGATCCGTGGCGTACTCCCAGCCGGTCGCCAGGCCCTGGGGGCCTTCCGTGGCGGCCACCAGGAGGTCGAATTTGGCGGTGCCGGAATCCACCGGGATCAGCTCGAGCACCAGCCCGGGCAGCTCGAAGCGGCCCATCGGCGCGTTCTGCAGCAGGAAAGCCACCTGGAAGAGGGCGTTCTTGGCTAGATCCCGGCGCGGCGCGAGCTCCTCCACCAGCTGCTCGAAGGGCACGTCCTGGCGGGAGTAGGCGGCGGTGGTCACTTCCGAAACCCGGGCGAGCGCTTCGCGGAAAGTAGGGTCCCCGCCGAGGTCGGCGCGCAGCACCAGGGTGTTGACGAAGAAGCCGATCAGCCCCTCCACCTCGACGCTGCGCCGGTTGGCGATCGGCGCTCCGAGGCAGAGGTCCGAAGCCCCCGAGAGACGCGCAAGCAGGGTGGCGAAGGCCGTGGCCAGCACCATGAAGAGCGTGCTGTGGGTTTCACGGGCCAGCTTCTGGGCGGCTTCGAGCACAGCGGGCGGCAGCTCGTGGCGAACGTTGGCGCCCCGGTAGCTCGGCAGCGGCGGCCGCCGCCGGTCGGTGGGCAGGTCGAGAGCCTCCGGAGCCCCGGCCAGGGCCTGCTTCCAGCCCTCGAGCTGGCGGCCCACCTCGCCGGAGGCCAGGAGTTCTTGTTGCCAGGCGGCGTAGTCCGCGTACTGCACCGGCAGCTCCGGCAGCCCGGCCGGCGTGCCGCTCGCTTCGGCCCGGTAGAAGGCCGCGAGCTCGCGCACGAAGACGCCCATCGACCAGCCGTCCGAGACGATGTGGTGCTGGGTCAGGAGCAGTACATGTTCCTCAGGCCCCTGGCGCAGCAGGGTGGCCCGCATCAGGGGGCCGCGGGCGAGGTCGAAGGGCTGGCGGGCTTCTTTCCGGGCCCTCTCCTCGGCGAGGGCCCTGGCCGCGTCCTCGGGCAGGGCGCTGAGGTCCAGGAGAGGCAAGGCCACCGGCGCCGGCGGGGCGATCCGCTGCTCCGGCTCGCCCTCCTCGGGGGCCGCGAAGGTGGTGCGCAGCACCTCGTGGCGCTCCACGATGGCCGAGAGACTGGCCCTCAGGGCCCGAACCGAGAGCTGGCCGGAAAGGCGCACGGCGAGCGGGATGTTGTAGGCCGGCGAGCCAGGCTCGATCTGGTCGATCAGCCAGAGCCGGCGCTGGGAGGAGGACAGCGGCGCCCGCGAGCGATCCCCGGCGCGGCGCACGAGCGAGGCCGGACCGGCCGCGGCGCTCGGCGCCTCCGTGGCCTTCTTCTGCTGCAGCCGCCGGATCAGCTGGTCGAGCTGCTCGCGGGAAAGTCCGGAGAGCTTGGGCGAGGACTCACTCATGATGACCGAAGGGCGCCCTCCCGAGCGCTGATTGACCCCAGGATCATGCCCGCCGCAGCGCGCTCACCGGGTTCACCGAAAGCGCCGCACGGGCCGGAAGCAGGGTGGACAACGTCGCCAGGGCGAGCAGCAGGGCCGGCACGGCGACGAAGGTGAGCAGGTCGAAGCTGCCGACGCCGTAGAGCTGGCTGGTGATCCAGCGCGAGGCCAGGAGCGCCAGGAGGATACCGAGCGCCACGCCCCAGCCGGCAAGGCTCAGTACCTGGCGGAGGACCAGCTGGAAGACGGCCTTGCGCTCCGAGCCCAAGGCCATGCGGATGCCGATCTCCGAGCGCCGCTGCGAGACCAGGAAGGCCATCAGGCCGTGGACGCCGATCGCCACCAGGGTGAGCGCCACCAGGGCGAAGAGGCCCATCAGCCAGACGTAGGTGCGCCGCCCGGCCAGGTGTTGGTTCACTTTCGATTCCATCGACGCGAGGTCCTCGATCGGCTGATCGTGATCGATCGAGGCTACCGCCTGGCGCACCGCGCTCGCCAGCCCTTCCGGCTTGCCCTCGGTGCGCAGCACCACGGAGAAGGCCGGAAAAGTGGCCTGCGGGTAGGGGGTGTAGATCGTGGCCGGCGCCTCGCGGTCGAGGCCCAGGGTGCGCACATCCGCCACCACGCCCACCACGCGCAGCCACTGCGCCACCGCCGCGCCACCGGGGCGGCCGATCAGCCGCAGCTTCTTGCCCAGGGCCTCCTGGCCGGGCCAGAAGCGCCGCGCGGTTTCCTGGCTCACCACCGCCACCTGCTCGCCCTTCTCGTCGTCGCTCTCCTCGAGGTCCCGGCCGGCCACCAGGCTGATGCCCTGGGCCTTGAAGTAGCCCGGGCTCGCCGGCCGCCAGTCGGTCATCGGGAAGGGTTCGCCGGGCTTGATCTCGTAGCCCTCGAACTCGGTCTCCACGGCGAAGCGCCGGGCCCCGAGCGGCAGCTCGTAGACCACCCCGGCCGCGCGCACTCCCGGCAGGGCGCGCATGCGCTCGAGCACCTGGTGGTAGAAGCCGGTGTAGAGGTGGCGCTCCGGGTATTTGTTGGGCGAGAGGAACAGCGAGTAGGTCAGCGTGTTCCTGGGGTCGAAGCCGTTGGCGCTCTGCTGCAGGCGCAGGAAACTGCGCACCAGCAGGCCGGAGGTGATCAGCACCGCCGTGGCGAGCGCCACCTGGCCGATCAGGAGCACCTTCTGGGCCAGGCGAGCCGCCGGCCCGGCCGAGGATTTGCCGCCGTCGCCCTCCTTGAACATCGCCGCCAGGTCCGGCCGGCGCAGGAGCAGGAAGGGAGCGAGGCCGAAGAGGGCGCCGATCAGCAAGGAAATCAACAAGGTGAATGCAAGCACCACCGGGTCGATCGCCACGCTCTCGAGCCGCGGAATGGCCAGGCCCTTGCTGCTGGTCAGGAACCGCAGGCCGACGAAGGCGAGGGCCAGCCCCACCACCGCCCCGGCCAGGGCCAGCAGCGTGCCCTCCACCAGCAGCTGGCGCACCAGATCGCCCCGCTCGGAGCCCAAGGCCACGCGGATCGCCACCTCACGGTGGCGGGTCGAGCTCCTGGCCAGCAGCAGGTTCGCCACGTTGCCGCAGGCGATCGCCAGGACCAGGCCGACGATCGCCAGCAGCAGCACCAGCTTGGTGTCGAAGTCCCCCACCAGCTGCTTGGCGAGCGGCACCAGGCGGATGCCCCAGCCGGCGTTGGCAGGGTAGAAATCCGGATGCTCGCGGCCGAACTCCGCCGCCACCCGGTTCATCTCGGCCTGAGCCGCTCCCAGGCTGGTGCCCGGGGTGAGCAGGCCGAGCACGGTCAGGGCCCGCTGGCCGCGGTCCGGCAGCTTGGAGACGTCGAGGGCGAGGGGAAGAAAGAGCTCGAAACGGTCCGTCAGGCCCTGGGAGAAGGCCTTGGGAGCCACACCGATCACGGTCGCGGGAGCGCCGTCCAGGCCCAGCTTCTTGCCCACCACACCGGGGTCGCCGCCCAGCTGGTTGCGCCAGAAGGTCTCCGAGAGCACCACCACCCGCTCCACCCCCACCCGGTCCTCGGCCTCGGCGAAGAAGCGGCCCAGCAGGGGCTCCACCGCGACCACCGAGAACAGGCTGGCTGATGCCCGCGCCACCAGCAGGCGGCGTGGCTGGTCGGTGCCGGTGAAGTTGACGTACGAAGTGCGCACCGCGGCCACCGGCCGGATGCGCGTGAACCGCTTCTGGTAATCCAGGAATTCGAGGCCGGAGGAAGGCTGATTGCTCTTGCCCGTGGCCTTGCTCTCGGTGAACAGCACCACCACCCGGTCCGAATGGGCGAAGGGCAGGCTCTGCCAGAGCACGGCCCGGGTAAGGCTGAAGGCGGCGGTATTGGCTCCGATCCCCAGGGCAAGGCAGAGAATGGCCGTCAAGGCAAAGCCAGGGCTCGTCGCCAGCCAGCGGATCGCCGACCGGACGTCGCGACGCAAATTCTCCACTCCTACCTCGCTAAACGGATCGCGAAGGCTCCAGGCCGTAAAGGACGCGGACTCTAGGCGCCCGCTTCCACCGCTTGATGGCCGAAAGACCGATTCAGAAGGTCGCTACCACGGTTGAGAAGTACGGTTTCCACCACCCTCGGCTGGAACCACTGGCGAACGAATTCCTCGACTTGCAGGGGATCGAATTTCTTGCAGGAATACACGTCGACGCTGATGAAGCGGTTCTTGGCCGAAGTATGCACCTGGATACCGCTTTCGATGATCGGCACCCAACCGCTATAGCCAGGGCGCCCGGGAAAAGTCGATTCACAAGTCTTGAAGATGTAAGGCTGGGTCTGCTTGGTCATCTTCAGGAAGACACAGATCTTGTCCAGGAACTCATAGCCCCGATCGAGATCACAGCAAGCCTCTTCATCGCAGCCAAAACAATCGATGATCAACTGGTAGCCCCACGGATCATCCGAGCCCTGGTGTGCCGCCATTGCGTCGCTCATTTCGCAACTCCTCTAGAACGAAAGATACCGTGCGCAGAATGAGAAGGCCGGCGCCGGCACGCCCTAGCCTCCCGATCTGGCCTAATAGTGCGGCTTGGCTGCTTATTGAGGACAAGCTTCTCAGCGAGTTCTCTCGAGCTCCTGCCGGCGGCCGTCCGAGGCCACTCTCCGGCCCCTACGAGGCCGAATGATGGCTTAGACGACAGGGCCGGCCTGGCGTTTCATCCTCCAGGTCTCGAAGCGCGCGCCGAGGGAAAGAAAAGGCTCGGGAGGCAGCTCCGTGGGCCCGGGCAGGGCCAGGGCATCCTCGAGGCAGGAGGAGGAGCGGCCCAGGGCGAGGTCGACCAGCAGGCGGCCGAGCACGGCGCCCATGGCGATGCCGGCGCCGGTGAAGCCGCCGGTGTAGAAGGCACCGGGGGCGACCTCGCCGAAGAGGGGCGAGCGACTGGGCGAAACCCCCATCACTCCCGCCCAGGTGGACTCGAAGGCCACGTCCCCGAGCATCGGGAAACGCGCGGCGAACGCTTGGCGGTGGGCTTCTCGGGCCTCGGCGAGAGCGGCGGCCGAGTAAGCGAGGCGGGGGCTGTAGGCCACCGAGTTGCGGATCAGGATGCGCTGGTCCCGGGTGCGCCGCACCGTGGAGCCCATGGCGTCCTCGGCCAGCACTCCCCACTCCCGCTCGCCGCCGAGCGCTTCCTGCTCGCGCTCCGAAAGGGGCCGGCTGAGGCTGCCGAAGGTGGCGAGGGGCAGCACCCGCCGGGCCAGCCGGCCGAGCCTGCGGGTGTAACCATTCACGGCGAGGAAGACGAGCTCGCTCTTCACCCGGCCCCCGGGCGTGGTGATCAGCCAGCGCGAGCCCTGCCGCTCGAGCTGGAGCACCGGCGTGCGGTCGTGGCGCTCGACGCTCGACGGCAGCCGCGCCGCGAGGCCCCGCACCAGCGCTCCCGACTGCACCAGGACGCTGCCGGGCAGGCGGATCCCGGCGCGGTAGAAGGGCACGCCGGTGACCTCCGCGAGCTCGTCGCGCTCGAGCCAGAGGTGATCCTCGCCGCGCCCCTCGAGCCAGCCGCGGAGCTTCGCCACCGAACGGGCGCCTTCCTCGCCCCAGGCCACATGCAACCAGCCGCGGTCGTCCCAGTCGCAGGGGATACCTTCTTCGTGCACCCGCTGGCGCAGCTCGGCGATGCCCGCCCGGGCCAGCCGAATGTAGGCCTCGGCGGCCTCCGGCGCCATGCGCGCGACGAAATGGGCCAGGTCCACCACGAAGCCGGAGGCCCGCCCCGAGGCACCGAAACCGGCGGTCTGGGCTTCCAGCAAGAGCACGCGCCGGCCGGGAGCGGCCTCGGTGAAGGCGCGGGCCACCGCAAGGCCGGTGAAGCCGGCGCCCACCACCACGGCATCGGCCTCCACGTCGCCGGCGAGGGGCGGCGCGGGCGTCAGGGCTTCCACGCCCTGGAGCCAGCCGCAGCGGGAGTCGTCGTGGGGTACCAGTGGCCGAGTGCGTCGCGAAAGCCAGGGGGAGCCGGTCATCGAGCCTCCATGGCCTTCACTCTAGCAGCCCGGCTCGGCCTGCCCCACCGCGAGAGCACCCCGAGAACCCTAGGCAGGAGCAGCCCCCGACAAGAAAAATTCTCGCCAGAACCCGGACCCGCTGAGCCTCCATCGCCGCTCCGACGGCAATCGTGAGGAGACCGTAAAGCCCGAGCGAGGAAGATTTTTCCTGAGTTTCAAACTAGCGATAATTCCGGGTCTCGCATCGGAACATACAGATGGTGATCCGGAAGACTTTTCGAATTTTCCCGTCACACATCGAAGCTGGAGACGCACTCTTCAGGCGACACGAAAGGCGGGGAGGGGAGCGGTTCGTCTCCCGACCAACCCCGACAACAGCCCGTCATAACTCCCAAAAAAGTAGGAGGAAGGAATGAGGATCCAGAAGTTCGCACTGGCCGCGATCGGAGCCCTGCTCCTGGTCGCCGGGGTCGTCCCGGCCCTGGCGGACGGCGGAATTACCTTCACCGACATCGTCTCCAACGGCACGTCCGGAATCACTTTCCAGCACGGCCCGTCGGCCCGTGAGGCCGACCGCCTCGCCGTGATCGCCGACGCCGCGATTCACCCGATCCCCACCGCCGATTACTTCGCGACGGTTCGCCCGCACAGCCCCGAGAAGAGCTGGGGCGCTCCCGGCGTGGCCGTGTTCGACTGTTCGGGAATGGTTTGGGTGGGTGCCGCCGGGTTCTCCGATAAAAACCAACTCGTTCCGGCCGGAGCGGGCACGGTATTCAGGGCAGGCGCGCTGACCGACGCGCTCACTGCGCTCGTGATGATGCGCCTGGTGGATCGCGGAGTGCTCGATCTGGACGCGCCGGTGCGGCGTTATTTGCCGGATTTTGCGCCGCAGAATCCGTTTCAAACGCAGATCACGCTACGCATGCTCGCTACTCACAGCAGCGGCCTGGTGCGTGAGCCGCCGCTCGGATCCTACTTCGCGACAACGGCTCCCGATCTCGCGTCCATTGTACGCAGCCTGAATGACACGCAGCTTCTTGCCCGGCCCGGTACGGTGACGAAGTATTCCAACGCCGGCGCTGCGGTGATTGGCCGGGTGCTGGAGGTTGTGACGGGCAAGTCATACGCGGAGCTCATGCGGGACGAGCTGTTTGCCCCTGCTCGGATGTCCTCCAGCAGTATCCGGCTGGCCGACTCCGCAGGACCCATCTCGTATGCCGAAATGCAGAGCTATGATGCGCCGCGAGTACCGATCTCTCGGAGTCTTGCGTGATCTTGTTCGCGGTCTATGCCGTGGGCGTGTTGTATCTCGCCGCCAAGTACCGGCGCCGGTGGCAGGCCTGCCCGCCGAGACGCATCGCAAGTTCTACGACGAGTACAACGCCGTGCTC